>JAITGA010000024.1 GCA_031280955.1 Lachnospiraceae bacterium
CACGGGCGTTCGCCCTATGGCGACAGACCAAAGTGTCGCCCGGTTCGTGCAAGCACGACCGTTCGCCATTTGCACTGTCGCCGCACGGCTCATTGCTGTCGTGTAAATGATGATTTATCCTTGTGTTTACGGAAGTTCGTGCATCAAGTGCGGAAAGTGTGTCGGCAATGCTTTGCTGTTCATCAATTGACGGCATATTAATTTCAATTTCATTCAAAACCGCCGTTGTTAAGCTTGGCACAGCAGTACCTACATTCATTCCCGACAAATCAAGAGTTTTTAAGAAATAATACAAGTATTCAGGAACAGCTTTCGTTTCGTCGATTTCTGTATAAAACAAGGTATCAACCGTCCAAAAAGGCTCACATACAAAAAACAAGTTGCCGAGAGTGCCTTTGCGTGGAATAAGTACTGATTTTTTACTATACAGAGCAGAGTCGGCGTACCTCATAATTCCGCCGGAACCATACACGGGAATGTTACCTTCATCAAGACGCTTGTGGTCTTTACCATACTTAATTGTACAAATATCACTTAATCTCATATTTCGCAAACTTTCTCAATGGTAAGCTTCGCTATAAAAGCTGCTGACTTAATAGCTCTTTTCTGGTTTTCATCAAGCGGTTCTGACATAAGAGCAATTTCTTTTATTACATCAATGGTAATCTTTCCAACTTCCTCTGTTACATGTTGAGGTGTTTTAGCACGGAAAAAGCCTTTTATTGAGACAAGAAAACCTAACGCAGTTGAAAACCGTTCGTATCGTTCATCAAAAATGGCGCAAGCCTCAACCGTTTTATCAATATATTGAATTAGGTTATCTAAATGCGTCTTAACCTCTCTTGTTGTAATGTTCCTACCTCCAACCTTCGCAAGCGGGAGATTGTCATTATACAGATTTTTAGGATAAATAATTGCTTCTATTCCTACAAAATTGATTTTCATTCCTCGCCCCCTCCATCATCGTCAGCCAAACCCTCCGATTCTGCTAGTTCACGCAATTCACGCAGTTTGTTCGCTAGCAAGTTTTTTTCAGGCAGATGCGTTTGATATTCGGCTATCAGAGCGGGGGACATACTGCGACTGAGTGTATATTCAACAACCTCATCATCTTTGCCGGCACAGAATATCAATCCTACACTTGGGTTTTCGTTAGACTTCTTGACATTACGGTCAAGGGCTTCAAGGTAAAATTCTAACATGCCGAGATGCTCAGGTTGGAAATCGACAACCTTTAGCTCGATGGCTACAAGGCATTGCAGGTCACGGTTATAAAGCAATAAATCTATTTTGAAATCATGGTTGCCAACTTGCACGCGGTATTCTTCACCTATGAGAGAAAAGTCTTTTCCAAACTCTAAAATGAATTTACGTAAATTGGCAAGTATAGCTTTCTGTAGGTCTTTCTCCTTGTGTTTTTCCGGAATGTCTAAAAATTCTAGAACATAACTGTCACGCAAAACACTTAATCCGGGGTTGCGTACAAATATATCCTTATTGATTTCATCAGAAATCATTGTGCGTTCATAAAGTTTGCTATCGATTTGTCTTTGCAATTCTCTTTTTGAGTAGTTATTCTTATTGCAAAGAAATAAATAAAACTCTCTTTCTTCTTCAGTCTTTGCTCTAGCCATTATTATGAGATTTTGTGTCCAGTTAATTTCTCGCACCAGTGGTGCGAGTTTTTCGTTTTTAGCATAGGTTTCATAAAATTGTTTCATACGCCAAATATTTGATGCTGAAAATCCATTAATTTCAGGATTGTTTGATTGTATAAAGTGAGAAAACTCTTTCACAATGGATTTTCCCCATTTGGCAAATAACACCTTATCGCAGATGTATTTCCCAACTTCCCAATACATTGAAATGAGTTCCCGATTTACAGCTTTGTAGGCATTTTTGCGAGCGTTTTCGATTATAGTAATGATTTCTTTAAACGCATATATATTATCAGCTTGCTCTAACTCTCGCGGCACTGCTGCGAGTTTTTCTGATCTTTCAATTTCTCTCGACACTGTTGAGAGTTTTTCATCAGATTTCAAACCCTATCGCCCCCAATCTCTGCCGTATTTCATCTTCCAATTCGTGCGAACGCTTGAACATCACCGACAATTCCTCCGTCAGTCGCTTCATCTTTTCATCAAACGGCTCACCGTCATCTTCTTGCTCCTCGATTCCGACATACCGCCCCGGCGTGAGAATGTAGTCCTGTTTCGCAATCCCCTCTGTTGTTACGGCGGCACAGAAACCTTTAACATCTTCAAGTACTCCGTCATTGAACGCATCAAAGGTAGCGGCGATTTTTGCGATGTCCTCTACGGTCATTTCGCGGTTTCTACGTGAAACCATCGTCCCCATTTTACGAGCATCAATAAATAATGTTCTTCCTTTTTGCTTTTTATTTCGACTGATGAACCACAAAGATACAGGGATTCCTGTTGTGTAAAATAATTGTGTCGGCATGGCGATGATGCCTTCCACAAGATCATCTTCTACGATTTTTCGCCGTATTTCACCTTCTCCGCCGCTTTGTGACGAAAGCGAACCATTGGCAAGCACAAGTCCAAGTTTCCCATTTGGTGCAAGGTGGTGAATCATGTGCTGTACCCATGCGAAGTTAGCATTACCAGACGGCGGCAGACCGTATTTCCACCGCTGGTCATTGTTCAATGAACCGTCGTTCCAGTCAGAAAGGTTAAACGGCGGATTTGCTAAAATGAAGTCGGCTTTGAGCGTAGGGTGTAGGTCATTATGAAATGTGTCTGCATTATAACCGCCGAGGTCAGCTTCTATGTTTCGGATTGCAAGGTTCATCAGTGCCATCTTGCGAGTGGTCGGATTGGCATCCTGCCCATAAACAGATAGATTGTCGATATTTCCTGCATGACTTTTCACAAAGTCGGTAGATTGTACGAACATTCCCCCCGAACCACAGCAGGGGTCGTATACACGTCCTTTGTATGGTTTGAGCACTTCAACAAGTGTCCGCACCACACAGGACGGCGTGTAAAATTCTCCGGCGCGTTTGCCCTCTTGTTCCGCAAATTTGGCAAGGCAATATTCATAAGTGCGCCCAAGAATGTCTTTGTCCGTGCCGTGTTCAATCATCTTTATATTGGTAAAGAGGTCTACAACATTACCAAGACGGCGTTTGTCTAATTCACTGCGTGCATAGTTCTTGGGCAAAATATCTTTCAGTCGCTTATTTTCTTTTTCGATAGCACGCATAGCATCGTCAATAATCGTACCGATTTCCTCTTTGTGAGCAGCATCAGCGATGATACTCCAACGTGCGGAAGGTGGCACAAAAAAGACATTTACTTCTGTATACGCATCCTTGTCTTCCACATCGTCATCATCGGTAAGTAATTCCTGATACCTTTCGTCAAATTTGTCGGAAATGTATTTAAGGAAAATCAATCCCAATACGACATGCTTGTATTCGGCGGCATCCATGTTGCCGCGTAGGATGTCTGCCGCCGCCCATATTTGTTGCTCGAAGCCGATGCTCGCAGTATTGTTGTTTCCGTTTGGCATGGTGTTGGCTCTTCCCCTTATCTAAGCATAAATCATTTCATCAAACTATAAGCTATGGGGTTTCTACTTCACTATCAACATTGCCATCGGTTTTTTCTGCTGTTACATCTTCTGCTGTATCTGCTGCAGTCGTTTCCGTCTTTTCCTCGTTCTCAATAATCTGGGCAATCGTACCATCAACCGACTGGGTGAACTCACCCTCACTGCGTCCCGCCAAGGGAAGCCGTGGCATGATGACTATTAGCAAAAAGCCGATGATGAACAGTACCGCTACGGTGTTAAACAAGGTCAAAATATTACCTGCTCCGCTCTCGTTCATAAAGGTTGTGAAAGAAAACTTGCTGTATATATGGATTTCCGGTTCGGCATCAAAGTAAAGCACCATCTCTACAATCGCATTCCTGCGACTACCGTTTATCTCAACCTTGATATCGGCACGTTCGCTATCAACGGTGGCAGTACTTTTCTTGATACCATTATATGTCCCGATTTCCTCCAAAACATTCCGCCAAGCGATGATCGAGTCATACACCCACAAAGTGGCAAACTGATCTTCTGTCCCCCCGACAACGATATAATGAAATGTTTCAATAAAGCTTTCGGCGTGTTCAATTGCCTCCTGAACGGTAATAAAACCCTCTTCAGCTGTTGCATCTGTAGCTGTTACCGCCAGATTTTGACCAAAGAACAAACCTCCGCCTAACAGCAACGCCCATGTTACCACCAACCATTTTTTCATCTTGTTACATCCTTTCAATGAGATTATCCCCCGCATTTATTTTGTATTACTATGAATCTCGTTTTAGCTCCTGTTCAACCTCAATCTTTAGCTCTTCCACCCGTACCGAATCCATTTGCGGCAAATCATCAAGTGATTTTATCCCGAAACAACGAAGAAATTCTACCGTCGTCCCGAAAAGCAGTGGTCGTCCCGGGGCATCCATCCGTCCCAGTTCAGATATCAACTGAAGCTCCAGCAGTCTATTGACGGCATGGTCGCAGCTTACTCCCCTGATCTTTTCAATTTCCAGCCTTGTGATTGGTTGTTTATAGGCAATAATCGAAAGTGTTTCCAGTAAAGTATCAGTCAGGACATTTCTTTGCGGGGTGCTCGCGATTTTTTGCAGATACTCATACATCGTGCCGCGTGTACACATTTGAAAAGCATCATCCAACTCCACCAAGGCGATACCACGCTGTTGCTCATCGTATTCAGCTTTCATTTCCGTAAGCAGCCGCTTTGTTTCTTCCTCTTCCGTTTCTATCACCGCCGCCAGCCGCTCTACTTTTAACGCCTCGCCGAACGTGAAAAGTATCGCTTCCATGATGGCTTTCTTTTCACCAGACTCCATTTTCTCCCCACTCATGCTGCCATGATAATGATATCATCATTATAATCTTCTTGCAAAACAGTAACCCGTCCGACTTTGATAAGCTCCAAAACAACCAAAAAAGTGACAATCATCTCCATTTTACTCTTTTGCTGCTCCATCAACTCCACAAAACCAAAACGGCGGTGTTTATCCAAATATGCCAATACATAAGACATCTTTTTTTCGATGTCGATTTCATCTTTTTCCACTTCCCGGAAAGAAGAGCGGATGGGATCAATTTTGTCCACTTGCCGCTTTAACATCATTTCCAGCATTTGTTGAAGCTTCGTAAGGGTCGCCTCGCCCAACAAAGCCTCATAATCAATCGGTTCTTGGTAATCCCTGACCTCATCAGGAAGCTTTGCTTCCTTGAAGCAGTTGCGGCGAGCATCGACTTGACGGTCTCGCAGTTCTTGGGAAAAGAGTTTGAACATTCTAAACTCCAAAAGTTGCTCCACCAATTCGGCGCGAGGGTCAATTGCCTCACCCTCTTCACTACTTTCCTTGGGAAGCAGCATCCGTGTTTTGATATCCAGCAAAGTAGCTGCCATCACTAAGAACTCACTCATCATATCCATGTAGTCCTCGTCATGATTTCCCGTCGCTTCTTTTTCCCATGCATGGATATATTCCAGATACTGTTCCGTTATCATCACAATGGGGATATCATGAATATCCACCTTGTTCTTGTCAATTAAATGGAGCAACAGATCAAGCGGTCCTTCAAAAGCCAGAAGTTTTACCTTTATTGCCATTTCTTTGCCCCATTTCCTAATTCGTCAGTATTTTAGTGCCGCATATGGATTACTACCAACTCGCCGGGATTTCTCATCCGCACTTGCAAAAAGTTCCCACCCAACCCTCGGCTTACCACCATTGTTGACTTGCCGCTGGAGAAAAGTCCGCCGTCATAGCGGGGAAACAAACGAAAACGCGGGGAAATCAAACCGCCCAAGAGCGGTAAGCGAATCAAACCACCGTGCAAATGCCCTGATACCACCAAATCTGCTCCCCATGCGGCATAACCGGGAAAATAATCGGGATTGTGGGCAATCAACAGGTTTACCGCTCCCTCCTCAGGAGCACCTATTAGTTCGTCGATATAATCAACCGACAATCGTGCCGGACTGAAACGACGATAAAAATCATAATCCATGTCAAGTCCAAATATATTCATATTGATATCGCTGATATGGATACTCTCGTTTTGCAAGCGGGCAATCGGCAGTTCATTTATGACCTGCTCCAGTTGTGCCGCCGCCGTCATGGTGGTAGACGAACTGCTATCTCTCGATACCGCCGTCCTTATCCGCCGTGATGAGTTGCTTTCCTCGTTGTTACTTTCCTTGTTGGCTTCCGTTGAAAGTGTTACTACTGCCGCTTCCTTGTTCGTCTCTCGGACAGGTTTCATGGTTGCTGCTTGTTTTACCACTCGGTGTTCATGATTTCCGTTGCCATAGTAAACAGGATACTTCGATGCCAACAAGCGAAGCAATTCACATGCAGTGGTATTATCCTTGCTATACGCAGTTACCAAATCCCCGGCAATCACTACATAGTCGGGAGCAATTAACTCGATCGCATTCCAAAGCGCGTGATTGTTTTTGCCATACTGCTTGTTATGAAGGTCAGAGATAACCAAGAGTTTGGCATTTTTTTTGAGCCCGGTTGCACAAAAGTAATACTCACGAGTCACAAAGCGATTGTTGTCACGGATAGCTACTACCAACAGTAAAACCAAGACCAAACCGGACAAAACCAGAATTATTTCTAGCTTCCAGTCGGACAAATCTATATTCAAACTATAAATTAGTTCTCTTATTTGCTCTATCATTCCTGTTTCCTGCTTACCCCTTTATTGCCCCACCAATTATTGTAACCCAAATCGTGGTTTTTTTCCACTATTTGATTTTCGCATTACGTCAAATCCCCGACATAAGCCGGGGATTATAAGACATCCGTTTCATAACTACTGCTTCACCAACTAAACCTTATCAAAACATGCTGATGTAGCAATAACGCAAGCTCAATTGAACTTACGCTTCCTAGCCGCTTCAGACTTCTTCTTGCGCTTCACACTTGGTTTCACATAATGCTCACGCTTGCGGATTTCCTGTTGGATTCCTGCCTTTTGGCAACTCCTTTTGAAACGGCGCAAGGCACTATCCAAACTCTCATTATCTTTAACTATAACACTTGACATACTCTTCTACCCTCCCTTCAGTTCCCTATGACTGATGGGGTTTCCAAAACGTATCATTCATTCCTCGTTTAGATGTAATTATATCATGACTTTGGCGAGAGTCAAGGGTTTCTTACCTTGCTTAAAAGAGAGGGGTAAAGTGGCAAGGTGCTAAGTTAGAATATCATTTCCTTGTGAATTATGTTAAAATGGCAATACAATAGTGACAGCGAACCTATCACCCCCTGACTCATACCATAGTAGAGGACATGCGAAATGAAAAAACTATTAGCAATGACACTTGCGTTTACTATATTTGCACTTGTTCTGACCGCTTGTTCGCTGACTCAAATGCTGCAAGGAAGCGATCCTGATGAAGATGTAGGCAGTAATGATTCACCTAAGATTAGCGATATAGGTAGTAATGATTCACCGGAGATTGACGATGATGGCATCTACATCGGTGAACTGGATGCTAACGGCAGATTCACAGGATGGGGTATTTGGTTATATCACAATTTCCGTTATGAAGGGTATTTTTCGGATGGTCTGCCAAATGGCGAAGGTGTTTTATATAGAGCAAATGCTGAGCCCGCCAACCTTGATGCCGACAGTTCTTATGCGATGATTGTTATTACACAGGGTGCATTTGTGGATGGATATGCTCATGGCATGGTAAAGCATACATGGATTCATAACACAAACAGTGTAAGTACATGGAACATTGAAATGAATATGGGACATTCGACAATAATCGGTGAAGAAATATGGGGAACCGTATTAGTGGAGGGAAGACCCGATGTTTCACTTATAGTAAGCGCAGACTACCTACTGGGAGTTCCACCATTTGTTGAAGGCATTTTCACCAACCCTGACATAACACCGCCTGACAGTATAACAGACCTTGATAATGACATTTTAAACTATGCTAACGGTCAGCATAGGGATAATGTTGGTGAATTTGCTCTTGTAATGGCAAAAGGTTTTGAAGAGCGTGAAATCATCTTTCGCATTACTATGCCCTGGCTGCAAGACTTGATGACACACAATATACCGGTTACGGACGGCATCTCTCCGGCAGGTAGTTTCATACATATTGATTTGGGAGAAGGTTACTATATAAGGGTTAAGCTTGATACTTTTGTAAGCAATCCTATCAGTAGTAATTATGATTATGGACATAATAGGGAGTATTTTGGCGACACAGAAGTAATATTCAGCCAGTATATATCAGCGGAACATGCACACGACTGGAACTCGATATCACAGCTTGACATTTCTATACACGGCCACAATGGAGAATATTATTCTTATTCATTCATGAAAACGGATATTGAAGTGCCTGTGTCAGAAATTCTGCCGGGTATGGCAAGCTTTAAGGATTTTAAGGTAGACCCCTCAGCCATTAGTCTCAGTGCTAAGGACAATGGTAACGGCACGATGACTTTTACTTATCGTGATACTTCTATTAAACAAAACTATATTTACCCTTGGGAGTGGTCAAATAACGATGAAACCTCAGTCGCCTCACTAATATTCAGGTGTGGTGTATACGGAGTACACGAACGCACATCTTTAGACGGTAGGGGCGACGGAACAGTTGCTATCGGCTCGTGGATTGAAACCGAGCGCAGAATCGGTAACTACGATTGGTCACATAAGTGGGCGTGGCATGTAGTAAACATGGAAGATAATTTAATGCTCAGACCGTTTTTAAACGCTTATGACTATATAAACAAACCATCCGGAAACCACCCCGATGGCTTTTTAGCTCAAGTAGATGAAAACGGTTTGACCGCAACATGGACCAAAGAGTATAACTCCGGTTATGATAGTAGTGATATAGTTGGTTTTGTTGTGCGGATAACTCAATACATGTCTAGCGAACGTAGTCACGGTCACGATACATTAAGCAATTACAATTCCAACTTTGATCAATGGCTGCTATTTGATGTGGACAAAGTAATTGAATGAGATTGGGAAGTTACCCGCCATGCGCTTGACAATTTCGGCTCACAACGCTAAGATAAAATCAAGCATGAACTATTTTATCCATGATACTTTTCGCTGTCTTTGGTTTCCAAAAAGGAGAATTTCATGAACAATTTGTCAAAAATCCGTCTTCTCCCCGCCCGCTGCGCCCTCGACCTTGGTGATGGCTCAGAGCGTGGTGAGTATGTCAAACAAGGATATATCCTCAATTCCCTCGGACGGCTTCATCGTGGTATCAACTTGATGTATTGTTATTATCCGTATGACCGCGGTTGGCCGGAGCGGGCAAGCATCGCCCATGCCAGAGATGATGTCAGCTTCGCATGGGATTATCCCTATGATGACTATTTCCCGTATCAAGGCGGTATCTCCGGCAGAGCAGTTCATTTCACCGACGAGATTAGAATGTGGCAGCAAGGGATTACCCCCTCATATCAACCGTTTGAACAAATGCAGGAAATCCGTCGTTTTGGTCAAGATGTCATCCTCACCCTGACTATCGACCCCAATGTAGATGATTATCACCTGCGGCAAATCGCCTTGGAGCTATCCTGCTTTGGACGTTTAATGCTAAGAATCAATCATGAAGCCACCGGCAATTGGTTTGCCTTCAACAAACGCTGTACTTATCAAGAAGTAGCTGACTTCTTCGTCCACTTTCACCATATTATCAAAGAAAGAGCACCTCATATCAAGACAATTCTTTGCATTGATGGATTGGAAAATATCGAAGCCACCCGCATTGACCGTGAAGATGAGTTCGCTGAAGCCGTTCGTGTGGCAGATATCTGGTCAATTGACAAGTATCTCGCCCTGCATTGGGGTTGGCCGTATTCAATTGCCGAGCCGGGGGGGACATCACACAAACGCTCTGCTGTTGCTGATATTTATGAACTGACGAAGAAGAGCTATCAACGCTTTGTTGAAATCAATAATGGCGTGGCAAAGCCAATGCTGATGAGTGAGTTTAATGCCGATGGTGATGTCACCGGGGCATATGAACAAGCCGAAATGGTGAGGGAGTTCCTCACACTGAGGATGGAAGACCCTGATGATTGGTTAAATGGCATTACTTTCTATCAATTCCGTGACCGTGGACGGCTTGGTTTGGAAATCGAAGACCCCTCCGATCCCGATCTCGGTATCGCCCAACCGGTGATGAATATTTACAAAGAGTTTTTGCGCAATCCTTATTTTTCACCTTCATTTGCCGATGAAGGAGCTACCCTGCTTCCCGCCAAGCTTCGTTGGGGCGGCAGTGAAGATGCCGAAGGGGTGGCAATTAACGTTCTCTTCGCTGAAGACCCTGTCTTTTGTGAAATCACTTTTGAAGAGGAGTTAAACCTCATCATTGAGTTAAATGGGCGATGGTTTTATAAAGCTCCGACAGCAAAGACAATAGATTTGATGCCGGCTTTTTATGACAACAGGCTGCCTCAGGGGGGTGAACTTTCAATTCGGATATTTGCTCCGCCTGCGGATGGTATGAACCCTTTTGAGAAGAAATACCGTGATGAGGCTTTCCCTGCCAATGCTGACTGGTTGGTCAATACCTACACACTACTCACGAAAATGCCTACACTCAGGCTTCGTTACCGTCCTGCAAGTGAATGAAATAATGAAAGGGACAAACATGGACTGTATCTTTTGCCAAATCATCAACCGTGAACTGCCATCTTATATCCTCCATGAGGATGATGATTTCATGGTAATACTCGACCAATTCCCGCAGTCAAAAGGACATACGATTGTTTTACCCAAAACCCATGCCGAAGACATCTTTGCCTTGCAGGAAAAAGAGTTGGAGCGACTGATGCCCCTTGCGGGCAAAGTAGCGGCAAGATTAAAGGAAACCGTAAACTACGAGGGTCTGAGTATCGTACAGAGAAATGGGGTTGCTGCGGGACAGTCGATTTTCCACTTCCATCTGCACCTCATCCCCCGCTTCCTTGATGATGGGGTTTCACTTGACATGAGTGGGGAGAAAGCATCTGCTTCTGTGTTACAAAGCCTTTATGACAGTTATTGCTCGCCTAATTAACCATCCTACCCCTGTCACCCCCTGCCGTCACCCCTGCCAAAATTCGCACTTGACGAAACAAGCCAAGTGTTTCATAATAAGTAAGTTCTCACACGGTCCGTTGGTCAAGGGGTTAAGACACCGCCCTCTCACGGCGGAGACACGGGTTCGATTCCCGTACGGACTATCGCATCGGGCATATTAGCAAGAACGGAGTTGAAATCTCCTATTGCATTTGCTCCCTGCTTCTGTTACTATGTGTGTTGTGTCAAAAGAAAAGGAAGGTAATATAGATGGCTAAATGTGATATTTGCGGAAAAAGCGTACAGTTTGGCAATAAGGTCAGTCATTCCAATATCAAGACGAAGAAGATTTGGAAGCCCAATATCAAACGGGTGCGCAGTCGTGTCAACGGTGTCCCCATGCGGCAGCACGTTTGCACCAAATGCCTCAAATCCGGCAAAGTTGAGCGGGCATAGTTAAACCCGACCAAATAACCCAACAAAAAGCGTAACCCACAGCATCTGACATCTGTTCATTGCTGGATTTACGCTTTTTGTCTATTTTAAAGTGTAATTTTACCCAAACCCAGATACCTATCAGCATATATCGTGGTGTGATTTATTGAATGGGTTCTTGCAAAACGTCGGTTCTTAGGCGGTGTATAGACCCATGCTTTTTGGGTCTGCCGCCTTATGTACCGCTACGTTTTGGATGAAGCGAGAGCGTACCCATTGATAAATCAACACCATGATAGATGCGTGTCTGCCCCTAGCCTACGTCCTCGTTACCACCTCGTTCACAAGAGGCAATAGCATTTGACTCTTTCAGTTAGTTTAGGTAAAATACAATATCAACTATATTTAACATTAAGTTTATTTTATCATTATATTTTTCATATAATCTATTCCACTCTTCAATATATTCATCACTATCGTATGAGTTTATGATTGGATGTCCATTTATATCAATTTCAGAACTATACATACGCATTTTGTTGTCAATTTCTCCTATGCGAAGACTGTAAAACGACTTTCCTGGCCAATAGTTAGGTCCTCTTGACATCCAATGAGTAAATTCAATATGATAGTCATCAGATTTATCTAACACACTAATATAACCCCTGTATTGATATTGTTTTGGCATTTCTATAAAATATTGATATTCATTATCAAAAATATCATGATATTTGCGGTATCTATAGTTACTACTAAACAAATAATCAGAAACTGCTGAAGTTTGTATGAGACTTTCACTAGTAGCTACAGATAGAAATCTATCATTAAAATTTCGCCACGAAAAATGATAAATGATGAAAAAAACAACAAAAAACAAAACAATAATAGCCAGAACAAACGCTCTGTCAACATGCCATTCTTTTTCCTTGATGTGCTTATTGTAATAAATCACCATATATATCCTTTGTAGTTTCAAATAAATCAATTATCTCTAAATGATATTTATCGTATAGCAACAGCCAACTTTCATAAAAATCTTCACTATCATCTGGATGTCGACCAATAGGTGTTCCGGTTTTATCAACAGCAGAGGAGAGCATATGAATAAACTTACTATTATTTACAATTTCATATTCACCAATTCTTAAAACATATAACCATTTTACTGGAGACATTAATAAATCAAGTCGATAGTCTTCGTTTTCATAAACCACTTGTATATTTCCACCAAATTGTAAATAAGCCGGAATGGTTATCCCGAAATAATAACCATATTCATTATAATCATATTTTCTAAATGAATGTTGTTTCCAACTAAATATACCTTCGTTTCCCTCAGAAAAAGTATAACGACTATAGTTATAAGGAAACTCTTTTGAACCTATAACTATAGTAGCAGGAGCTGTTGTTGGCATGTGTTTGATATCTTGTAATTTTTCACTATATAAAAACTCTTCATATATTGAGACAAGTCGATACCATTTATAGTTATAAATTGAGAAAACCACTAATGCAGAAATTAACAAGACAAAGAGAGCAATAATTACATGTTTTTTCTTCTTAATGGTAGTACGGAATAGTCCTTTTTTCATACGATTTGTTATAACGAACATTAAACAGTATGGCTCTTTCGTAATATGTTTTCAAAAATTGTTCAATAGTATGTGATTCCAGAAAAAGAAGCATGGTGATTCCTCAAGCTAATCCATGAAGTTATTGCATCTCCCGCTCGAGTATGAGCACTCTGGTCAGAACCTGGAAATGAAATAATGAATGATACAGTATGTACTCCAGAAGGATAACCATCCACTTTTGTCCGTACTTGATCTCCTAATATTGGTCTCCTGTTAAATTCACCGTGCACAAGTCCAAATGATGCAGCGCCCACTTTTATTTCTGCTAGTTGTTTCCATGTCCAACTTGCTGAATACTCGCTTGCTCCAGATACAACCGCACTTGCGGAAGTTGCGTTTGCATGAACAATACCATAAGGACAACTATAATTACGTGATTGTGTCTCTAAAACATCTTCGATAAATCTAGAAATATCATTATCATTTAATGCTTCGTTCATTTCATACAAAAAGTATTACAACACGAATAACATTCATTTTCATAGAAAGTTTCGTCATTATCTAGTATATAATCGTTTTCATCGGTAAAAAAATCTTCTTCATTGATAATGTGTTCTTCTTCATATAAGGGTAAATCATTATCTTCTGCAATAACAGGAAAATAATGTACAGTAATTATCAATATAACTGTTATGAACATTGCAACAAATCTCTTATTTTCCATTTTCTCTCCCCCGTCATTACAAAAAATATAGTCAATAAGAATCTAACAAAATTACATATGCTCGTAAGCAATTCCTAATTTGCATGTTACTTTAAAGTAAAGAATTTGTCAACTGTTTATTCTAATGTCTTTTTTCCATGTCTTTTTTCTAGTGTCTTTTTTCTAGTGTCTTTTTGAGTGGGTTGATTATTTGAGAGCTTTTTGAGTGTACTATTTTTTGAGGCATATATCCACTATCAAATCGACACAATATGACACAATAATTCTTGAAAGTAATAGATACACACAAGGTCAGATACATATCAGCATATATCGTGGTGTGATTTATTGAATGGGTTCTTGCAAAACGTCGGCACTTAGGGCGGGTATAGGACCATGGTTTTTGGGTCTTGCGCCCTATTTACCCCTACGGTTTGGGTTAAACGAGAGCGTACCCATTGATAAATCAACACCATGATAGATGCGGTGGAAGTATATGCGTATTTTTCATCATGGATTGCTTCGGCGTATGAAACCGCCTCGCAATGACGAAACTGTGGTTGAAAACAATAGATTTGCCTCAAGGTCAGATACTTAACCGCATATATCATGGTGTGATTTATTGAATGGGTTCTTGCAAAACGTCGGTTCTTAGGCGGTGTATAGACCCATGTTCTTTGGGTCTGCCGCCTTATGTACCGCTACGTTTTGGATGAAGCGAGAGCGT
>JAITGA010000018.1 GCA_031280955.1 Lachnospiraceae bacterium
TTTGGTTATATAATCATTTGTTTGGATATTGCGATTCATTAACACAATATCAGGAAGTGTTCCTGCCGATATATCGACATTGAACTTTAATATAGCTTCATCTAGATTCATAGGGTCGCCAGAACTATAATGAATAGCTTCCACATAATAATCTTCATTATATTGGTTAAAGTCTTCAATAACCGAACTTGGCAAGATAGTTCCTATCATTGCAAGTTTAACTAATTGCTTCTCTCTTTACGTTTCCGCTTCCTTGACATCATCCACAGAATCCGAGTTACAAGCAGATAAAGATATAGTGAGTATTAACAAGATGATTGTATATATGAAATGTCTCAAAAGCAGTCCCCCTATAGACTGTTATATTACTATGTTTCACAAGGCTTGTTATAATTTTGGTTTTAGTTCTCTAAATCGGGTGGATTCACAAAAGCGAATGTAACATAGTGTATACTCAGGGTATATGTACTCAGCTCTACGCCTGTATGAACATCAGTTAGTAATTATCGGCAATGATTTTACAGTTTAGCAACCGCCGTTATATTTCCAACAGTAGTCACCTGGAATCATGCCTCTATGATACCATCTAACACAGGGAATTGTGTGACCATTTGTTGGGTCATAAAGACATCCCCTTCAATACTATGCACTTCTTTTGCTTCAACTTCCATGAGCAAATCATTCAAATAATTCAAACTCATCTTTTCACCTCCATTGAGCTAGTACTAAACACCTTATAACATATAAAAGCTCCCCCGATGTGCTTAGAACCAAGTTAGAGCTTACATAAACCCTTATACTATAATCACCTACCATTTACATTATTTGAAATAACTAAAAAACAGCTAGTATAAATAGCGTAAAGAACCCTCGGTCTTTGGCTGATAGCTTCCGGCTGATGTTCATGTGAAGTAATTACTGCTCAAAACTGTTTTAAAAGCGAGCAATATACTGAACTAATCCTATCTTTTAGAAGTAATATTTTTTCTTGAATAGAGTTGTATAGAGAATCAGTATTATATACACTATATTTTATGGCAGAGTTTCTCAATATGAGAGACCCATGCATCAAACCTTTCAACTCTTCTAGTACTAACTTACTAGATGATGTAAGTTTATCACTTTCGATTAAATATGACACACGTTTATTCATAATCATTATTTGCTCATGTATTAAATGTAACGCTCTTACGTCAATAAAACTCTTATTTTCACTAAATTGTCTATGAAGTGAATCAAAGATATCCAGACCAAAAAGCATATCGTGTTCTTTATTAACATGATACGAAGGAGATGAAGTAATAAATGAAAAAATACCATGTCTTATTTGAGCCATATCTAGTGGATAATCAACATTAGATCTTACTTTTATTGTGCGAATCATTTTCATAAATTCATATTCGCTTTCTATATTATTGAATCCATTTTCTATATCTTCTAACGGACAAGTAGTAAAAACAAACTTACCATTCAATAAATTATCCGCAATATAAGCCAGACCTCTTTCAAAATCATACCCATAAACGAATAATTCATGAGGAAAATGGTAATTCATATAACGAATTTTATCAACTGACAAATAGTATCTATCAATATAAAGATAAAGATACTCTCCTTCGTCAATTATAGCTCTTATCATGTTTCTAATAGATTTGAAGTAAGACTTTCTTGTAATGAATTCTGGAAATACAGAATAAATTAAACCTGGACACTCAGAAATTAAGTACTTATGGTTTTCAAATGTATACATTTTCCATCCACTAGCATAATTTAGTTGAATGAAATTATTATATACCCAATTATCAAGCCCGTTTGGTAAAATGGAAAACAATGCTCCATATGATGTATAAGTGTTTATTAGTGGTTTTTTTACAGGTAATACGTTTTTCACGCTCTCTCCAAATTTTATGAGAATAAAGTGCGAACAAACTAGCCGCATTCTTACATCATGTGCTTATTGTTAGCAAAAGAATCAAATAATTTCATCTTCATTAGTTAATCATGCTTCTTCATAATTATTGTCTGTCAGAACTTTCTCTTTTATGGCATTCGATTCGAGTAAGCTCTTCTAAATTTACTAGTTGGTTTTTGAGGTAATGTAGTATTCCTTATTTTTCGTCAAGCTTCAAACGAAATTTCAACTTGTTTACAAGGAAATATACTAAAGCTTCTACTTTCCACTTTAATAGTATCTTAACCCATGCTGAATAAAATAACTTACATTTGTTGATTTCTAACAGTCTATCGTAATTGAAAACATGATTACTATCAATAAAAAAGTCATGAGGTCCGATATAGTACTTCTCTGTTTCATAGATATTTGCATCGCTTATTTTCATTTTACGTTTTTGAAGATGAATATACATAAAAAACTGTTCCCGAATAACTCCTTCATGAAAATAGAATCGAGATAATTTACCCTTATTCCATAAAAATACCTGCGGTGTATAGCCTGAGTCAATAAACAGAAGGTGAAAAAAATGATGACATACATTTACGTCTGCATAAATCATTTCATAAAATTGCTTCACACCTGTTTTCTCTGAAATTGGTGTGAAACCTCCCCATTCATCAAAGGCATACATATGATTGGATTGATATATAGTTTTATAGTTTTTATAGTTGGGAACTTCCAACATAAAAAGATGATTTCCCTCGTTGTTGTTTTTCACTAGTGTAAAATGTCCATGTTTCAGTATTTTTGTATAGTTGTTAAGAATATCATCGGTAATAAATTCTCTTATATCTCCAAAAATTATGTCAATATCGCAGAACCCCCAGAAGTCATAACCTGTTAAATACTCAGAAAAAACAAATCCAAATGCAGGTCTGAAGTCGGTTGTTTTGTATGGATTCTTAAAATCTACATTCAGTTCTAGTTTTTCTTTGAGAATATGTTTCATTTCATCGAATGAAATATATTTCAGTTTGATATTATTAGGATATGAATATCGAGTGCGGTCATCAGTTAGCAGAAGCCAGTCAATGGAAGGGTTGCAAGCGCATGAGTTTAGCCATAACTGAAAGTAGTTTGGCATTTTACCAAAATAAAATGAAATGATCATTATTTTCTTCATTAGATTCCTCGATATATCATAGTTGTGTGCAAAATATAGATGACCACATGACTTGTCGTACTTTTACTCACCAAAAACAGGTTCTTCTGTAATTTGATTTGCCAGACCGCTCTGTTAAATTATCAAAAATGAGTGAAATTTATCATGTTTTTTCACTTTCTTTGATCGGTATCTTATGTTTGACCGGAAGTCCGTCACGGTGTTTTATCAACCAAATTTGCTTTTAGTAAATAGCTAAAAAAACTATTTTCACCATTTGTCACAAAAGGATTTCCAAATAGAATTTCGTTCTTTTTTATTTTATATAGTGTCCTGTGACTATTTGATATCACGGCGTTGTTGTCATAACGATGAAAACCATATTCAATATTACTATAATGATTATAGTTCATTGCCATTACTTTATTGTAATACAAATGAAATAAATGGCGCACTGAATGGTTGTCAGTAAATTCGCGAAATTCACCTTCCTTGAAATACGCAAGATACTCTGGGTTTTTGAACTTAAAATTACTATAGTGGTAAAATACTATGGCACGTTGATTAACCAAAAACTGGTTGTCTTTAAACAAAATATCCCTTTCATGAAGATTCCAGAAAGCTACATTGTAACTAGGCTCTCTTAATATGTGAATCCCACTAAAGAGAGAGGGTGCAAAATCCATCCACTTTTGATCACAACACAGCTGATTCTTTAAATCATAATAACATTGATCAATCAATTTATTTTTCCACCAGCTCAAAAACGAGAGAGTGTTTTCATCTCTTTTAACGGCAAAAAATCCCATGTTATACAAGCCGTGTTGTAAATAATCCAGGATGTTTACAGTGGATAAATCATACAGGATGTGAGGAGTTATGACTATAGAGAAGTCGTTCAATAAATTATATGCTATTGTAAAATTTTCAAAAACATATATATCCGGGTCAACAAAAATAACGCGTTCATAATCTAATGCAACTAAAAGATGATTGATAAAGAAAGGTTTTAACGATGAATTGAGTTCAGCTACATTATATTTAAAAGTCATTTCTGTAATATTGGAAATGTCTAGATCTGAAAGCGAGAAGTAAAGAACCTCACAATTATTAACTCTAGAAAGACCATGTTCCTTTAGTTCATAGTCCGTTACTAAAACGCATATTTTTGTATAGTTGGTATTTTGACATATACTTTCAATTAGAACCTGTGTTTGCGCATAATAATTCATGGATGCTATTGTTGCTATACAAACCATAATTTTGCCCTCATAGTACAAGTAGAAAAAAGCGTTTGTAAACAATAATATACCATGATAATGTTAAGTACATATCCTTTCAATTACTGACATCTCTAACGTAACCTGAGTCTTTGTTCCAAATAATGAAGTCTCTATTGTAGCTTCATTTCGTCTCTTATTAGTCTTCACTATAAAACTTTCACGTCCGACAAGTGGTCCTGACGTTACTCTTATAGAATCACCTTCTTTATATCCATGTGATACATCAATACAGTGTTCGTCATTAATAAGATTACTAAAAAATACTCGCTCTTCCTCATGCATTGCGATGTCATCTTTATCTCCATAACTTAAAAACCTATAAGCGTTTTTTATGTTCCTGATAATAGGTGAAATATTTTTGATGAAATCCAAAGAGGATTGATGCGACTCAATAAACACATAACCCGGAAAGCAAGTCTTATAGATTAGTGTTTTCTTCCCTTGTCTTCTTAAAATACGTGTTTTTTTCGGTACAAAAGGTAGGCAATCCTTATCTTCTAAGTCTCTTACTAATCTTTTGACAATACACTCTTCATCACCTGTGCGAACAAAAAGAATATACCAATATAATTC
Organism: Lachnospiraceae bacterium; assembly: GCA_031280955.1. Classification (GTDB taxonomy): domain Bacteria; phylum Bacillota; class Clostridia; order Lachnospirales; family Lachnospiraceae; genus UBA935. The sequence continues at coordinate 4,913 of JAITGA010000018.1, forward strand.
ATTTTTCAACACCAGTGCACACCTTCTCCCTTTCATTTAGGAATCATTACCGCTGTAGTCATCCTAAATTACGTATAAAGTATTTTGTTCCTTCCTTTCTCCTAATAAGCTCTGCTCATTTAGGTTTGAGAAAGTGCTTTTGTGTTATTGACTAAATACTTCCTTACAATAACAAACTCTCACATCTTTGTATACACATGTGTCAAAAATCGTCCAGATAATGTCAAAAATCGTCCATTGACTTCATGGAACAGAGGTATTATGTATTCAAATTGCTAGTCACTTAACCATCCCCTCATTTCACCATACTTTTCCTTTACTTCTTTATACTTCGCCTTCGGTATCGGTAAAGAAACCCCTGTGCTTGTTTTCGCCCAATATTTAGTCATCTCTTCTATAAACTTAATATTGACTAAGTAACTTTGATGGATGCGAAGAAAGCCACAGTAATGAAGCTCCCTTTCTATAACATCTAACTTCCTATTCAAATGATAAGGAGCATCGTTATCTCCATCTATATTAAAAGTTAATTTACGCCCTTTACTCTCCACATAGACTATTTGCTCTGCGTTAAGTGTTCTTGTTCCTTCTAGAAAATTATATGTAAAACAATGAGGTGCAACATCTCTTTTTGCCATTACTACTGCTATACATTCCTCCAATAGCTCATCCAACCCATTCTTTAAATAACAGCGATGCGACTCATTTTTATATGCTACCATTGCACAATCATTAGGTGAGTTAACATACACCATCCGTGCCTTACTGCCAACTCCCCTTATTGTTTCTACAGTCACGATATTTCTCATGTGCTCGGTGTTACCATCCAAGATAATTATGTCATAATCATATGATTTGCTTAGTTTCTTATATAGTATCTCTCTTGAATCATATGGAACAATCGTAGTATGAATACTATAACTATCAAGTTTTGTTCTAAGTAAACTGATAAACTCTTGAATATTAGGTAGCTCACTGTCACAAACAGCTATTTTCATTATGATACCCCCCTTTTTTACTCGCTCATACCCTCGCAGATATAAGTTAAGACTCCTCTTTTCTCCCCGTTTTTACAGTAGAATTCTTAATCAAAACTACCGTTACGTTCATGAATATCAACAACCATACAGCATTATTCCTAAAATGTCATCGTCGAAACCCACAAACTTTTTTGTGGTTTTTCGTGGATTTCCACAAGATTGCGAAGTAATGAGTACGCAAAGGGTAGAAACATAGTGTTATTGCTCACCAACTTCCATGATAACAGAATGAAAGAGGGAAAAAAGACTTTATACAAAATGATAGAGTGAACTATGCGAAATGATAGAGTGAATGAAACTCCTACTCATATCTAAGAGCTTCAATCGGATCGAGTTTTGCTGCTTTGTTGGCAGGGTAATAACCGAAGAAAAGACCGATTCCCAGAGAAAAACCGACAGAAATAGCGATACTTTGGGTGGTGGGAAGAATTGCCACGGCTATTATCGATGTCCCGATATACCCCATCACACTCCCAAGGAATATTCCAATCATCCCGCCAACCAGACAGACGATCATGCTTTCGACGACGAACTGGACACGAATATTACCATTGGTTGCCCCCAGAGCTTTGCGTGTCCCGATTTCACGAGTACGCTCCGTCACCGACACCAACATGATGTTCATTACCCCGATACCGCCGACTAACAATGATATTCCTGCGATTACCGACAGACCGATACTGATAGTGGCAAGCATCGTATTGAGTGATTCAAGCATACTCTCCATGCTCATCGTCTGAATGAAGAAGTATTCATTATTGGTATAATAACGATTAAGAAAATTGGCGATTTGATCAGCAAAGGCGGTACTGTCAACCGTATTCACTGCCGCAACTGTTAGCGTCGTGTACCCATCGGGGGCGTTGAGTATCCTCTGCGCCGTGGTAATGGGAATATAAAGCGGGGTACTAATATCTCTTTCTGCGGCACTGGTAAAATTGAAAACTGTCATTTCATGTTCAAAAACACCGATTATCACAAAAGGATAAATCGCCGCTCCGACATAGGCGGCAATTTCTTGTCCAATTGCGACATCCATGTCGCCGTCAAACATATTATTAACGAGACGATCAGAAACTATGGCAACATTTCGCCCCCTGTCAAGGTCACGCTCATTAAAGGTTCGTCCCCGCAGCATTTCCACGGCATTGACTTCCAAAAAGCCGTCATTTATACCCGTAACCCCGACATTGGCATAATCACGCCCATCCCGCACCTGACCGCCGCCGACATTGCGGCTGGTAGCGATACCGGCTATCGCCTCGCTGTAGCGTTCTACGAGAGCTGCTATCATCTCTTCGGTGATACGGTCATCTTCGGTCACGAATATCCGCCTGTTTCCCGGGATGTCACTACTGCGCCGCTGCAAATTGACGGAGATATTACTGGCACCCAACGACCCCATCGCTCCCGCCACGGTATTGCTTACCCCGTCACCAATCGTCAGGATACCTATTACCGATGCGATGCCGATGATTATCCCCAACATCGTAAGAAGGGCGCGCATTTTATTAGCTTTCAGACCTTCCCATGCCATGCGGACGTTTTCATACACATTCATACGAACACCCCGTCACTCATCGTCAAAATCCGGTTGGTTTCTGCTGCCAGTTCTTTGTTATGGGTAATCAGGACTATAGTTTTGCCCTGCTCTCGGTTAAGGGAGTGAAAAATATCCATCACCAAACGGCCGGTGGCAGTATCAAGCGCCCCTGTCGGCTCGTCAGCAAGAATAATAGCCGGGTCATTTGCCATCGCTCGCGCAATCGCCACCCGCTGTTTTTGCCCGCCTGACAGTTCATTGGGTTGGTGATAAAGGCGTTCGCCCATCTCCACCATATCCATCAACTCACGGGCACGGCGGTTGCGGTCACGCATATTCACACCGCCGTACATCATCGGCAACTCGACATTTTTAACAGCGTTGGTACGTGGCACTAAGTTGAAATTTTGAAAGACAAAACCGATTTTTTGGTTACGGATGGCTGATAGTTCGGCATCACGCGCCGCTTCGATTACAGTATCTTCGAGAGTATAGCTACCCAGCGTGGCACGGTCAAGAGCCCCGATTAGATTCATCAACGTTGATTTGCCTGAGCCTGACGGTCCGACGATGGCGATAAACTCACCTCGTTTGACCACCAAGTCGATACCATGAAGAATTTGAAGTTCATTCGGCTGACCGATGAAAAACCGCTTGACGATTCCCCTCATGTTGATAATGATATCATTCATTTATTGCCCCAACTACTAAAAATTCATCCACATATCACGCATCGACCTGGTTTCTCTGGAGATGATTTGGTCGGTCAGGATTACCTCACGTCCAATCAAGTGGCGGTAATTACCCGGAGTATTCACAAACACCACGCCCTCTTCGATCCCGGCTCCATTGATTACAATACTGATATCGTTGGAAAGACCCGTAGTAACTGCGATTTCCCGTAATCTGAACGCCGTCCCGCTTGCGGCAAAGATATCTATCCCCTCGACTATCATCACATAATCATTGCCGTCTTCACCCATGTAGACGGTGTCATAGGGGACGACGAGGACATCCGTTTCCTGCTCGATAATGAAATCAAGACGGACACTCATACCTATCCTGAGTGCCGTACCCGAAGAAAGCACATCCACCTCGGTCGCAAAAACGGTATCACCCATTCTGTCCGTGGCTCCCATCGACGTTTTGGTGGAAGTCGGAGCAATAAAAGTGACAGCACCATCATATATGACATCACGTGCTGCTTCTGCCCTAATTTTTGTCGCTTTTCCCTCGCTGACAACGGCAACATCAAACTCGGTGATGGTGGTCTCGATAAACAAATCATCTATATCTTCAATCACGAACAACAAACCTGTCGCCATGTTGCCGACAGCTGCATATATAGCCGTAACTGTCCCGCTTTCACCAGCTGTAACCACTGCATTTTCCAGATTCCGCAAAAGCCGCATATATTCCAGCTCTGACATATCAGTATTGGCAGCAAGTTCCGCACTTGATAAACTATTACGGCTTTGCCTGAGTGAATTTTGTGCCGCTTCCTCGGCGGCATTTTGGGAACGCAGAGCGGTTTGATATGCTTCATGGGCATTTTCAATCGCAATATTGTGTTCGGTCAAAGTGCGGTCGCCGCTGTTTTTTTCTGCTGCCGCTTGTTCTTCGAGGGCAGTATCATAAGCTCGCTTGGCTTGTTGATGGGCATTTTCGGCAGAAGCAAGCTGTGCCGCTATTGTCGCTGCTTCATTGACCAGCAACTGATAAGGGGCATACGCCGCCTGAGTGACAAGAACTGCGATATTGAGTGCGGTGCGGGCATTGTCCAACGTCGCCAACTCGGCGGTTGCGTCTTCGCCATCTTCTATCTTTTGGTTGTATGCCGCCAAAGCTTCATCATACTCAGTTTGCCTGATTTCTTGAAGCATCAAGGCATTTTGATATTCAGTCAAATCATAATTCCTGACTGCTGAGCGTGCCGCATTATTTGCCGACCGAGCAACATTAAGAGCTGCTTCCGTCCGCTCATACGCATCCTTGGTATTATTTACCGCCGTTTTGTGACCATCACGGCGTGTTTCCAGATATGTATCCCTCGTTCTAATCGCCCGTTGCCAGTTCTCATGGGCATTTCGCACACTTGATTCAGCACTAATCAAACTCGCATTGGTATCACCCTCAATCGCATCCCTTGTGGCACGGTACGCATCTTGGGCGTTTCGCAGTTGGAGGGCAGAGTTTCGCTCTTGTATCGCCATGCTAAGCTCCATACTCTCGATCGACTCTTCCAAGATGGCAGTATCGAGTGTGAGCAACAGCTGATCTTTGCTGACAACATCGCCCACTTCCACCAAAATCTCAGTAATACGGAAGTTCTGACTGCCAAAGACCCTGCTGGAATTTTTGCTTTCTACTATTCCTGCCGCACTAACTGTATACTCGATATCGGCAACGAACAGTTCTGACAAATCCACCCGTGAGACGAGATTGTCCGCTGATTGCTCATCAGGACGAAGAAACCAAAATACTACGGCGGCGGCGATACATACACCAATGCCGATATAGATGGTTTTCCGCTTCACCTTGCGGCGGGGAGGTTTCACCTTGTCCGCTTTTTCGACTTTTTTCCTGCGCAAAGAAAAACGCCTCCCCTGCTCTTCCTTCATATCCCCGGTGAGGTCTTCACTTTTTTTGCTTGTCAAAAGTTGCTTTAATTTCATGTGTTCCTCTGAAATCTGTTTCTTATTGCGTTAGCAATTGCTACATACTACTATATAGCTTTCTATGGATTTGTCCATGTTTTCTTGGAAATAAATGGATACACAACAGTATAGCAGACATTTTTTATACTCATTCCTGCAAACACTTGACATCTATATCATTTTTTGGCATACTGTTTGCAACAATGTGTGGAGGTGATTATTATGATACAAAGACAGCTCTATCTTGATTCCCTTATCAGTTTTCGTGATAAAATGTTAATAAAAGTGATTACCGGCATCCGGCGGTGCGGGAAGTCCACCATGTTTGAGTTATTTCAGGATTATTTACGGGCAAATAGTGTTATTGATTCACAAATCATTTCCATCAACCTTGAGGAAGGCGAGTATAACGATATTGAAACTTACAAACAATTATATGACTACATAAACAATAAAGTAATCTCAAACAAAAGGATGTACATATTTATTGACGAAGTACAGCGGGTAAGTGAATTTCAAAAATGTGTCAACAGTTTATATGTGAAAAAGAACTGTGATATCTATATCACAGGTTCAAATGCCTATCTGCTGAGTGGGGAACTGGCAACCTTGCTTTCGGGACGATATGTGGAAATCAAAATGCTTCCATTATCATTCAAGGAGTATGTATCAGTTTTTCCAAATAACACAAATTACGAACGTTTATACACTAGTTATATAGAAGATAGTGCCTTTCCTTATGCACTGCAAATTGAAAAACCCAAGGACAGACGACAGTATCTACAAGGAATATATGACACTATTGTTTTGAAAGATATTATTGCCCGCCGCAAATTTCCTGATACTGCGATGCTAAAGAGCGTTACCCGCTTCATGTTCGACAATATTGGTAATCTTTGTTCTACCAAGAAAATTGCTGATACCATGACTTCCGCAGGACGCAAAATTGCCGTCCATACCGTCGAAAGCTATTTGACGGCTTTGACTGACTGTTTCATTCTCTATCAAATCGGACGATTCGATATTAAAGGGAAGCAATACCTCAAAACCGGCGACAAGTATTATGCCGCCGATATCGGATTAAGGTATGCGTTGCTCGGTACAAGGAAAGCAGATATGGGACATATACTCGAAAACATCGTTTTTCTCGAACTTATGCGACGGGGATATGAAATCTTCATCGGGAAAGTAGGCAGAACCGAGGTGGATTTCGTGGTCATCGGCGATAAAGGAGAAGAATATTATCAAGTCGCATATACGGTGATTGATACCGACGGTTCAACACTTGCCCGTGAACTTGCGCCGCTTGAAGCCATCAAAGATCACAACCCCAAGTATCTTCTCACGATGGACAATACCCCTGTCACATCACACAACGGTATAAAACAGCTAAATGCACTTGACTGGTTGCTGAGCTAGGGGTTATCCTACCCCATCTGCTTGGCGACCTCTGCGGCGAAGTCTTCTTCCCGCTTCTCAAGTCCCTCGCCGGTCTCATAACGGACAAACTGTTTGATTGACAAGGAAGCACTACATGCCTTGGCAACCTCTGCCAGATACTGTGAAACCGTTTGTTTTCCGCCGTCTGCCTTGACGTAGACCTGATCAAGCAGGCAGATTTCTTTCATTTGCTTGTTAAGCTGTCCTGCGACTATCTTTTCCAACAAATGCTCTGGTTTTTGCTTTTCCGCCGCTAAACCTTGATTTTCCTCAACTGCCTGAGCCATGAGGATTTCTTTTTCCTTGTCGATATATGACTGGGGAATCTCGTCACTGCTGACATGGAGCGGACTCATTGCCGCTACTTGCATCGCCAAATTGACAAATGCCTCACGAACAGCATCATTTTCAACATCAGCCTTGGCTTCGATAATGACACCAATCTTGCCGCCGCCATGTACATAGGTAGCGACAAAACCCTCCGTAGCAGTAACTTTGGCAAAACGTCTGACGCTCATGTTCTCGCCGATTTTGGCAATCATGCTGACTAGGCTCTCGCCAATCGTCCCTCCAGAACCATCAGCGGCAAAGTTCCATTTCTCCGCCAGCAAAGTCTCGACATCGAGTGCCTCGCTTCCTGCCGCATGTTCAGCGACATTGGTAACGAAAGAGCGGAACTCGTCATTTTTAGCAACGAAATCTGTCTCTGAGTTGACTTCGGCAAGTGCCGCTACCGTAGATGATTTTTGCACGACGAGGCAAAGCCCCTCGGCGGCTATCCGCCCGGCTCTCTTCTCTGCCTTGGCTTGTCCTTTTTTGCGCAAATAATCCATCGCCGCTTCCATATCGCCGTCACACTCCATCAGGGCATTCTTGCAGTCCATCATCCCTGCTCCTGACAGCTCACGTAAATCCTTTACCATTCCTGCGCTAATATTCATCTAAACATTCCTCTTTCTATCAAACTTCGTCTGCTGCTGCCACGATTTCTTCAATATCAGTAACGGTAGTCCCCGCTACTGCTTCCGCTGTTTCTTCACCAGTCTCGGCATCCGCTTCTGTCAGTGCGTCCGCTCCCTGATTGGCTTCGATTACCGCATCTGCCATCTTCGCCACGATTAGTTTCACAGCACGGATGGCATCATCGTTGCCCGGGATAATGAAATCCAGCTCCTCAGGGTCACAATTGGTATCGCCGATTCCTATCAAAGTCACGCCCCGTGCATGAGCTTCCCTGACACAGATATGCTCCTTTTTCGGGTCAATGACAAAGATAGCATCAGGAATCCGCTTCATTTCCTTGAGACCGCCGAGATATTTTTCCAATTTCTCGCCCTCTTTGCGGATGGCGATGACTTCTTTTTTGGGTAAAATGGTAAAAGTACCGTCAAGCTCCATCTTTTCGATAGCTTTAAGTCTTTCGATTCGGCTTTGCATCGTCTTCCAGTTGGTCAACATTCCACCCAACCAACGCTCGCTGACATAAAACATTCCGCAACGCTCGGCTTCGCTCTTCACGGCATCTTGTGCCTGTTTCTTCGTACCCACGAAGAGTATCGTCCCGCCCTGCGAGGCGACCTCGAATACAGCACGATATGCTTCATCGACTTTTACGACCGTTTTTTGCAAATCAATGATATGGATTCCGTTGCGCTCGGTAAAAATATAAGGAGCCATCTTCGGATTCCATCTGCGTGTCTGATGTCCGAAGTGGACACCCGCTTCAAGTAACTGTTTCATAGAAATAACGCTCATCTTTTCCTCCATTCGGTTATGCTTCCGCAGTGATTGTTTTCCTGTCTATCCTTGTCTGTGTTTTGTGATTCAGACCGACAAGCTCCGCTACCTATCGGTGACGGTCATTTTCTTGGCGTATTGACTCATTCGGTCAATGCGCGCTTGCCAAGGACACCGTGACAGCAATCATGTGCGTGTATTTTTGCAACATGGCGATTGTATCATAGATTTTTACAATTGACAAGTATTGAGTTTTGGTTTATAACAGTGGTTTATAACAGTCGTGCTATATTACCACTTACCTCTTCTTTTTCATCCGGATAACCAATAGTACCGCTACTACCAAAATACCGATTATTATCAGCCATATCCACAACCCCAGACCATCGCCGCTATCGTCAACAGGCGTTATCTCCGGCATCGGTTCGGGAATGACTTCCGGCTCGACTTCCGGCTCCGGCTCTACTACCGGCTCAGGTTCGACTTCCGGCTCATCTGCATCATCTTCTGCGCCGGTGTTTATCAGTTCGCCGCTCTCGTCAAAACGTGATGCACGTGGTGGCTCAGGTGTAGGCAGTGGCGGCAGTTCATCTACACTAGCCGCAAAGTGAACGTCAGTTCCCAGAGGACGTACTATGTCGTCAAAGGAAAATATATCTCCACTTTCTTCTACGCCAAGAATGGTTATGCGAGTGGTCGAGTCTTCAACTATTCCATAAAAGCCCAGCTCGATACAATCAACACCTTCTAAGAAATCTTTGATGTACCAGTCATTTTCGCTCTCGAAGAAGTCCATGGCAGCACGAAAAGATACTATCATGCGATAAACACCATCACCATCGACGACGAAATTATATGGCTCACCGAAGACTTCCTCCCAATTGACACCATCGTCCATACCTATATCTAGTGACCAAAGCGATGGCGACCAACCGTTTATACCAAAGCCACACATAGTGCGGAATCCCTCGTCGCCACCGTCATATCCCTCTACCATAAAGGTGATGATCATGCTTTGCACGAAGCCTTCACTAGGTTCAAAAATCAAAAACGCTGAGGGACCCCAAGGGTTCATGATATTGACCCATGCTCCACCCGAATCCTTGAAGTTAAAGTCAAGGTAGTCGTCATCCTCATCTGCGGAGAAGGTGCTGGAAGTAAATGGATCTAGTACGAACAGCCCTTCAGCGAAAACCGGTAGAGCGACCAATGAAATCGTCAGCACCAAGGTTAAAAAATAAGCTACAAGTTTTTTCATTTTGATACCATACCTTTCTTTACTAAGCTTAGTAAGCAGAAAAAGCCTCTCGTATGCAATTATCGCTATTCATTGGTTCCCCATGTGCGGTCTATCATTTGCTGTCCCATACTCTTATATGCTTCAACTGCCTGAGCCGCACTCATATCATCGGCATTTCGAATCCGAGTGACGATGGCATCAAGTCCGGTGAAACCATATATGGCATTCCAGGTAGAGTTTTTATCCATTTCAACTGCCAACTCATATTCCTCTAGCGAACCATATAGCTGAATACGCTCAGGCTCTTGTTCGGCTAAAGCAACTGCCTCAGCAGCCTCGTTCTCATATAAGCGTTTGAAGAGCATATATAAAGCGGCTAGTTCCGGTTCACGAGAAGCTCCCGCTATGCCTTCACGGTGTCCTGATGCTATGTCAGCCATCGGAACATCTGCCGGCAAATCCGGTCCTCGAGGGAAGGGAGCAAATCCAAGTTTGTCACCTAATTCTTCTCGCAAACCTTCGATTAACCAAGCACCCCAGTACATCATCGCAATCTTCCCTGCGACCAACATCCCCGGTGGGTCAAGGTCCGGATCCCAAGGAGCGATTATATCGTATTGTTCACCAAGAGCTCGCTCCCATTCAAAGGCGCGTATCGCTCTGGGATCGTCTAACCCTTGGACAGGATTGCCGTCTATCCACTGTACGTGATTAGCTCCATTTGAATAAAGTAGTTGTTCCCATTGCCATGAGTAATAGCCCCAGATGTCATATTCGCCATCACCGGTCAAATCCTCTTTCACATCCTGAGCAAGCCTTACGAAAGCATCCCATGTCCACTCACCATCCAAATAAAGTTCATAGGGATTTCTAAGACCCGCATTAGCAAAGATGTCGCGACGAAAATAGAGCTTGCTCGATCCTTCATGGAAGTCAGGAACGGTGTAGAGTTTACCATTGAAGGTATAAAACTCCATAGTTCCCTTACCAAGTGAGAGTGTAACAGTAGAAAAGTCAATATAATCGCTGACAGGAACTAAGAATCCCTTCATTACCCATGACGGGATGACCTCACTCATGAAATAACAAATGTCCGGGCCATCGCCGGAAGCTATCGCCTTAATTAAGTCCGGCTCATACATCTCCCAAGTGAAACGATTGATGTATTCAACTGTAGCGCCGGTAGCTGCCTCGAAAGCGGCAATATGATCCGCTTCTTCGTCACTTAGATCCCAGAAAGTCCAGATAGTAAGTGTCCTATCGGCGAATTGGTCAGGATTTAACCCTAGCTCATACCGATACCTTGCCGCGCTATTGATACCGCTAAAGGCAGGGCTTTCGACTTCGCCACCTTGGACATTACCCTCGGGATTGATATTGGCAAAATCGACATTGCCATCAGGAAGCTCCGGTGGCAATGTATTGACATTACAGGCAGCAAGACCACCGCATAGCATCGTAAAAACTAGAGCAATGGAAATTAGCTTTTCCCTCATAAATCTCCTCCTTTAATGTCTAGTCGTGTTAGATAATTATGGATGTGTCAAACCAGCTTGCTCATTTAGTAGTATACACTTTAGTCTGCAAGCCTTACGTTTCATAAGCATAGTTCTATGATACCATATATAAAGCAAAACAGCAAGTCAAACGTGTTTTTGTCTCAGTCTGTCTCAGCCTACTATTCCGCTGCGCTCTACGCTTTGTACGAAGAAACGCTGGCCGATGAGATATATGACTATCAAAGGTAGGATGACCAAAGCGACTCCGGCGTACTTTAGCGGTGTCACATATGACAAATCTGTCATCGCTGCGCTTCTGGTTATGAGTCCGGTCACACCTATCAAACGCAGCGATAAAGTGGGGTTTTCGTTCATATATTGAGCCTGACTAAAGACCTCGCTCCAATGCCAGACAAAGGAAAGTAACCCTACAGTGATGAAAGCAGGTACAGCGTTAGGCAACATAATCTGCAAATACGTTCGCACTATGCCACAGCCGTCTATATATCCGGCTTCCTCCAGTTCCATAGGCATCCCTCTATAGAACTGCCTGAATATATAGATAAACAAACCCGTCTTTAACCCTTGTCCAAAGGCAGCAGGTAAAACGAAGGGAGCAATGGAGTTATTGAAATTGAGTGTCCCGCCTAATATAGCACTAAAGATACCAAAGATATCGAAGTTGAGAAAAAACAAATATTGAGGTAAACTAATGACCTGTGGCGGCACGATGATGGTGAAGATAACTAGCGCAAAGAGTATACCGCGCTCCTTAAACTTAAAGCGTGCAAAGCCATAACCTACGATTGAACAAACAAAGAGATTGAGGATAGTTACTATCCCGGCTATCATGAGAGTATTCAACAAGGCGGCAGGATATTCTATGTAGTTCCACACTGCGGCAAAATTGCCAAAAGCCGGGTTTTTGGCTACCCAGATAGTGGTGGTATCCAGCATATCAGATGGCGACTTGATAGCAGTCGTAAAGATATATATAAGTGGATAGACAAGAATATAACCAAGACCGCAAAAAAGAATAGCGAAAAATACTCTATAGAAAAATTTCTTTGATTTCCTAAGAACAGTAGTTTTTTGATGGTCGTTTAGTTTAATGAAAATGAGCATTTCTTTAATATCTGTTATCGTTTTCATTATACCTTAGTACCTCCGTTAATCATTCATATAAAACACTCTACGACTTAAAACACCCACAGTAAGCAACAGGAATATACTTATAACCGCAAAAAATATCCACGCCAGTGCCGCTGAATAACCAAAATCAAGCATCGATCCAAAGGCTGTTCGTTGTATATAGCGCAAGAGCTCATTATTATAATCAGTAAAGGAATCGATAATGGTATAAACTAAGTTGATAACTATGATAGGAGAAATCATCGGAAGGGTTATCTTCCAAAAGCACTCCCAGCCGGTCGAACCATCTATCTGTGCGCTTTCATAAAGTGATGGTGATATAGCCTGCAAGCCGGCGATAAATAAAAGGATTTGCACACCTGACTTCCATATCGTCTGGTATACATTGTCGATGGCATCTGTCAGTATTAATACCGCTCTATTGCCGTCAGTAATGGTAAGCAGCATATCACGGAAATCAACAGTTTGTAGCATCGGCATACCCTGCTGCCCGGAAGCTCCGGCAAACTGTGCTGATATGTCAGATTCCATCACGAACACTAAGGCTCCGGAGGTAATGATAACGGGTAAGAAGAATATTGCTCTTAGAAACCCGCGTCCACGAAACTCACGATTGAGCATAACCGCAATGAAGAGCGAGAAGAATGTAATGAGGATGATATCTATTAAGATAGTAGCAAGCGAATCTATCAGCAGTGGTACGAACTCAACGTCTAAAGTGAAGGCCTTGATGAAGTTGTCAAAACCGATGGGGACTAGGTTGACATTCCCAAAGGAAATCTGGACATCAGAAAAGGCATAGCGAAGTGATTCAAGCAAAGGGTTGGCTACGAAGAGTAAAAAACCCAGCAACCAAAAATATGTAATCATACGTCCAACATTCGCTTTACGGCGAAGCAGTCCACTCTTTTTACGCTTCTTTTTCTCTTTCACTACTTTGCTCCTAACAATTAAATAACATTCGTTATTTATATCGCCTAATAACCTACACATACATCACTTACGGTATTGCCGAATCTGTTACCGTAAAGAGCCGCTCCCCATAATCTACTGTTACAACTACCCCATTTTCATAGGTGGTTCGAAACACTCCCGCAGCTGTTTCTTCATGTCCTGTCATCCTTTGACCACGTATCCTTTGGTATAAATCACCTAGTTGCTCCGCCTGATCGGCAGCCATATCCAGCCAATCGACATATGAAGCAGAAAACATACCGGCTAGGATACTGCGATTTAACTCAGCAGATGGTGCATATATGCCAAAATACTGGGGGATAGCTCCATACTCCACAGTTCTAAGCAAGGCTAGTTGTTTATCAGGCGCAAGATTCATAGCCTGACCGGAATATTCTATATAGCCATGGACGACTAACTGGTAGAAAGGGACCTCTTCTCCTTGCAGGAAAAATCCTGAAGCACCTAGGGGTACATCATAGAGTATGGGACCTAATTCCCATGTATAGGCATTACCATATGAAAGCGCAAGAGTGTTGCTGCTACCGCTGTCCATGGCTTTCACCAGCGCCGGTCCCGTTCTATCACGAAAAACCGACGATTTTTGATTGTAGTCAGAGTAGACTAAGCGCCCCGCATCAGCTGCGGACATGAAATCATTGCCGCGAATAATGCCAAAGCTATCATGCCACAAGGCAGGAGACAGCAAATACCATCGACGCGCAAAAGTATTACGGCTGCCGTCCTGAATGAAGTAGTCATACTGAAAATTGAGACCATTACCGGTTGTCCTTGCAGCATCACGAGAGGAGGAGAAGCCTTGGCCGGTACGATATACCTGTAACAGCTCACCTATGAGAAAGAGGGTATCATCGCTATCATTAAGCTTCGCATCTAGTTGCCTAAAGCCTTTTTCGCCACCAAGAGAGCGGTTAAAGCGGAAATTGGGTGTCCAATGTGAATTGATACCCCCGGCTTGCGCTCCTTGATAAAAAACCGTAAGCGGACCTATGCCTGCTTCATGTAGGCTACTGATGATAGTTTCTGCTTCTGCGAAGGTAGTGAGATTAATCTGTCTGTTCATGGGTATACCCAAGAAGGAAGAGGGTTTTTCTAACGCTCCTACTAGAACAAGATGTGCACTAGTGTTCCCTGATGAAAGACGCTCCGTAAAAGTGCCATTTTGCTCCAGGAAAGACCTATATGCAAAGGCCATGTCGCTATAACGTATGTCGTCACCTTCCAGTAAGAGATACCTTACAACAAAAGGCGCAGTTGCTGTAACGGGAGCAGGTATAGTATAACTGGTAGAAACCATAGTCTGACTGTCACGCAAAAAAACCCTGCCTACATCTCTGTAGGTAAAGATAGCGGCATTTTTGAAATAACCTATATTACGGCGATTTACGCCGCTATGTATAGAGGAGATAAAACTAGCATCGCCATCTATTATCGCCAGATAAGCCGCATCGTTGGTCTTAGTACCAAAGACAGGCATTCTGTAGCCTTCAACTTGGGAAATAGACTCAACAGTACCTATCCCGCGGTCAAAGCCAAACACCGGGTGTGTCATATCGGCAGGATGATTATAATCTCTGTTATATTCGGCGATAACTCCTGAACCATCAGGATAGAAAATATAGCCTGTATCAGCAGATGTTCCACTATTAAAGTAGGGTAGAATCATAACTTGATTTACGATGAAATCCCCGCCTTCAACAATGTCCCCGGGAGCTACTTGAGCGACAAAGCCATCATTAGTCAAATAAATGTCAAGGGGGATGGTAATCCCTTGGCGTTGATAGTGGAAGACAAAACGTATTCCATCAGTTATCGCTTCATATGTGACTGTACCATTTAATACACAATGTTCATAAGAATGTAGTTCCTGTCTGGAAAGCGATGCATCAAGCGAGGTAACTGTTATTAGTGAGGCAACATTGGGTATCAGCATATTATGAACCCAGTCACTATCATCGAAGTATTCGGGCAGACTACGCCATACGACACCGCTATCGGAATCTATTCTAAAAGACGCATATGCAGGGTCTACCCATAATGAATACAGCTCATTAGAAGCTACCATAGTCGTCTCGCTTAGCATAAGAGGCGTACCAACTTGCGCTTTATATGGCAAAAGTTCCGCAAAGAAAGGCTCATTAACGGCGCAGGCTATTAGCCCTAATTTAAGTATTATTAAACTTAAAAGTAACAAGGTTTTCTTCATGGCATATACCTAATCTCTATAATGACAGTCGTGATAAAGCTAATCAATTGTTGAAATGTGGAAAATAGGATAATCCCTATAAAAATAGTGGCAGCGATGCCGGCTATCGTAAAGATGGCCATTACTAACGTTTTTCCCAAGTTATAGTCTTGTATCGTCATATTACCTATCAGGAAGAGGAAAAGACTCCAAATAATGGCTATTCCTGATATTAAGTAATAAAATGCAGCCTCTTCCAACGTCATTATATATGAGCAAATAAGTAAAACAGGCAAGGACAAGAGTAGCGGGGTCAGCGAGTAGATGCTTTGCACCCAGATTTGACGCATCGTGGCCTTGCCGTCTAAAAGTGTGGAGAGAGCCCAGTTGAGTATCGTCCAAGCCAAAAGTGGAATAACGAAGCTTGAAACATTGAAAAAGATGTTGTTGCCATCACGGTCTAAGATTCCATAATGAAAAGAGGTGAACTGTACCGATATGACGTTCAAAAGGCAGAGTATGGACAAAATTAAGTTAGCCGCTCCTACAGTTTTGGTCTTATGGTGCTTTAGCTCCCAAAACCCATCAAAGGGATGAAAGATGATAGTGAATGCGAATTTTGCTGTATCTAGCATATATGCTCCTGTTTACTTTGTATGAATGCGTTTTTTATTACTTACCCTGCGCCGCCAAAATCTTAGTGTGACATTCACTCCGAGGATGAATACCAGTATCCCAATGACTAAAGGCGAAAAATACCTCTTTATCCACTCATTTCGCAACATCCCAAAAGCCTCGGAGTAACCATCACGGTCATACCCCCGACGGAAATATTCCATAGAAGCTGCATAATCCTTGCGACCAAAGTAAGCCTGCCCCAACGCTCGCCAAGCGAGGGTATTGCCGGCATCCATACGGATGACCTCACGCCATGGTACGATACTTTCCTCGTATTCACCCATAGTATAAAGATGATTGGCAAGCAATATGTTATTGCCATATTCTGTAAGAGAGAAAACAGTCAAGTTCCCGCGCCCGGCACATAGTACATAAGCTGTTCCATCACGGACATCTACAGCTTGAGCGTCAGAAAAGAGTCCTTTTTGATTGCCGCTACCGCCGAACATAAAAAGCAACTCACCTGTGCGATCATAGGTGAAAATACGACCTGTCGAATTGTCAAGAGCGTAGACATTCCCATCGCCATCCGTACTTACAGCTTGAAACTGCGCCATGACCCCGGATCTGACAGTGGTAGAGGTGATGTCGCCATATCCCTCGCCACCCAGTCCATCATGCCTAAGTACATCGCCGCCTAAAGCGTTGAGCCTACGTATCTGTAGGGTACGAGTATTGCGAGTTGTAACATAGAGGAAACCCATTTCATCTACATGTACATTGGAAAATTCCGTAGGTATGAATTGTTCACGCGCTTGTCTTTGTGCTCTGGTAAGAAACATCCTATATATTACTTCCATAGGATTAGGGCGGACGCGGTTAGAACCAAAGAAACGAACGAACTCCCCCTCACGGGTAAGTTGTATCAAACCCTCTGTAGATCCACCACCCACGACATAGACGTTCCCGGCGGTATCTGTCACTACCTTTTGCGGTCTGAATGTCAGCGTAGAGCCGGTAAGCTCTACCGTATCCATAAGTGTATTGAGGCTCGCATCTGCGTCAAGGACAACTATACGCCTGTTTCCTGTATCAGCAATGAATATAGTACCACACTTTTCTGCAAATACTCC
>JAITGA010000014.1 GCA_031280955.1 Lachnospiraceae bacterium
GCGAGGAATTTTTGTGTAGAGCAAGGAAACGACGATGACTAGTGCCTTAAGGCACGGCCTTTTGGCACATTAAGAGGAGTTGACGAAGCTATACGCTAAAATTATCGTAAATACTTGGCGAAATTTAGTTGAGGGAGCAATTATGGGAATTATCTTCGAAAAAAAGCGGATATGGGTCACGGTTGCTCTGCTACTTTTGGGCATAGCGATGATGGTAATGGGGATTTGGCGCGGGGAAATGCGGGAAATAATGCTGAGAACCTCCTTGGTTTGTTTTGACTGTATCGGCTTAGGATAGGTGGCTAAGTAATATCAAACATGATGATGAAAAAAAAGTATAGATTCAGGCGATTGATAATCCAGATTATTTTCTTTTTTCTTCAAAATCCTTTGTTGGGGAACTTTTTCAGCGGTAAGATTTATCAAGGTCGCTTGAAGATGGTCTGTACCCCCGGACTCAATTGTCATTCTTGCCCGGCGGCTGTGACCTCCTGCCCGCTGGGGGCAATGCAATTTTTTCTTGCCACCAAGCAAAGCGTAAGTCTCTGGGTCATGGGTTTTGTGGTAGTAGTGGGTGCTTTCTTTGGGCGTTTGGTTTGCGGATATGTATGTCCGATGGGACTGTTACAGGATTTGTTATATCGAATCAAAACCCCGAAGCGAAAGATGGTTCTGCGTTGGGCGCGATATCTGAAATATCTCGTCTTGCTATTATTCGTGATTTTGTTGCCACTATTTTTTACTCATGAATTGTCAGGAGTTGGAGAAACATGGTTTTGTAAGTATATATGTCCGTCAGGGATAGTCTTCGGGGCAGTACCCCTCTTCATCTCCCATGAGTTTTTGCGAGGAATGGCAGGGGTGCTATTGGTATTCAACGTGTTCCTCACTTTGGTACTTTTGCTTTCATCGGTTGTCGTGTATCGATTCTTTTGCCGTGTTTTTTGTCCGTTGGGAGCGATATATTCGTTTTTTGCTCGCTTTTCGTTTATCAGAATGACACATGATGCAGAAAAATGTAACTCAAGCTCGTGTAATCGCTGCCATGAAGCATGTTTGTTGGCAATTGAACCCCGAAAGACCCCGAATGACCCCGAATGTGTCCGCTGTGCGAGTTGCATCGACAGCTGCCCCAACGCCGCTCTGCGCTATAAGAGCGGTTTACACCACCCATAGGGGGCTTGCAACAGTCATTGCGGGCCTGACCCGCAATCTCCCCCAAGCCGAGAGGAGACAGAATGTTACCGATATCAGTTTGCATGATTGCCAGAAATGAAGAAAAGAACCTCGAAAAGTGCCTTGAGCTTTTACGCCCCCACTTTGCAGAAATTATTCTCGCTGATACCGGCTCTTCTGACCTGACGGTGAGTATCGCCAAGGAAGCTGGGGTCAAAGTAGTTCATTTCGACTGGTGTAGTGATTTTTCCGCCGCCCGCAATTTTTCCATAAGTCATGCCCGCTATGACTGGGTACTGGCTATTGACTGTGATGAGTATTTGACGGAGATTGACACCGAGGTCATCGCCCTGGCGATGGAGTCATACCCACAGGGTATCGGCATGATTATTCGTGATAATCCTAGCGAAAAAGACGATGGGGTGATGACTGAGCGGGTTGCTCGCCTTTTTGACCGCCGTGTGCATCACTATCAAGGCAGTATTCATGAGCAGGCGGTGTCGAGGTTAGGTGCGGAGATAAAGTATTTTTCCATTCCCATCCGTTTTTACCACAAAGGGTATATTGACTCCGCCGTGGCAAAAGCCAAGGCAAACCTCTATCTGGAAATGCTGTTGATGCAGTTGGAACTAAACGAAGACGACCCATATATTTATTTTCAGATAGGACAGTCCTATCGGGCTCTCGGCGATAGTGAGATGGCTTGTCATTACTACGGTCAAGGGTTGGAGTTTGACCTTGACCCCCGCCTTGATTATGTCCAGACGATGGTTGAGTCTTATGGTTATGCCTTACTTGACAGCGGGCGGGTTGCAGAAGCGATGTCATTTGTGAACATTTATGATGAATTTGCAAAACGTGCTGATTTCATCTTTCTGATGGGACTTATATACATGAATAATGCCCACTTTGACCTTGCCATCGCCGAATTTGAAAAAGCAACGATGGTAAAGGACTTTTCGGTGACAGGGGTAAATAGTTTTCGTGCCTTTTACAATATCGGGGTAATCCATGAGTGCCGTGGTGAACCGGGGATGGCAAAGAAGTATTACCAAAAGTGCGGTGACTATCTCTTGGCAAAAGAACGACTAGAGTTACTGTCAGGGTAGAAGTGAAAATCATTCCTCTGCACACAGCGGACAACCTGCCGCCGCCGGGTGGAGTGAGTGGTCGTAGACATAGTAGTTTTCGATATGACCGATGTTTCGTGCCGTCATCGACATTGCTTTAGGTTCGTCGAAGAGGAAACGCTCGTTGAGGTCGCTGTCGAGGGTGATAGTAGCATCGAAGTGATACCAACCGTCATCAATAAAAACCAGATTCCAGTAATGGCGGGTATCACCGCCGACCCTAGTTATCACTTGATTGTCAAAACCCGCTCTAGTGAGCAGGAACTGGGAAACGACCGCATAATGATAACAATCCCCCCTCCCGCTTTTGATAGCGTTATAGACTTCGACATGGGCTGCATCATACTCTCTGCCTCTGGTACTGTTGTAGCGGATACGATGAATGGCATAATCATAAATCGCTCGTGCTTTTTCCCGCTCACTCATCCCCTCGCTGATGATTTGGTGGTAGACATCTTCCACCCGCTTGTCGGCATCCTCACGGGAGATGGCAGTAAGCTCGATGACGGAAAGAGTGATGGTGACGCTCGTGGTCTGACCGTCGGCATCTGTTGCTGAATAGATAACACGATACTTTCCCGGGACAGAGGTGTTGACATCCTTGGTATCAATGGCGAGGGTCAGTTCTTTGCCATTACTGTCAACAGCCGTCACCCCATCACGATATGCCACCGTAGCCCCGACCCTGATTTCCAAATCCCTTGCCCCCGTGATTGTTGGCGGCTCAGTGTTTTCAGCGGTTATATTCGCTTCATCGTCTTCGGTAGTGTTGGTGGTATCTATTGTTCCTTTATCGGTTAGGTTTGCCGTCACATCGCTTTCGTTTTCAAGCAATGAGAACTGTTCAGTGCCTTCTGAGCCATGATGGAGCGTGTCGGCGGTATTATCGTTTAGCAATACACCGAAAACAAAGAGGAAAATTCCGATTGTGAGAACTACAAAGGATAAGAGTTTGAACATTAAAGCACCTTTGAGAGAAACTCTTGCAAACGTACACTTTCGGGATTGCCAAAGAACGAAGACGGCGGATTTTCTTCAACTATCTTCCCTTCGTCCATGAACATGATTCGTGTTCCGACTTCACGGGCAAACCCCATTTCATGAGTGACCACCACCATCGTCATCCCCGACTCCGCTAGGTCTTTCATTACCTCCAGTACCTCACCCACCATCTCAGGGTCAAGTGAAGATGTCGGCTCATCGAAGAGAATGACCTGCGGGTTCATTGCCAAGGTTCTGACGATGGCAATTCGTTGTTTTTGACCGCCGGATAACTGACTGGGATAGGAATCTCGTTTATCAAGCAAATCAACCCGCTCCAATAGCTTCATCGCATTTGCTTCTGCCTCGCTTTTGCTCATGATTTTGAGTTTCACCGGGGCAAGCATGATATTGGCGATTACAGTCAGATTGTTAAAGAGGTTGAATTGCTGGAAAACCATCCCCATGCGAGTGCGGACATGGTTGACATCGGTTTGGGGGTCAGTGATTTCCGTGCCGTCAAACCATATCTTCCCCTCGCTGGGTTGCTCCAGTAGATTCAGGCAACGCAGGAATGTGCTTTTGCCTGACCCTGACGGACCGACAACGACGATTTTTTCCCCTGCGGTGATGTGACAGGAGATACCCCGCAGGACATGGTTGTCGGTAGTGGGGAATGTTTTGTGCAAATTTTCAACGATTATCACTTGCTCGCAATTTCCTTTCCAATTTGCCCAGGAGTATCGTCAGCACTTTAATCATCGAAAAATAAATGATAGCAGCACCAATCAGAGGCATGAACGGTTCATATGTACGTGACGAAACTTGATTAGCAGCTCGGGTCAAGTCAGTAAGCCCTACATATCCGACTATTGCCGTTTCTTTTAACAGGATAATGAATTCATTCCCCATCGGTGGCAGAATATTCTTCACCGCTTGGGGGATGACAATATAGAGCATTGTCTGTGCCTGACTCAAACCAAGCGAACGCCCGGCTTCGGTCTGCCCCTTATCCACCGCCAAGACCCCGGCACGGACGATTTCGGCAACATAGGCACCGCTGTTGATACCAAAGGTAATAATAGCAATCATTACCGCATTACGACTGAAAGTAAAGACGATAAAGTACATAATCAAAAGTTGAAGAACTACCGGAGTACCACGAATAATATCAATATAAATGTTGGCAATGATACTCCACGGTGTTCGCCGTCCATCTTTGCCGACCGACATTTTCATAAAAGCAAGCAACGTGCCGATCAGTAATCCCAATATAGCCGCAAAGAAAGAAACCTCCACGGTAATTCCCAACCCGGCGAGGTATATCTTCCAACGATCACCGGTGATGAAGGCTCTTTCAAATGATGCGGCTACACTTTCAAACCATTCTTGCATCGCAATTACGATTCTTCGATATAGATTCTGACCAATCTGTCATAAGTACCATCGGCTTTGATATCCCGTAGAGCTTGATTGATTTGCGTAGCCAAATCAGTATCACCCTTGGGCATGGCAATGGCGTAGTATTCGGCATCGAAACCGAACAAATAACCTTCCACGGCACGTAGTATACCATCATGCCGCTCGACAAACACCAACGCCGGATTTCTGTCAATTATCACACAATCGACACGCCCGTTGAGTAAGTCATTGACGGCATCAAGCCCTTTGACATATTGAATAACCACCGCACCCTCGATATCCTCGGCGATGAAATCACCGGTCGTCCCCAGTTGGACACCGATAGTCAAACCTTCGAGGTCAGCCATTGAAGAAATATCTGACTCTACCGGTACGATTACATACTGGATGGCTTCATAGTACGGCTCGGAAAAATCCACAGTCTGGCGGCGTTCCTCGGTGACGGTCATTGCGGCAATCGCCACGTCTATCCGTGAACCAATCGCAGCGATGAGTGCCGAAAACTCCATATCTTCGATTACGATTTCCCGTCCGATCCGACTGCCTATCTCTTTGATTAAAGCGATGTCAAAGCCGTCCGGCTCACCATTGTCGCCGATATATTCAAAAGGTGGAAAATCGGCATTGGTGCCAACTGTCAAAACCCCGTCATCACTACTACAGCTTGCCAGTACGCCAAGCATTAGTGAAGCAGTAATAATACATGCAAAAAACTTTTTCATTTCTCATTCCTCCATTTATATGTTTGTGTTGATTATTAAGTAGGGTTAGAATAACACGTTTTTTGTGATTTCGCAAGATATTGTTCCCCCAACTAAATTTTGCCAAGTATTTACGATGATTTTAGCGTATAGCTTCGTCAACTCCTCTTAATGTGCCTATAGGCACATGTCATCGTCGTTTCCTTGCTCTACAAAAAAATTCCTCGTAAATCTTTTGGCAAAGTTTAATTGGTGGAGCAATAGTTGCTTATTTCCATCCGAATTTTTCCGGAAATTACTTAAAATAAATTAAGAAAGGTAAAATATCTGGAAAATTTGATGATTGCGTGGTAGTATTGCCCTATAACTACGCACGGAAATTGCCGTAAATACTAGGCAAAGTAATTGGGGAGCAGTAAGTTGGAAAAAGCGGGTATTGAGCAGACCATCCTCATAGCTGACGATGACGAAGAAATCCGTGAGGTCATCAGGATGCTCTTGGAAAAAGAGGGATATAGCGTCATTGAAGCCGCACATGGTGCAGATGCCATCGACAAAATGAATGATACAGTATCATTGATAATCCTCGATGTGATGATGCCGCATTTCTCAGGGATAGAAGCCTGTACCCAACTTCGCCAAAAATATGTGACCCCGATACTCTTTTTGACAGCGAAATCTACCGATGCCGACAAGGTAGAGGGGTTCATGGCAGGCGGCGATGATTACCTCGTCAAGCCGTTTTCCTATACAGAGTTAACCTCACGGGTCAAAGCATTGATTCGCCGTCATCAAGTATACAGCCGTGGCGGTTCGTTGGACAAGGAAGCGGCTGCAAAAGCCATTTACTTTCGCAATATCTATATAAATACAGATACCAACCGTGTTTTCAAAAATGATATGGAAATCATCCTTACGGAAATAGAGTTCCAGATTCTTTTGTTACTTGCCTCGGAGCGGAAAAAGATTTTTTCAGTGCAAAACATATACGAAAGTGTCTGGAATGACTCGTATTTGCCTACCTCGAACAATACGGTAAATGTCCATATCCGCAATTTGCGCAAAAAGATAGAAGGAGACCCGCCGGAACGGGTGATTGTCAATATCTGGGGAAAGGGGTATCGCATTGATTAAAATAAAGCGTTTGCTCGGGCGCAAGCTGTCAGTACAATTGGTAATGGCTGTAATCGTGGCGATGGTGCTGGCTTATGTTTCTTTCCCGCTCTTTAACCGCCTCTCCTATGCAGTGGTGGAGTCGTCTTTCGCCAGTCCTGAGGCAATTGCTCAGAATGAACAGCGTTATGTGTGGCTATTACAAGAGTTCATTGTCGATAACAATATCACTATCGAAAATATATCGCTGCTCAATACTTGGGTGGCAGGAGCGGATAATATTCGGCTGACGCTTTTTGCCAACAATCTCATCTTTGATTCCGAATACGAGAGCCGTATCTTTAATGACCCCAATATGATTATTGGCGATGAAGCCGTTGAGAGTTGGTATTTGCGCTATCTCGACAAGCAATACATTTCTCTCCTCATCAGGGAGCAAAGCTCCAGTATATATCAGGTTATTTTTGCTGACGGAACTTATGTCAATGCCCTTGTCCATAGTGAAGTTTACGCTACCTATTATATGTGGGCGTATTATGTCAGTATGGGTTTGTCGGTATTGCTCTTCATTTTGCTCTGTCTAATTGCCGCATGGATCAAAATGCGCTATTTGCAAACCCTATCTCGTGAGTTGGAAATATTAAAGGGTGGTGATTTGAGCTACAACCTCCATGAACGTGGACATGATGAGCTTTTTGATCTTGCTCATGGTATCAATCAAATGCGGCTGTCGTTGTTGGCAAAGAAGCAGGAAGAGGAAGAAAATGCCGAAACTCACCAGAAGCTGATGACTGCTCTTGCCCATGACCTGCGGACACCGCTTACCTCACTGATAGGTTATCTGGAACTGTTGCTGCTAAAGCACTACCAAGATGAAGAACAACTAAAACACTTTCTCGGGGCAAGCAAGCGTAAGGCTTTCCAGATTAGGGAGATGTCTGACAAATTGTTTGAGTATTTCCTCGCAACGGAAATGACGGCGGAGACATATCATAAGGAAGCGGTCAAAACCCAGGATTTGATAACAGGGTTGATTGATAATCAAATGTTTGACCTAGAAAGCAGCGGCTTTGAAGTTAAGCTATACGCCCAACTCGATTCATTCAACGGTGAATGTATGATTGATGCCGAGTTTCTCCAGCGTGTCCTTGACAATACCTTGTCCAATATCAACAAATACGCCGACCGCAATCATCCGTTGGAGTTGATGGCATTTGAAACAGATTCATTTTTGCATATCGAGTTCACCAATATTCTTGACCCTCGCTCCTATTCAAACGAAAGCACGGCTTTGGGACTTCGTACTTGTATGCGGATTATGCAGGAACATGGCGGTAGTTACCAAGGTTTCACCCAGGGTTTTGCCCAAGGGAAAAAGTTCATCAGTCGCTTGATTCTTCCTTTGATGAAGTAAGATAAAAATGTTCATGCGCTAATAATTCCTTCTTGATATCAAGTCCCCCCGCAAAGCCAGTCAAGCTGCCGTCAGCACCGATAACACGGTGACAGGGAATAATGATAGCAATACGGTTGCGCCCGATGGCTTGTCCGACGGCTTGGGCACTATTGCAACCGATTCTGGAAGCTACCTCACCGTAAGTCATCTGTCCCCCATAAGGGATATCCAACAATACTTTCCATACAGAGTGGGCAAAATCGCTTCCCGCTGGCGATAATGGTAAATCATCAGGGGAGACATTTTTATCACCAGAGAAATACCTGTCAAGCCACATACAGGTCTTGTCAATGATAGGTGAATGAAAGCCGGGCTTGATTTCAAGTACATCCAGAAGTAAAGAAGCGTGGTGCTTGGGATTTTCAAACAACAATGCAAGCAAGTTTTCGTCATCACAGATGAGGTTCAACTTGCCGATGGGCGAAGAGTAGACGGCACGATGCTTCATGGACATTTCACTTCCAGATAGCCAAGCAACTGACTCATGTCATATTCATCAAAAACCGGGAGATTGGGGTCATAAAAGCGACCGTCATAATGAACCAGATAGTGGCTGTAAAGCCCCATCCTCTCCATCATGATACAACATTTGGGCAAAGTCGCTTCCCGCCCCTCGGTGTAAATAACGATATTGCTGTGGTCGATGCCATAATAGTTGAGGGCGGAAATCATCTCCCCCATTTTTGCCTGCCACTCACGAAGCCCCATTACGCTCATCACCTCGGCAATCGTCACCCCCGCCAACATGGCAATACAAGTTTGGCTGCAAAGACCGTGGACAGGCTGGATGATTACCTCCATGCCGTCAATTACCCGGACGGGATTTTCAAAGCTATAGGGACTGTTTTGGTGTATTTGGATAATACTGTCACGGACATGCAAAAGAATCTTGTGTTCCATATCGAGTTCAAAGTGGCTCACATCTTCGGCATTCAAGAGAATCTTGTATTTGCCTTTTTCTTCAGGAAAGAGTTTACACTCAATTATTTGGTTGTCAAGGACGATATCGGCATCAATCACCCCGCGCTTGTCGCAGACTTCCCAGACATTGAATGGTATCTTGATGGCATATTCATCATTTTGCTCTAACACCCTGCCATGAAAAAAGTATCTCATGTTTGCTCCTCTTCTTTTTATTGCTCCCCCAACTAAACTTTACCAAGTATTTACGATAATTTTAGCGTATAGCTACGTCAACTCCTCCTAACGTACCTAACGGTATGTGTCGTCGTCGTTTCCTTGCTCTACACAAAAATTCCTCGCAAATCTTTTGGCAAAGTTTAATTGGTGGAGCAATAATCTATGAAAACTATAGTACTGTAAAACCCTATCGCATACATCCGTAAATTCATCCTTGTATTTTGCGCCTATCCGTGATTTAATAGCAATATGCTAATGAACTGGATGACCGCAAGCGAAGCGGCAAGCAAATGGGGGATAAAAGTCCGGCAGGTACAATTACTTTGCGCCAGCGGCAAGATTCCCGAAGCATCACGACTGGGGCGGCAATGGTTGATACCACTTGCGGCTACGAAGCCACATGATGGGCGAAGCCGCAAGATGACAGGGGGGAAAGTCCGAGATGACAACTCCCGCAGTAATCAAGGAGATGAATTAGCTGCTTTCCGTGAAGTTCCCATACCCGCATTGGCAATCACTTCTGATGCAGAAAAGGAGACCATTCCCTATTTTCTTACCGAGGATGAGCCTCGTTGTTTTCTGACGACGACTTTGCATCTATATAAACAAGATGGCGACTTAAATGCTTTCGTTACTAGTCTTTTTGACTTGGCGGAACATATGACAAAGGATATCGCCACTTTTGCCGATGAAATATTAACTGCTGCCCCGCCCGATATCATGCGGTCAATCCCGGTTTTCGCCGCTACTCATCTTCGCTTACTAATAGGCGTGGGGAAGTTTGACTGCGCCATGAAGCTGGCAAAAAATTATGAGGAAAAACTGTGGGAAAATCCTCATTGTCATCATGCGCTATTTTTGCTCTATCAAGAGTGGGAGCGGGCGGTGATGTTACAGGCAACATTTGGTGAAAATAGCGATTTTAGCCGATATTTCGTCAAGATGAGCGAATGTCTTTTGCACTTACGGCAAAATGATGGTAGTTATAGCGAAGAGATATTGGCAAAGTTCCCGCTATCGCTAACGGCATATCATAGTAATGTTGGTTCTGTAAGCTTAGGTTCGGCAGCAGGATACATTGAAATATTGACCAAGTCGGTCAATGCAATATCGTCTCATTTTCCTGTTCGCCCGCCACTTTTTCCTTGTTATAATTATTGTTTTATTTCTGTAGCTGACATTGAACTTGCTCACGGGGAGCTACTTTTTTTCCAAGGTGAAGTGGTTCGTGCCGAAGCATTTCTCAGAAAGGCCGTGACCTTGGCGCAAGCAACAGGACAGATTCTAGTAAGGCAAAAAGCTCTTTACTACAGCTTGCGGATAGCTTGTATACAGGGTAAATATGATAGATGTGAAGAAGTAATGGTAGCAGCTAAGGATATGAGCAGAAGTGGCGGTGTGGCTAAGGCTTCGCCGGTGGACAATGGGCAGATGAAGAAGGAATGGGATGTAGCAGTTAGAGCTTATGATTTGCTGAGGGGATGGTACTATACATATTTGCGGCAACCACAAATGATACCTTATCGGCTAAAAGGGGATTTTGCTCCCTATTTTCATGCCAATGCAAGTGAAAATGCCGCTAACTTGATTCGGAGCCGCTATCACTTCCTCACCCGTGCTGATTTGCCGCTTCTTTCATATCTCGATGAGTCATGTGAGCGGGAGGCGGTTCTTTTTGCCCGTGTAGAGGCGGCGGCGATGGCAGCCTGTGTTTATTGGCGGTCAAAAAATAAAGCGATGGCGTTTCATTGGTTGCAGAAAGCATACGATAATGCGAGGGGAAATGAGATAATCATGCCTTTCATCGAACTGGGTAAGGATATGCGTACCCTTGCCAAGGCGGCGATATCGCAGGAAGGTCACGACATCCCCGAATCGTGGCTATGGACAGTAATGCGGATGGCTTCATCATATGCCAAACGTCAATCACTTCTGATTGGCGAATATCGAAAGGCAGCAGGGATTGGTGATATACGGGAGCTTTCATATCGGGAGAAAGAGGTTTTGCGCGATTTGCAACACGGTCTCTCCCGCCACGAAATCGCTGTCAGCCAACAACTCGCTATCGGCACGGTCAACACTGTTATCAATGGTATCTGTACGAAGCTAGGGGTGCATAATGTAGGTGAAGCGGTAAGGGTGATGGGGAGAGGGGAGTGATGGGAGGAGGAGAATGCAAAAAGGGTGATTGTTTCCGTAAAAGCCATTGACAAACACATGTTCCTATCGTATAATGAAATAGAGAGCAGTACAAATTGTATGAACTCAAGCAATATAGATCGTACCCTAGGAATGGCGGCTAATGGTGTATTGATGATGTTTAGCACCATACTCGCTCACAAACCTACGTTTACATTCACACACTATCTTATATAATGTAGATAGATATGTCAGATTTTTAAGAGGTCAAAATATGTTTATATCCCCATCAAAATATGTTGAAATTCATGATAAAAGTGTAGACGCCTTGCAGCGAAGAGCCGCAAAGGGTTTGTATAGAACTGCTCGGAAAACCAGTAGCAATAGGGCTGTAGATAATGAAGAGGAATATCCCTTTAAGGAGAATATACATAAAAAAACAATAACAGTTCTTTCTCTTTTTTCCGGCTGCGGAGGGCTTGATCTAGGGTTTGAGGGGGATTTTGATGTGCTTGAAGAAGCAGTAAACAAAAAAATAAACCCTGATTGGCACTGTATAAATAGCACGGTCGCAGGATGGAAACGTTTGCCTAAAACTCGTTTTCACACAGTTTTTGCGAATGACATAAGAAAAGATGGCAAAATTGCTTGGTGTACATATTTTGAGAAACGCGGGATAGAGAGTTCTGCGTATCGGCTTGGTAGTATTGTAGATATTGTTAAGGCTCATAAGAATGGGGAGGTTATTTTCCCCCAAAATATAGATGTAGTAACAGGAGGTTTTCCATGTCAAGACTTTTCGGTCGCTGGTAAGCGACGAGGCTTTAACTCTAACAAAAGTCATAATGGAGATACTCTTAAAACTAATACTCCAAGTGCAGAGAACCGCGGCCAACTCTACATGTGGATGAGGGAAGTCGTTGAAATTACGCAACCAAAAATGTTTATAGCAGAAAACGTAAAAGGGTTGGCGAACCTTGACGATGTTAAATCTATCATTGAAAATGATTTTCGTTCAGTAGGTGGAAATGGATACTTGGTTATAGATGCAAGAGTTCTACATGCTGCAGATTATGGCGTACCGCAGTCACGAGAGCGTGTTTTATTTATTGGATTCAAAAAATCAGCACTAACCAATGAAGCACTGCAGGAGTTATCTGCCCAAAATGTACATCCTCTTTATGACCCATATCCACCCCAAACACATGCTTATACAAAGGATGGTGATGATTTAATGCCGCCTACGAACCTATCACAAGCTCTTGCAGGACTCTTGGAACCCGGAAAATCACTTGACTTATCGCAACAGAAATATTCAAAGGCAAAGTATATGGGAAAACACTGCCAGGGGCAAACAGAAATAATTTTAAGCGGCATTGGTCCTACAATACGCTCTGAGCACCACGGAAATATAGAGTATAGGAGGCTTGCTGAAGAACATGGTGGTAAGCATATAAAAGAATTAAGAAGCGGGCTTATGGAGCGTCGCCTCTCAATAAGAGAGTGCGCTCGTATACAAACATTTCCAGATGATTATGAATTTGTTATCCCGTCGAATGGCGAAACAAAAGGCGTGTCAGCTTCAAGTGCTTATAAATTGATAGGAAATGCCGTTCCGCCATTGTTAGGTTATCATATCGCCATGCGACTCGAAAAAAACTGGGACTTATATTTTGGAGGAAACTGAAATGATTATATCAACTAATCCAGACCCAAGACTGTCGGATTTTCGGAATCTCGTAGATAGAGCTACTAGGCAACTCAATGATGAGGCAGAGCGAGATTCTTCATACTACTTAAAGCGCAATGCGCAACTTTTGGAAGAGGATGTCGAAAGAGTTCTTAGCATAGTGGCAAAAGGAACAGAGTTTGAGAATACTATTAAGAGAATCTCTGGGCAAAAATTTCCTGATATTATCGCCGCTGAATACTATGGTGTCGAAGTCAAAAGCTCAAAAGACGATAAATGGATTTCGCTTGGTGGTAGTGTAAATGAATCTACGAGAGTTGACGGTATTGAGCGGATATTCATGACATTCGGCAAATTGAGTGAGCCGGTTGAATTTAGAAGTCGCCCTTACGAAGATTGCTTATCAGAAATTGTCGCTACACACTATCCACGCTATAAAATCAACATGAATTTATCTGAAGGGGAAACTATTTTTGATAAAATGCAAATCCCTTACAATACTCTTCGCAATTTAGATAATCCCATTGGGGAGGTTGTAAAGTACTACAAAGGGCAACTAAAAAATGGGGAGAGCCTATGGTGGATTGATAGCAGCACTACCGCCGAAGAAAATGTGACAGCATCAATAAAAGTTAGGCTTTGGTCTTCGCTTTCAGATATAGAGAAACAGGAATTGACAACATCAATATACACCCTTTTTCCGGAAGTTCTCTCTACAACGAATAACAAAAAGTATGGCAAAGCCGTTCTTTGGCTTGCGTCACGCCATGGAATTGTGGACTCGGCATTTAGGGATAAATTTTCAGCGGGAGGTAAAGTTACGATAACCGCTGGCAATAAATGCTTTGAAAGCTTACCCAAAGTATTCGGACATATTCAAGGGTTCGCAACAGGTATTCACCAGTTGCTCTACTCTACTTCTGCTGATGTGCTTGCCGAAACATGGGGCGTTTCTCAGATTGGCGAGGACAGGATTTCACAATGGATTGATTTGGTTGCAGAAAAACATCAGATAAGCGAGTATAGTGCAAGGGTTGTTTTGGAAGCGATTTTTAATGTTTGACAAAATTATGAGTAGTCAAAGAGTTGTAAGTATGTTCGCTGGAATAGGTGGTATTTAAAGTTGTCGCCGAACAGCAATAATCTACACCCCATGAAGTGCATGTAGCATATTTACAAAAACTGCCGATTGCCTTGCTACTAATGATAATCAGCGTATAATGATAAACCACAAGCTGGGAAAAAGCAAGCCTAATTTATTTGTTTAGGGTGCGTGGTTTAGGGTGCCTTGTTTAGGGTGCTATATTTAGGGGGGGTATAAGATGAAGATATATAGATATTCTTTAATTATCATGATACCGATATGTTTAATCTCATTCCTTAGTGCTTATTTTCTTAATTGTTATGAATACTCGTTTTGGAGTAATTTGCTGTTAGGTGCTTTTGCAAGTGCATTGTTAGTTATGGCTACATCATTCATTAATTATTTGCTATCCAAAAAGGCTAACAAAGAGAGCTATATTTATGAAATCAACAAAATAATCTGTTGGCATGAGGGAACTATATCTAATTATAGTAGTCAACATCAAGACGAATATGGTTTTCTTTATAGAAGTAGTAATGTTGGAAAGATAATGGAATATGACTTAAAGACATTGAAAAATATTGTTAACGACTACCACACAATTTTCTCTCATGATAAGAGCAAAAAAATTATTAATGAGATATATCAAGAAATAGAACTATATATTGCAAGCATCTCATACGATGTGCTATTTCAGGTATATAACAGTAATTTTACAAAATTTCCAAATTTGAATAGGGTTAAAGAATTATTAGGTAAATCATTATAACGTCATTTGACGCAACCTATTAACATGGGAAAATATACATGTCTAATTTTTTAATGAAAGATAATTATTTTGTTCATTTTCTATTCTGGTTTCTATCGTTTGTAGCTCTCGCTTGTCCTTACATCCAATGCCTGGCATATCTTACAAAATGTTTCGCGAGTAGGCTTCTGCTCCCCTCTTTCGATTGCGCTTAAATGTGAGTGCCCTATATCCGTAAGACCCTGCGCCCTTGCGTGGAGGAAAGCAAGGATTGGGACACGACCGAAAACCTATACATTGAGGGCGATAACCTTGATGTGTTAAAACTGTTGCAAGAAAGTTATCTTGGCAAGGTTAAGATGATTTATATTGACCCGCCGTATAACACGGGTAATGATTTCATCTACCGTGATGATTTCAAGCAAAGCCTTGAAGAATATGACGAGGAAACGGGCGTGTACGATGATGACGATGACCGCTTATTCCGCAATACCGAAACTAATGGGCGTTTTCACTCTGATTGGTGCAGTATGATGTATCCTCGCCTTGTTTTGGCACGGAACATTCTTTCACCTGAGGGTGTTATTTTCATAAGCATTGATGAAAACGAGGTATCGACTTTGTACAGTATTTGCTCAGAAGTGTTTGGTGGGGATTCTGTAGAGGTTTTAATTTGGCGAAAAAACGGAAAGCAGGGAAACACAAAAAAATATTAAGATTCAAAAATACACACGAGTACGTTTTAGCTGTATATAAAAATAAAAACAGTACAATTATCGGAAAAATGAAATTATTACCAAATTGGAAGAATGAGTACCCTAATCCTGATAATGACCCAAGAGGTGATTATTAAGCGGGTAACATTTCGTTAATGGAATGAAAATCAAGAAAAGACTCTCCGAATTACTATTCGATTACTACGCCGACAGGGGTAGTTTATACAAGAGAATGGTTTATTTCGAAAGATGAATACGATAAATTGAACAACGATAAAGTCCAAGCCTCTGACGGAAGAATGTTAGGAAGGATATATTATCCAAGCAATGGCAACGGAGTTCCTGCTTTAAAAGTGTTTAAGGATGAGGAGCAAGAGTATAACTTTGATACTATTATTGATGAAATGGGAACATTTACAGATGCACGAGGCGAAATTGAAACTATTTTAGGTAACAAAGAATTATTTGACACACCCAAACCAGGAAAAATGTTAAAAGAGTTTGTACGAGCTACCACTTTAAAAGACGACATAATCCTCGACTTCTTCTCCGGCTCTGCCACAACCGCTCATGCCGTCATGCAACTCAACGCCGAAGACGGCGGCAAGCGTAAGTTTATTATGGTACAACTACCCGAAGTTTGCGCTGAGGGAGCGGAAGCAGCAAAAGCGGGTTATGCTAACATCTGCGAAATCGGCAAAGAACGTATACGCCGTGCTGGGGATAAAATCAAAGCGGAGATTGCGGGTCAAGCCCGCAATGACGGTAATGTTGATGCACAAAACCATGACGGTAATGTTGATACACAAAACCTCGACATCGGCTTCCGCGTCCTTAAATTAGACGAAACGAATATGAATGATGTGTATTATGCGGCAAGTGACTACACACAGGAGTTAGTCTTGCAAATGGAAAATAATATCAAGCCCGACCGCACGGACATGGATTTGCTGTACGGCTGTTTGCTTGATTGGGGTCTGCCGCTGTCCACGCCGCATACCCACGAAAAAATCGACGGCTTCACCGTCCACACCTATAACGAGGGTGATTTAATCGCTTGTTTTGAGGAACGCATCAGCGAAAAGGCAATCCGTGAAATCGCCGGACGTAAACCCCTCCGCGCCGTGTTCCGTGACAGCAGTTTCACCAGTTCGCCCGAAAAAATTAATGTGTTCGAGATTTTCAAACTTCTCGCACCAAATACGAATGTGAGGGTAATATGATGAACGATAATAAAATGACACTTATGCCGAATGGGGATGATGCAAATTTCTATAAACAGGTTGCAGATTTACTAACGGCGGCGCGTCAACACGCAAAACGGCAGTTGGACAACACAATCGTCGTTACCTACTTTGAGGTTGGGCGAATGATTGTTGAGCGTGAACAGCACGGACAAAAACGGGCGCAGTACGGCGCAAAGCTGATAGAAGGCTTGTCCGAGTATCTGACCGAACATTACGGCAAAGGCTTTTCGGTTGTAAACTTACAAAGCATGAGGAAATTTTACCAAGTTTATTCGGTTTCAATTCAACAGACACCGTCTGTTAAATTTGAAAATAGTAAATCGGCAATTACTATTTTTGACGAAAATAAGAAAAGTCAAACACTGTCTGCCCAATTCAAGTTAAACTGGTCACATTACCAAATATTAACACGAGTTGAAAACGAAGCGGCGCGGCGTTTCTATGAAATCGAAACTGCAAACCAGCAATGGTCTGTAAGACAGCTACAACGACAAGTCGGCAGCTCACTTTATGAAAGACTGGCATTATCTCGTGACAAAGACAAGGTTATGGATTTAGCTAACAAAGGGCAAACAGTAAAAAAACCGCGCGATATCTTCAAAACGCCGTATGTGCTGGAATTTACCGGACTTGAAGAACGGACAGAGTACAGCGAATCTGAGTTGGAACAGGCTTTGATAGATAATTTGCAAAAGTTTCTGCTTGAACTCGGCAAAGGATTCTTATTTGAAGCACGGCAAAAACGGTTTTCTTTTGAAGAAAAATCTTTTTTCGTTGACCTCGTATTTTATAACCGCCTGCTCCAATGTTACGTCATCATCGATTTAAAGGTTGGTGGGTTAAAGCATCAGGATTTAGGGCAGCTACAAATGTACGTCAACTACTTCGACCGTTACGTTCGTCAGGATTTTGAAAAGCCAACGGTGGGAATAATTATCTGCGGCAGTAAAGACGATAACATCGTTGAGTTGACCTTGCCGGAGGACAGTAATATATACGCATCGGCATATAGCCTATACTTGCCTGATAAAACACTTTTACAAAGTAAACTGGCAGAGTGGATTGAGGAATATGAGGATGAACAGGAAATAAAGAGATTGATGGAGGGCGGTGAAGCAGAATGAAACTTCAATTCAGACATCAGCAATTTCAAGCGGAGGCAGCTGCCGTGGTCTGTGATGTGTTCGCGGGTCAGCCGTTCCATGCGCCGACCTATATGATAGACCCCGGCTTGGGCAATTTGCAAATGACGCTAGACAGCAATCAATTCACAGGTTTTAATAATGCGCCCATTGTCATTGAAGAATCAAAGGTGCTTGAACATATACAGGCAATCCAACGTAAGGGTAGTATAAAACCGTCCGGGGAACTTGTCGGTCGTTATAACCTAACCGTGGAAATGGAAACAGGCGTAGGCAAAACTTACACGTATATAAAGACCATGTACGAACTTAACAAGCGGTATGGTTGGAGCAAATTTATTGTCGTTGTGCCGAGCGTCGCTATCCGTGAGGGTGTGTATAAATCGTTCCAAGTAACTGAGGAACATTTCTCCGAGGACTACGGAAAGAAAATCAGATTCTTTATTTACAATTCGACACAGCTTACCGAAATTGACCGTTTTGCTTCGGACAGCGCAATCAACGTAATGATAATCAACAGCCAAGCCTTTAATGCAAGAGGCAAGGATGCACGGCGAATTTATATGAAGTTGGACGAGTTCCGTTCCCGCCGCCCGATTGATATTTTGGCAAAGACGAACCCGATTTTGATAATTGATGAACCGCAGTCGGTTGAGGGCGCAGCTACAAAAGAACGGCTGAAAGAATTTGCGCCGCTTATGACACTTCGTTATTCGGCAACCCATAAAACCGACAGCATTTACAATATGGTTTACCGTTTGGACGCTTTGGAAGCCTATAACAAGCGGCTTGTAAAAAGAATTTCTGTCAAAGGTATTTCTGTTATGGGAAGTACGGCAACTGAGGGATATATGTATATCCAAAGCATAAACCTCTCAAAAGGAAACCCCACAGCAACAATCGAGTTTGACATGAAAAGCAGTACGGGTATACGCAGAGTAACGCGGGTAGTTACTGAGGGTTATAATTTGTTTGATAACTCCGCAGCTAAAAGAGGCGAAGAGGGACTTGAACAATACAAAGACGGCTACACCGTTCTGCGTATCGACGGCAGGGATTCGTCCGTTGAATTTACCAACGGAAAAAAACTTTTTGCCGGAGATGTCATCGGCGCTGTAAGCGAGGAACAGTTGCGCCGTATTCAAATACGGGAAACAATCCTCTCGCACATTGAGCGGGAGCGTCAGTTGTTTTCCAAAAGGATAAAAGTATTGTCGTTGTTCTTTATAGATGAAGTGGCAAAGTATAAGCAGTACGATACAGCTGGAAATTCGCTGGGCGGGACATACGCTGATATTTTTGAAGAAGAATACAAAGCCATCACAGAGGATATGCAGCTTGATTTTACCGACTCGCCGGAGTATCTTGAATATCTCAATGGTATAGCCACCGAGCGTACTCACGCCGGATATTTTTCTATTGATAAAAAGAGCGGCAGAATTGTTGACAGCAAACTTGGTGACAGAAGAGAACGAACCTCCGATGATGCGGACGCTTATGACCTTATTATGAAAGACAAGGAACGGCTGCTTGACCGCCGTGAGCCTGTTCGCTTTATTTTCAGCCACTCTGCGCTTCGCGAGGGCTGGGACAACCCTAATGTGTTTCAAATCTGTACGTTGAAGCAAAGCGGGAGCGATGTACGTAAGCGTCAAGAAGTCGGGCGTGGGCTCAGGCTTTCCGTCAACTTAAGCGGTGAACGTATGGACGAAAATATTTTGAGCCGCAACGAAGTACATAACTTAAATGTATTGACGGTTATTGCTAACGAAAGTTATGACAGCTTCGCAAGGAGTTTGCAAAGTGAAATTGCGGAAGCAGTCGCAGACCGTCCAATCAAAGTACAAGCAAAATTATTTGAGGCAAAATTTGACTGTGAAACCGCGCTTGCCGTTTATGAGAGTTTAATCGAAAACGGCTATGTGAGGCGCGGAGAACTAACCGAAAAATATTACGAAGATAAAAAGAACGGCACGATAATCGTTCCCGAAGAAGCAGAGGGGCAAGCCGCCGATGTAATTGCCGTTCTTGATTCTGTGTACGACCTGAATATAGCAAAGCCGGAGGACGCACGTAAAAATACCGTTGACATCAGCCTTGATAAATCGAAGTTGGACAGCCACGCTTTTAGGGAACTTTGGTCACGGATAAACAGCAAGAGTTATTATACGGTCATGTTTATCGAGAGTGAACTTATTGAAAAGGCAGTGAAGATTTTAAATGAGCGGTTGCGTGTTTCTAAAATTTATTTCAAGGTTGAGCAAGGCAAACAAGTTAAGGATATAGAATCAAGGGAGCAGTTGCTGACAGGAGAGGGATTTGATAAAGAACAAATGGTTCGGGAGGAAGCATCGTATCAAAGAATAAGAGCGAGTTCGTCTGTTAGTTATGACCTTGTTGGAAAATTAGTAATGGAAACCGGGTTGACCCGAAAAGCCATTGTCGCAATTCTTGTCGGCATGGAAAAAACTGTGTTTGAACAATTCGGCGATAACCCGGAAGAATTTATTATCCGTGCGGCTAACATCATAAATGAACAAAAAGCCACGGCAGTCATTGAGCACATCACGTACAACAAATTGACTTCTGCTTACACAACAGACGTATTCACAGAGCCGAATTTGAAAAAAGGAAAACTTGGCGTAAACGCAATGAAGGCAGAACGGCATCTCTACGATTATGTCATATTCGATTCCACTAACGAGCGTGATTTTGCAACTGCGCTTGAAACCCATCAACAAGAAGTAGAGGTATATGTAAAATTGCCAAGAGGTTTTTATATCAGTACACCTGTTGGCAAGTATAATCCCGATTGGGCGATTGCGTTTTATGAGGACAAGGTTAAGCACATTTATTTTGTTGCGGAAACAAAAGGCGATATGTCCTCAATGGAACTTCGCAAAATTGAAGAAGCCAAGACCCATTGCGCTCGTGAACATTTCCGCGCTATCAGCGGAGAAAACGTGAAATATGACGTTATAGATAGTTATGACGCACTTTGGAATTTAGTGAGAGTGTAATTGCTAAACAACAAAATTTTCCGTCGCATCCCTTTCACACAGCTTGATTCTTAATATACTCATCAATGCTATCAACAATGTACAGTGGACTTGTGGTGTGCAAGCCTTCCCAACGCTCAATAATGAAGTCTACAGCTTTAGTTTTACGCAGATAATTATAGGCTTCATGACCGCTCATCCCTTTTTCATCCTTGTAAAACTCGACACATGAAGCCAAAAACCATATTTCGCCTTTTGGTACAGTCATATTATTGTTCCTCCGGGAATGTAATCTTTCCAGTAGTTAATTCTTCTTCGAGCATATCATAGAGCATAGGATAACTGAGCCGCCACACCTTAGTTTTTTCGTCCTCTAACGCTTCATAAAGCTGTGAACGATAAAGTAAATCAGCGGCTTCATCTAAGCTCAGTTTGCGATTTTCCATAAGCAGATTCAAAATACCGGGGGTTATCATCGCAATTACAGGGGAAATGCACTTTTCCATTATATTACCTCACTTCGTTTCGTAGGATTCAACGAATTGCAGTAGCGATAATGCTTTTTCGCTTTTAAGGCACCATTGGTCAAATAGTTTACTTGTTTTTAACGTAATGATTGTAGCTTGCTCATTAAGAAAACCGCCTAAGAACGCTTGAATTGTGGGCATAACTGTGTCATTCGCCACCGCACCTATAACGACATCATAAAAAACGCCGGTGTAGGTTTTAAGCCTGTTGTCAGCAACAAAGCGTAACCATTCTTCATTGGCTCTTTCAAATTTGCGAATGTTGAGCGATTTTTCAGCGGATTCCGTATTGAATTTATAAACGCTGACAGTAGCGACACCGCTCTTTCTGCGGTCTACAACAATTTCTGAAAAACGCATTGCCTGTTCCTCACGGGAAGTGAGATAAAAGCCCGCTCCAAAGTCAAGTCCTCGCGTTTGTTTTATAAGCTTTGGTTTTTCAACAGTTAAGTTGCTTCCGTGATATAATAGCATATTTCCCTCACCTCGAAGTGACAGGATTTGAACCTGCGGCCTCTGCGTCCCGAATGTCAATTATGGCTTTTTATAAATGCTGCATTTATGCTAGTAATCTTTTATAACGCTTGATTTTATACAGTTTTTTATGATTCTGCTTCCTATAACTTTTTATGTTTTTTAATGAACAAAAGTAACTTTATTACCCACAATTAACTTGTAAACAAATCTGAATGTGTGCCGGTTCGGTATAAAATTAACTCTTTCTCCGTTTGCTGGTAAATAAGTAGCCAATCGGGGAGAATGTGACATTCTCTATATCCGGTGTAATTACCAACTAAGCTATGGTCTTTATTTTGAGGTGGAAGCGGTTTTAGATGCGCTAGAATATCAATTACTGACTGCAAAAGATTAATGTTATATCCGCGCTTCATGCACGTTTTATAATCTTTCTTGAATTTGCCGACAAAGCTTACTTGTAGCATGGCTATTCCTCCAAAGCGGCAAATAAGTCCTTTGTACTGGTAAACTTTTGTCCTGTTCCGCAGAGTAACATTTCTTGACCTTCGGCGAAAGCGGCTAATGTGTCATCATTAGGTTCGTATTCCGGATTAATATCAATGCCGGATATTTCGCCTATATTCTCCATTATATTGATTAGGAAGACAATTTTATCATTAGGCAATCTATCAATCATATTTTTAGCAATTTCATGATAACTCATGGTGCATATCCTTTCTTTATTAAACTATCATAGCATTACCGCAAGGCAATGCACCTATATTACTATTATAACAGCATTAACAGAGAATAAAACCCCTTCCCCCACCATCGAAGTGACAGGATTTGAACCTGCGGCCTCTGCGTCCCGAACGCAGCGCTCTACCAAACTGAGCCACACTTCGCCATAGCCATTGCCTCTGTGTAAATGGAGAGGCAATGGTTATGATAACGTTGTTTCTTCCACTTGTCAAACTGATAGTTGACCTAATGATGAATGTGAATGGTAAATGATGAGTCTATATATTATATGAACTGACAAGTGTGTTGTGTATTACTTACTCGCCGATGAGAGCTTCGGCTTTTTCCGCTAGGTATTTGCGCGACTGGGAACCCACGATGGTTTCCAGATGATGCCCGTCCTTAAATAGTGCAAAAGCAGGAATCGACATGATACGGAAGCGGTCAGACAAATCCATTTCCTCGTCGATGTTACATTTGCTGAATTTTACACGTCCATTATACTCGTTGGCAAGCACATGGATGACCGGGTCCATCATTTTGCAAGGACCGCACCAATCGGCATAAAAATCTACGATAACAGGAATTTTGCTGTCCAGTACCTCGGTTTGAAAGTTTGCGTTGGTTATCTTTTCTGACATTAGTTCTCCTTTCCTATCTAGCTTGTGGACATCTGACGCTGATTTTCATTATTCGTTGTCCACGGCTTTTGAATTTCTCTTCGTATTCGCTCATCACATTACCGACCGACAGAGTTTCGTCACGGTGTAAATCATGTGATTCGTAAGTTATATGCCATCCACTTAACGCCATTTCCGCCATCGAGTAGCGAAAAAGCTGTTCATCATCTGTCTTCATTTCCAACATTCCGCCGTCAATAAGGATATTTTCATATAGAGACAAAAATCCCTGTGAGGTAATGCGGCGGCGGGTGTGTCTCTTCTTGTGCCATGGGTCGGGGAAGTTGGTATATATCCGTTCGACCTCACTAGCGGCAAAGATGGTGCTTATATCACGGACATCAAGGCAAATTATCGCCAGATTCTCGAGTGGCGGATTTACCAAATCAAGCTTTGTTACCGCCCGGTAAAGAACGCTTGGATACCGCTCTATGCCGATGAAGTTCACTGCCGGGTTGTTTCGTGCCATTTCCGTGATGAATTGCCCTTTTCCCATCCCAATTTCGATGTGGACAGGATTGGTATTAGCAAAAAACCCCTGCCATTTACCCAAGCAGTCTGACGGTTCTTCGATGAAATACCGGCTTGCTTTGATCAACTCTTCCGACCCGGTTATGTTTCGCAAACGCATCGGTTGAGCCTCCGATTACCTTTATTGCTCCGCCAACTAAATTTTGCCAAGTATTTACGATAATTTTAGCGTATAGCTTCGTCAACTCCTCTTAATGTGCCTAGAGGCCGTGCCTTAAGGCACTAGTCATCGTCGTTTCCTTGCTCTACACAAAAATTCCTCGCAAATCTTTTGGCAAAGT
>JAITGA010000020.1 GCA_031280955.1 Lachnospiraceae bacterium
ACTTTGCCAAAAGATTTGCGAGGAATTTTTGTGTAGAGCAAGGAAACGACGATGACTAGTGCCTTAAGGCACGGCCTCTAGGCACATTAAGAGGAGTTGACGAAGCTATACGCTAAAATCATCGTAAATACTTGGCAAAATTTAGTTGGTGAAGCAATAACAATCGGCGGGAATTAGTTATTATACTGATATTGACCCGCCCTATCGAAGCGAGGGAAAAATGTCCGACGATAATATCTTAATTGAAGAAGATGAAAGCGAAAAAGGGCAATGGTCGGTAGCCGATGATATCCGTGCCGAGCAAAAAGCCGCCCTCAGTAAGATGAGCTTGAAAGGGAAGATACTTCATCTGTGGGAATACTACAAAATCCAAGCGATCATCACTGTTGCTGTTACAGCCATTTTAATTGGTCTGATTAGCAGTATTGCCGGGAAGCGCCCGCTTATCTTTCATGCGATTTTGATTAACTCCTATATCATGAACGATGAGTTGATAACGAATGACTTCATCGAGTTTGCCGCTCTTGATACCAGTAGCCACGATTGCTTCATCGACACGAGCACGGTACTCACCGCCGGAGATATGGGGCAATATTCGATTGCCACCACCCAACGGATTATGGCAGTTATCATGGTTGGCGATTTGGATGTAATCGTCAGTGACGAGTATCATTTCCTCAGCTGCGCTGAGAGTGAGTTCTTTGCCGATTTGCGCACCATACTCGATGAAGATGTACTGGCTTCATTGGCGGGTAATATTTTCTATATAGACCAAGCGGTAATCGAGGCACGCAACAATGCCGAGCCGGATTTTTCTGCTATCGCCAAGGAAATAGCCATGACCGAAGCGCAAATAGCGGAAATGCTGGCAGAATACCGCAAGCCTGAGCTAATGGAGCGGCCAATGCCGGTTGGTATCATCATTCATGATTCGCCGGTTTTCGAGCAAATGAACGGCTATCTGGTCGGTGTACCGGTTTTCGGTTTCATTGCCAATTCAGTACGCAAGGAGACAGCGATGTTATTTTGGGATTATTTGCGTGAGTGATGTAATTGAGAAATCATTTCATTGAGTTAAATGGAAAAGTAAGTTATGATATAATCAAGGTTCATGCTCAGGGAAAGGTAAGATATTTATGAACGAAACATATGTCGAGTGTATGGTTAAAAGAAAGACCAATCAGGGGCTCAAGTTGTTGAAGATGACACTTATCATGCTGGCGGTGTTTTGTGTTCTTTTGGGGTTTACCAGTATCATTTTCTTACTGGTCGCCGTTGCTTTGGGCGTGGGGGTTTATTTCACTTCACTGCATACAGAAATAGAATACGAGTATCTTTATGTAGACCGTCAGCTCACCGTGGACAAAATCCTCAACCAAAACCGCCGCAAGCGGGTAGCAGTATATGACCTCGACCGCATGGAGATACTCGCCCCCTTTTCTTCACATCGCCTTGATAGTTACAAGAACCGTGAGGCGAAGACCTTCGATTTTTCAAGCGGTCTCGAAAGCAAACCCGATCCCCGCTTTACCATGTACATGAGTGGTAACAACAAGATTATCTTAGAACCGACACCGGAAATGGTGAAAGCAATATCCACAGTTGCCCCCCGCAAAGTATTCAAGGAATGACCTTTTTGGGAAATCGATAAAAAATAGGTTATATTTCCTATTGACCATTGCTATTTTTATTGTTAGTATACCTCAAAGAGATGACCCGACTCGGAATGATGCACGAGGGGTTTGACTTTGTTTTAGCGGAAGTCCGGTATTCTCTTTGAATAACTTAATATTGTAC
Organism: Lachnospiraceae bacterium; assembly: GCA_031280955.1. Lineage (GTDB taxonomy): Bacteria > Bacillota > Clostridia > Lachnospirales > Lachnospiraceae > UBA935. Next base: position 1,798 of record JAITGA010000020.1, read on the forward strand.
GTATTCAAAACATTCAAAGCGGAGGGAAAATCATGAACAGAATTGTCGGTGAAGGGATTACCTTTGATGATGTGTTGCTCGTACCTTCATATTCACAAGTAATCCCCAATGATGTAGACCTATCAACCAATTTGTCAAAAACTATCCGCCTCAATATTCCCCTTGTCAGTGCGGGAATGGACACAGTAACCGAACATCGCATGGCTATTGCGATGGCAAGGCAAGGCGGGATTGGTATTATCCACAAGAATATGCCAATTGAAGCCCAAGCAGATGAAGTAGACAAAGTAAAACGCTCTGAATACGGAGTCATCACCGACCCGTTCTCACTTACACCCGAACATACCATTGCTGATGCCGATGCTTTGATGGCAAAGTACCGTATCTCCGGTGTCCCGATAACCGAAGGCCGCCGTCTGGTCGGAATTATCACCAATCGTGACCTCAAGTTTGAAACCGATTTTACCCAAAAAGTCAAAGAATCAATGACCACGGCGGATAGGCTTATCACCGCCAAGGAAGGTACTACCATAGATGAAGCAAAGGCAATCCTCGGCAAAGCACGGATTGAAAAGTTACCGATTGTCGATGACAACTTTAATTTGACCGGGCTTATTACGATTAAAGATATTGAAAAAGCAATCAAATATCCCCTGTCAGCCAAGGATGAACTGGGGCGGCTTCTGTGCGGGGCGGCAGTGGGTATCACCGGAGATATCCTCGCTCGGGTTGCTGCCTTAGTTGCCGCCAAAGTCGATATTGTCGTTTTGGACTCCGCTCACGGACACTCGAAGAACGTGTTGCAAGCTGTCCGTATCGTAAAAGAAAAGTATCCCGATTTGCCGGTAGTCGCCGGAAATGTGGCAACTGCCGCGGGAGCAAGGGCATTGATAGAGGCGGGAGCTGATGCGATCAAGGTCGGAATCGGGCCGGGTTCGATTTGTACCACCCGTGTCATCGCCGGGATTGGCGTTCCGCAAATAACGGCAATAATGGAAGCCGCATCAGAAGCGAGTCAACATGGTATTCCCATTATCGCTGATGGCGGAATCAAGTATTCAGGTGATATCACCAAGGCAATCGCCGCCGGGGGTAATCTTTGCATGATTGGCAGTTTGTTTGCCGGTTGCGATGAAAGTCCGGGGATGTTTGAGCTTTATCAAGGGCGCAAATATAAGGTATATCGTGGTATGGGTTCGTTGTCAGCCATGGAAGCTGGCGGTTCTGACCGTTATTTTCAAAGTGATTCGCGCAAGCTCGTTCCTGAGGGAGTCGAGGGGCGGGTGGCTTACAAAGGATCGGTGGAAGACACGATTTTCCAGCTGATGGGCGGGCTTCGTGCCGGAATGGGGTATTGCGGTGCTGCCGACATCGCTGAGCTGATGGTCAAAACCAGCTTCATGAAGATATCAGCGGCGGCACTTCGAGAAAGCCATCCCCATGATATCCACATCACCAAGGAAGCACCAAACTACAGTATCGAATAGAAAGAGGTAAATATGCGGGCATTGGTCAGTGTTTCTGACAAGACGGGCATTGTGGGTTTTTGCAGAGAATTATCGGCACATGGTATAGAAATCATTTCAACGGGAGGGACATACAAGAAGCTCAAAGAAGCGGCAGTACCGGTTCTGGAGGTAGCAGCGGTGACAGGCTTTCCTGAGTGTCTCGATGGACGGGTCAAAACCCTGCATCCAAGTATTCATGCGGGTATCCTTGCCCGCCGTGATGATGAAACCCATATGGAGCGGCTTTTGGAGCTTTCGATTGCGACGATTGATTTCGTCATCGTCAATCTTTATCCTTTTAAGAAAACAATCATGAAAGCAGGGGTCACGCTTGCCGAGGCGGTGGAAAACATCGACATTGGCGGGCCGACTATGCTCCGTGCCGCCGCCAAGAATTATCAGGATGTCACTGTCATCACTGACCCTGCCGATTATGGAATAGTAATCGAAGAACTACGTCAAAATGATGGTGTTTCGGCAGCAACGAAGTTCCGATTGATGAAAAAAGTCTTCGTCCATACTGCTCACTACGATGCCTTGATAGCAGATTACTTTGGAAAGCAACAAGGAACTGACGAAACAGTAGATTCATCTGCTGATGTATCAGCTTTTGCCCCGACCATGACCTTTACTTATGAAAAAGTTGCCGATATGCGCTACGGTGAAAACCCGCATCAAGAGGCGGCTTTTTACCGTGAACCGGGACATCACCCCGGGTCTTTGGTCGAAGCAAAACAGCTCCACGGCAAAGAACTTTCTTTCAATAATATCAATGATACCAATGGTGCGCTTATGCTCCTGAAGGAGTTCACCGCTCCCGCCGTTGTCGCTTGCAAACATGGGAATCCCTGTGGTGTTGGTACAGCTGATGATATTACTACCGCATGGCAAAAAGCCAGCGAAGCGGACATGGTTTCGATTTTTGGTGGTATTGTCGTTTGTAACCGTGAGGTGACGGCGGTGATGGCAACGGCGATGAATGATATTTTCCTTGAAGTTGTGGTCGCACCTTCGTATGAGGAAGAAGCTCTCGCCATTTTGTGCCGCAAGAAAAATATCCGCCTCTTGGAGCTGAAAGATATTGCCCTGCCGCAGACAACAACCGCCTTTGATATCAAAAAGGTTGATGGGGGGATGATTATCCAGACGGCGGATGCGTCACTTTATAATGAGACGGATTGGCAGGTAGTGACGAAGACTGTCCCGTCAAAAGAGCAGATGGACGATATGGTTTTTGGCATGAAGGTGGTCAAACACGTAAAGTCAAACGGAATCGTTTTGGTCAAAGACGGTCAAACCCTGGGTATCGGTCCGGGTCAGGTCAACCGCATCTGGGCAGCGAAGCAATGTTTTGAACATGCGGATGAGCTTTTGGGTACGGGAGTGACAAAGGGGGCGGTACTTGCTTCTGATGCTTTCTTCCCGTTCGCCGATGTAGTGGAAGCTGCTCACCAAGGCGGGGTGCAAGCGATAATCCAGCCGGGAGGGTCGATGAATGACCAACTCTCGATTGATAAATGCGATGAATACGAAATAGCAATGGTCTTCACCGGCATGAGACATTTCAAGCATTAGATGACGTGGGAATCCATATTTATCCAAGCAAAGTGAAATCCGTGTGCCGTCATTGCGAGGAAGCACGCAGTGCTGACGCGGCAATCCATATTTATCCAAGCAAAGCGAAATCCGTGTGCCGTCATTGCGAGGAAGCATGTAGTGCTGGCGTGGCAATCCATACTTATCTAAGCAAAGTGAAATCCGTGTGCCGTCATTGCGAGGCGGTTTTATACGCCGAAGCAATCCATATTTATCTATGCAGAGTAATGTCCGTGTGCCGTCATTGCGGGCTTGCCCCGCAATCTCATCCCCTATATTCTACCCCACAATCCATATTTATCCAAATTTATGGGTTTTCTTTCTTAGTTTTATGTGTTAATATGAATAACACAAGCAGAACCTCGGTTTACATGGATGGTGAAAGGAGCGATTGCTATTATGTCAAATTTGCTATCAGGATTGGGAAAATTCGGTCTCGGCAACTTGGAAGAGATGAAGTTGTTTGAGGAAGAGGAAAAAAAGGAAGCTCCTGGGAAAACTGTCAACAAAGTGCCGGAGGAAGAGGAGTTCCTATTCGATAAGTCATTTGATTGTGTGGTCTGTGATGCGAAATTCACCGAACGGGTTTTACGTGCCAACAAAGCCCGCTTATTGGGAGTCGATACCGACCTCCGCCCTCGTCATGAGCATATTGATGTCAGCAAATATGATGTTATCTCTTGCCCGTACTGTGGCTATACGGCTTTGAGTCGCTATTATGTTAAGCTACCGCCGACATTGGTGAAACTCATCAAGGCAAATATTTCAGATGCTTATATCAGACGTGATGATAACCCCAGCGTTTATAGCTATGATTACGCATTTGAGCGTTATCAACTCTGCCTTGCCAATGCAATTGTAAGAAGGGCAAAAGACAGCGAAAAAGCATATATTTGTTTGAAAATCAGTTGGATTTTACGGGGAATGGGTGAAAATCTTGACCAAAGCGATGCCGAATACAAAGAAAAGCTAAAAGAAATCAAAGAACAAGAACGCGGCTTCTCCAAACACGCTTATGACGGCTTTTCCAAAGCAAGGCAAAGCGAGGATTTTCCACTATGCAGGATGGATGAAGCAACCCTTGACTATTTGTTGGCGGTCTTGGCGATTTCATTTAACCAACCCGATGTGGCATCACGCCTCATCAGCGGTATCTTGACCTCTCATTCTGCCAAGAGCAGCCTGAAAGAAAAGGCGCGTGACCTCAAAGATAAGTTAAAGGAAGTCAAAGGCAAGTAAAGAAAATCAAAGGCAAGTAAAGAAAAATAGAGAAAAGAAGAGCGAGGTAAGACCTCGCTCTTCTTTGTTTATCAGTCATAGATGTTAGCGTTTATTCTTCATTTGCCTCGCTCTCAGTCTCGGAATCTACCTCAACCCCTTCTTCATCCTCATCTCGTGAGAGGTCGGTGAAATCACGTATCACCCCGCCTTGTGCGAGTCCGGCTTTTACGGAATCACGGACATGATGGTATGAGCCGGAGATTTTCTCCTTTGCTTTTTGTAAGGCACATTCGACATTGTCGATACCGAGCGAGACATATGAACGCCCTTTGCGGCCTTCGGCAACAGTATCATCGTCGCTTCCGTCCAAATCCGCATCTGCGTTTTCGGCATTCTTTTTTTGTACATAATAGTAAACACCTGCTCCCACGGCTGCCGCAACAGCGGTGAGAAATACCAGTTTGGTAAATTTGCTTGCCATAAACTACTCCTTTTCCTGAATCAATTTTAACACACCTGACTTCGGCTTGGTTTTCGCTTAGAAGTATAGCACATACTGGCGCAAGAGTCAAAATTTTTAGCGACTTCTATTTATCCCATGATGTCTGAATGTGTACCGGTTTCGGATAATATCAGAGTTAGTACTTCTTTATCAATTTTGTATATCAATACCCAATCACCTTTTATATGACAATCCCTATAACCTCGCTTGTCTCCTCTCAATGGGTGGTCGTCATATTTGCGAGGGAGTGGTTTTCCATCAATGAGCATTTCAACGACTTCTTTGAACAAGTTCATATCATACCCACGTTTTTTTAGCGTTTTGAGTTGTCTTTTTATCTTGTTTGTGTAGTACGGAGTGTAGATCATATACCCAACGACCTCCACAAGTCATCTTTTGTGTCAAAAGGACCGATAAGCTCTTCATCGCCGCTTTCCACACGCTCAATAAACGCAAGTGTTTCAGTTTTGGGATTATTACTGAACGAAACCACATCAAAGGGTAAGCTACGCTGTATCCTTACTTGATGTAACAATAGGTTAAAAGCATCGCTAAAAGTTAAACCCATTGAATCAAGTATCATTCCGGCTTGTTCCTTGACCTCTGAATTAACACGTAGATTTATAGTAGTATTTTTACTCATATTTTCAACTCCTTTCTACTTACATTAGCACAAATAGTGCACAATGTCAACAACTATTTCATATTGTGTCTTATTGGTCTTATTGTAACCTACATTTCATATCGAGACCTATTGAAGTCTACACCAAAACCCATTTCAAAGTTATGAAAAGTCTTAAGATAAAGGAATTAAAGCTTAGCATACACAATTTGCAACAATCAATATCAATCCGGAATGGGGAGAATTTCGACTTATCAGCTAAAGTTCACAAGATGGTCACAGCGGAGATTGTTTTACGCTAACGCATTTCGTAATCCGGTAATAAGCGAAGTTCACGTCAGTTATAGTAGCACAGGAGATATTCAGCCATTTCAACCCGAACGCCCATTCCCCTGAAAAACGGAAAATCTACCAACTTGATTTTTGTCAACCACTACATATTGTGGTCAAAAAAAAGTTCTAACTAGTTTCAATTACGCTCTTGTATGTCGATTAAGAATATGTTACATTTAATTCCGACTCATTTAGTCAATGGAATGACTTACCGCAGTCTTTGCCAGGCAGGGCAGTGCCTGGTGTTACTGTTTATCATAGCTTATTAGCCAATGGAGTGGCAGCCGTAACGGATAAAATGTTGTATTTTTACATCAATTCGATTCTTCAGAAAGAAAGGTTGGCATGAACGAGAAATTCTTCGACTTGAAGACAGAAAAGCAAGATCGAATGATCAATGCATCCCTCAAGGTTTTCGCTAGAAATGGTTATCAATACGCAAGCACCGATGAAATCGTGAAAGAAGCGGCAATCAGTAAAGGCTTATTATTTCACTATTTTGGCAGCAAGTTGGGATTATTCGTTTTCTTGGCAGATTACGCTGTCAGATACATGAAAATGGAAATTGTGAAAGCGGTAAACGAGAAAGAAACGGACTATTTCGCAATTTTGAAGTCAATAGAGGTGGCGCGACTGGCGGCATTGCGCAAATTCCCGCATATGCAGGCATTTCTTTATTCACTGGTGCGAGAAGATGACGCGGCAGCAGTCAAAGCAACCAAAGAACAGCGGGCAAACCTAAAGACCCTCCAGGAAGACATGTTGAAAAATGCCGATTATTCACGCTTTCGTGCTGAAGCCGAAGCCGCTGATATTGAGAAATGGGTTTCAATTCTATTGGAAGGTTTGATGAAAGAAAACATGAAAGGCGGTACTTTTAAGGCGGAACGTTATTATAACGATGCGGTGAAGTGTATAGATATGTTGGGTTCGCTGGTAAGGAGATAGAAGACTCAGTCTTTGAAAATCAGTCCTTTTTGTACGGCGGATCAGCGGGATAACCACCTTTTAGCTTCTGCATACCGCGTTGTAAGGCATCACGTGAGTTCTTCCAGTCGGCATCGTGGTTACGGTAATCGAATTTGTCCACCAACCAAGCGATATCGTCAGCGAGACGAGAGAAGTTGCTACTCATCAAGCCAAGCAAAAGCGGAAAAAACTCCCGCTTTTCTTTTTCGCTCATTTTCGTTTCCGCGGCTTCGCAAAGGTCACCGAAGTGGGCGAGGCAAAACCCCTTGGAAGCGGCGATTTTTTTTTGGAAAGCAGGGTCATTTTTGTACATGATGAAAAAGGTATCGAGATAACGCTCGTATGTTTCGGTGAAACTTTTGCAAATATAGCAAGATTTTTCCTTCTTTTTTGCCCAGAGACCCAGAGGGTTGATACGTCCATCTACCTTGGCGGCTTTACCCTTTTTGCCCGGCATATATTTGTGAAACTCCTTTTCCATCTCATCGGACAGGCGCATGTAATGGGTTTTCAGAATCCAAGCATTGCCAAGGGTGTTGCCGTAATCGTACATTTGCTTGAAATGACGGCGGCAGAAGCCGTGGCGGTCGGTGAGGTCACGGACATCACTTTCCATATATGATGAACCGGCACCCAGCACAAAATCGAGAAGCCCTTGCTCGACCTCACGTTCAATATGGCAAAATGGACATTCGCTGCCGGCATCGACGGCATCGTTTAGGGGAATGGTATATAGCTTTTCTTTCATGAAAATATTGTAACACGGATAGGGGAATATGTCGAGATAGATGTGGGCAATGTGTTGTGGTAATATATTACAGAGTATCATGCCATAGTACTTTGCAAAGGAGTAATATATATGTCACACAATCGCCAGAAAAAAATAGCTGCCATTAGTGACCTGACGGGTTTCGGTCGTTGTGCTTTGTCAGTAACACTACCGATTATATCTCATATGAAAGTCCAGTGTTGTCCGTTGCCGACAGCGATGTTGTCGAATCACACTGCCTATCCTGAGTATAGCTTCTTCGATTTCACCGAGGAGCTACCCGATTATATGGCGGGTTGGGAGAAACTGGGACTGAAGTTTGAGGGTATCCTAACCGGCTTTCTCGGTTCAGCGGCGCAAATTGGTTTGGTAGAGGATTTCATTGCCCGCTTCCGTACCGGGCGGACGAAAGTGATAGTTGATCCGGTGATGGGCGACCACGGCAAAATCTATACGACCTATACTGAGGAGATGTGCAGCGGTATGAGCCGTTTGGTTGCATTGGCGGACATCATCACCCCGAATATAACTGAGTGCTGTAAGCTGACCAATACACCTTACAAGGAAATAGGTTGGAAAAAGGTGGAGCTATTGGCGATGGCGGAGCAATTGCGAGTAATGGGACCGGAAAAGGTAGTTATTACCGGGATCGTCCAAGGCAGCTTCGTTGCCAACTTCGTCTATGAAAAGGACAAAGCCCCTCGGCTTTTCCGTACTTATCGTGTTGGCGACCACCGCTACGGTGCGGGTGATATTTTTGCCGCCATCATCGCCGCCGATGCTGTAAATGGGGTGTTGTTTGAACGCTCGGTCAAAAAAGCATCCAATTTCATCAAACGTTGTATCAGCCGTTCGATTGACCTCAGTATCCCCCATACAGATGGGTTGTGCTTTGAAGAGGTAATTGGCGGGTTGTAGGGGTGGGGGAAGTAAAGTAAACCATATAGAAAAACGAGGAGAGTTATCATGTTAGGAAAATTCAGTGTTCGCAAGCCTTTGACAGTATTGGTCGGGGTGATGATAGTAATTGTTTTGGGTATCGTGTCGTTTATGAATACGACCACCGACTTGCTACCCTCAATGGATTTGCCATTTTCGGCAATCATAACTACTTATGTAGGAGCGACACCGGAACAGGTAGAGCAGGAGATTTCCATTCCCATGGAAGCTCGCATGAGTACCATCGGCGGGATTGATACGGTACAGTCGATTTCCAACGAACACATTTCCATCATGATATTACAGTTTACCGAGTCAACCAACATGGATTCGGCTTCTTTGGAAATAAGGGAAGCGCTGGACATGATGAGCTTGCCTGACGGAGCTTCCAGACCGATAACCATCAAAGTAAATCCGGAAATGCTCCCGATTATGACCGCCAATGTGTTCATGGAGGGGATGACCATTGATGAGTTGTCAGAGTTTGTGAAATATGAAATCACCCCGGCTCTGGAGGGTATCCCCGGAGTGGCGGTGGTAAATCTTTCGGGACTGGTGCAAAACCAACTCCATGTGGTCATAAAAGAAGAACATATAAATGCTGTCAATCAAGGGTTGAGCGATGCGGTAGCGGCTCTGGTCGCTGCTGCCATAGCAGAAATGACAAAACAGGCGGAAACGATGATAACCGCCCAAGTCGAAGCGTATTCCGAAACTCGTATCATGGAACTGATGATGGAGGGGCTTTCACAAGCAGAAGCGGGATTGATGCTGCATGAAGAACTGCCCGCCGTTATCGAAGCCATCACCGCCGAGGTAATGGAAGCCTTGACCGCGGGGAGTGAAGCGGCAGATTCTGAAAATACACTTTCTGCGGATACAGCCATCGGTTTACCGGCAGATATGCTTACTGTTGATACCATTACCGGCATTTTGACGGCACAGAATTTTGCTATGCCGGCAGGGTTAATTACCGAAGATGATGTTGAATACATGGTTCGTGTTGGTGATAGATTCGGTAGTATCGATGAAATAAAGAATATGTTGATATTCGACCCTGCACAAATGGGACTGCCGGGGATGGATCCGATTCGTTTGTCTGATATCGCTGATGTCTTTGCTACGGATGATAGTCTCAGCAGTTATACACGACTTAACGGCAATCCCACCATCATGCTTAGTATTCAAAGACAGAGCGAGTTTTCCACCGCAGATGTATCAAACGCAATCCATGCCCGCATGGATTCCTTGATAGAAGAAAATCCTGAGCTGGGTTTTTCTGTGCTAATGGATCAAGGGGAGATGATAGGGATAATAGTTGGTTCGGTGCTAAACAACTTGCTTTGGGGCGGGTTGTTGGCAATCTTGATACTACTGCTCTTTTTGCGTGATATCCGTCCGACGATGATAGTGGCGGTCTCAATACCCGTGAGCCTGATGCTGGCGTTCACCCTCATGTATTTCACAGGGATTAGCCTCAATATGATTTCGATGGGTGGACTGGCATTGACGGTCGGGATGTTGGTTGATAACTCTATTGCTGTAATTGAAAATATCTTTCGTATGAGAACGACGACGGGAAGAAGTGCCGCTCGTGCCGCCGTGTCGGGTGCGAAGCAGATGTCAGGTGCGATCACGGCGGCGACTTTGACCACCATTGCCATGTTCGTCCCCATCATTTTCACTCAGGGCATAACCCGGCAACTTTTCATGGATTTGGGTCTGACGATTGCCTATGCACTCATTGCAAGCTTGATTATTGCTCTCACGGTAGTTCCGGCGGCATCAAGCGTTTTGCTCAAAACGGTAAAAAAAGAGCAGGAAGGCAAACTTTTCACCCGCTTTGTGGATGGCTATGAAGCTGCTTTGCGATTCACGCTGCGATTCAGAGGCGTGGCGATTTTGTTGGCAGCAGTTGCCTTTGGCGCAAGCCTTTGGGGTATTACACAGCAGGGTACGGAAATGTTCCCGCCCATGGATATGGGGATGATAACAGTTACTGCTGATATGCCGGCGGGTTCAACTTTTGAAGAAACAGTTGAAGTGGCGGAGGAAATATCAAAGCGCGTACAGATGATAGCTGATGTAGAAACAGTTGGGATAAGGGTCGGCGGCGGCGGGATGATGCAGATGATTGGCGCAGGGCTGGGATTTGGCAGTTTCGGCGGCGGTCAAAGCTCCACTATTTCTATGGATTTGATACTGGATGACAAACGCAGTATTACTACGGATGAATTGGCGGTTCAGATACGTGAGCTATGTGAAGAGTTTGACTTGGAAACCGATATCGACAGCGGTGATGGATTCATGAATATGATGACAGGCGAATCCATTTCACTTCGGGTTGAGGGTTATGAACTGGATGATATAAGAGATACCGCAATCGCTCTGGCGGATCTCGTCAGTGCGGTTGATGGGACAATGAATATAACAGACTTTGCTGTAGCTGCGGAGCCGGAACTACGGGTGAGAGTGGACAAAGATGTGGCTATGTCCCATGGTTTGACGGTAGCACAGGTTTTTATGGCGGTAAACAGTTCTTTAACCACCCCTGAGAAATCGCTCAACATGGTGTTATCTGACGGCAACTATGAGATTGTCGTTTCTGATGGCGATTTCATCTTACCGGACAAAAAAAGTATTGAGAACATGCAAATTTCTACAGCGGGTGGGTATGTTGTGTTATCAGAAATAGCTGAACTGTATGAGGACACGGGTTTTACCACCATTAGCCGTATCAATCGTAATCGCTTCGTTGCCATCAGCGGTGAAATAGCAGAGGGGTTCAATGTCGGTCTGGTAAATGACGAGATTGAGCGTTTGCTGGAGGATTTTGTCCCTGTCGGCGACAGTCGTATTGTTATCGGCGGACAAGCTGAAGCGATAGCCGATTCATTTAACGATTTGTACCTGATGCTTCTTTTGGGACTGGTGTTCACTTACTTGATTATGGTAGCCCAATTCCAGTCTTTGCTTTCACCGCTCATTATCATGTTCGTGGTGCCTCTCGCTTTCACAGGCGGTTTCACTTCACTCATGATAACCGGGATGCCTCTTTCGGTCGTCGCCATGATTGGTCTGATTCTCTTGGCAGGGGTGTCAATAAACAACGGCATAATCATCATAAGCCGGATTACGCAAATGCGCTGGGAGGGGATGAGCAAAAAAGATGCTATCATTGACTCGGCACGTAAACGTATCAGACCGATACTCATGACAGCCATTTCTACGATATGTGCGATGAGTGTCTTGGCGTTGGGTATGGGTGAAGGTACGGAAATGATGCAGCCGATGGCAGTAGCAACGATCGGTGGCTTGCTGTATGCTACGGCAATGACGCTTTTCATCGTCCCGATTCTTTATGATGTGTTCCACAAGGAAAAGGATATAACGAAAGAGGACTTGGATACTCCATATACGGAGTAGTGTAGCAATTATGAGGTGAACAAAAAAGAAGTGAATACCAATCCATGGTATTCACTTCTTCTTTATCAATCACATCAATCACATCTTCCTTACATCACATAAACGACGTTATATTCCGCTTTCCCTTTTTCGTACGGTACGACATTCCCGGTGACAGCTACGCCATCTACCGTCAGTTGTCCGGGGGAATTCCCCTTGGTTTGGACGCTAATATGGTAAAGTCCCTCACGGAAACGGCGGGTTACGGTGTAGTCGCCAAAACCTTGCGGCAGGCAGGGGTCGATTTGCAAACCGCCATGAGTGGGACGGATACCGAGGATGTACTGTGAGATATTCACGAATGTCCATGCCGCCGTTCCTGTCAGCCAACTGTTTTTTGCCTCGCCGTGATATTTGGCATCACGCCCGGCAATCATTTGTGAATAGACATAAGGCTCAGTACGATGTACATCACTGATATCCTCAAGGTAAGCGGGACAAGTCTTTCTATATATCGAAAAAGCACGGTCGCCACGCCCGATTACTGTTTCGGCGATGGATACCCATGGGTTGTTGTGACAGAAAATACCCGCATTTTCCTTGTATCCGGGTGGGTATGAGGTAATCTCGCCCAGTTCAAGGTGATAGCGAGTGTAGGCAGGTTGCTGAAGGACGATACCATAGTCGGTGTCCAGATGTTTATGTACGGAATCAAGTGCTTTTTCCGCCATTCCCTCAGCGAGACCGACCCCTGCAAAGGAACAAAAGCCTTGGGGTTCAATAAAAATCTGTCCCTCGTCACATTCTTTTGACCCTACTTTGTTGCCGTGTGCATCATAGGCACGGAGAAACCATTCGCCATCCCAACCGTGTTCGAGGATGGTTTGGTGCATAATCTCGACTTCCGCACGAGCACGGGCGGCTTCGGCAGTATCGCCGAGAAGTTCACATAACTCCGCATATTCCTCACCGTAGCGGACGAACATTCCCGCAATGAAGACCGATTCTGCCACGACCCCTTCGCTGGTGCCGTAGGTCTGGAAAGACTCGCCGGGGTGTTCAGAGAAGCAATTGAGATTGAGGCAATCATTCCAGTCAGCACGACCAATCAACGGCAAGCCATGTGGCCCCTTGTTGTTGATAGTGTAATTGAGTGAGCGTTTGAGATGTTCCATCAGCGGTGCGGCTTTGGTTTCATCATTGTCAAAAGGTACCATTTCCGCCAGTATCGACACATCGCCTGTCTCACGGACATATGCATTAGTCCCGGCAATGAGCCAAAGCGGGTCATCATTGAAGCCGCTTCCCGCATCGGAATTACCTCGCTTCGTTAGCGGTTGATACTGATGGTAGGCACTGCCGTTTTCAAACTGGGTCGAGGCAATGTCGATAATCCTTTCCCTGGCACGGTCGGGAATCAAATGGACGAAACCAAGCAAGTCCTGACATGAATCACGAAAACCCATGCCCCTGCCGATACCTGACTCATAATACGAAGCCGAACGTGACATATTGAATGTTACCATACATTGATATTGATTCCAGATATTAACCATGCGGTCAACCTTGTCATCACTAGAGCGGACATGGTATTTCGCCAATAGTTCACGCCAGTAATCGCTGAGGACGGCAAATGCCTTTTCAACATCGGCATCACTTTGATAACGGGCGAGCATCGCCTTGGCTTTGTCCTTGTTGATGACTGCGAGGGAGTCCCACTTGTCAGCAAGGGCATTTTCGATATAACCGAGGACGAATATCAGCGATTTGGTCTCGCCGGGAGCAAGGGTTAGGTCGATTTGATGGGAAGCAATCGGCGACCATCCGCTGGCGAGATTGTTTTCCAATTTGCCATTTTCCACTGCCTGAGGACGAGCAGGGGGACGATATGCACCAAGGAACTCATCTCGGATGGTCTCAAATGCGCTAATGGGGGTATTTACGGCGAAAACGCTGTAATGGTTGCGTCGTTCACGGTATTCGGTCTTGTGATAAATCGCCGAATCCTCAACCTCAACTTCACCGATACTAAGGTTGCGCTGGAAGTTTTTCATGTCATCATCAGCATTCCAGAGACACCACTCCACATAGGAAAAGAGGGAAATCTGCCGGGTGGAAGCGGATTTATTAGTGATTTGAAGTTGGGTGATTTCGCAGTTATCGTGAAGCGGTACGAAAGAGAGGACTGAGGCGGCGATTTCGTTCTTCATACTGCGGAAACGACTGTAACCGATACCATGACGGCACTCATAGCTGTCTAGCTCAGTCTGGGTCGGTTGCCAACCGGGATTCCAGATAGTGTCACCATCTTTGATGTATATATATTTGCCGTTTGAATCAATCGGTACATTGTTGTAACGATAACGGGTGAGGCGCAGCAACTTGGCATCCTTATAGAAACTGTAGCCGCCGCAGGTATTGGAAATCAGGCTAAAGAACTCATTGCAACCGAGGTAGTTAATCCAAGGTAGCGGTGTTTTCGGAGTCGTGATAACATACTCCTTGTTTGCATCGTCAAAATGTCCGTACTTCATAAGATTGCTCCTTTTCCTTAATTTAAAATATGTAAATAAAACAACACCCCTAATAAACCTTTCAACTTCGCTTTCAGCTAAAAACTGGTAATCGTGAATACCATAGCAAAAAGTGCCACGGTTTCGGTGATACCCAGTCCGGCGATATAAAGTGCCACTCCTTGATCGGTTTCACAAAGTGCGTCACATGCCGCCGCCCCGATTTTGCCTTGCAGTATTCCGACAAAGCACATGATAAATCCTGCTAACAGGGCAAAAGCCACAAATCTGGCAGCATTGGCTGCTGTCACCTCGACTGCCAGCATCTGTTGCATGACGATATAGCCGTAAATCAACTCTGTTAGCGGGAAACCGATAAAAGTAAGCATCATCATCGGTGCGCGTTTGTTTTCCTTGAAACGCCGTTTAGCCGCCCCGATTGCGGTAACTGCCGAAATATACATGCCATAGACCACGCCAATGGCAGATACCCCCATTGTTGTCGCTATTGCAAAGTTCCCCATCGTTTGCCAATCCATAACCCGACCTCCTTTACCTATTTGGTTGATATCGTTCTTGTTCTTATTTATCGTTCCCTATGCACTTTGCTCTTTGGCACTTATAAATGGAGTACCATTATTAAATGGAGTACCATTCTTAAACGGTGCGTATTCTGTTCCCGTCCAATCGACACCTACATGACTGCAAAATTCCAGGGTGTTGAGTCTTACGCCGTGGACAAGAAAAGACATAGCATTGAGTACCATATTGAATACATGCCCGAAGACAAAGATGATTACCCCGACCAAAAGCAGGGTAATATTTCCGAGCATCGGCATCGCAAAACCGTTGATAGTGGCGGCAACCGACGTACCCGCGAGTATCATCGCCCATAACCTGATATAAGACATGATATCGGCGAAAGAGCCGGTGACTTTGAGTATCATCGAAATTAAATCCATGCTCCCGGTTTTGAGGGAGGCGGCGACACTCCCTTTGTGGTTGTCAAAGATGAAAAAGAGTAAAAAACCACTGCCGAGCAAATATATCTGCCATGTAGTGATGCCCGCAAATCCGGTTTTGTAAACAATCATTGCCAGGACGATGAAGTACATTGAGACCACCATCGCCAATCTGCCAATCGAAGCAAGGAATCTGAGTGAACGGTTCTTGATAGCAAAAATAAATCTCTCAATGTGAGCAAGACTAAGATGAATCAGGGCGACAGTAAAGCAAAAGAGCTGTAAGTTGACTTCGTTTGCTGCCGCATGGGCGGTGAGTGATGGCTGTGGTTTCACCAAGCCTGAGCGGATCCAGTAGTTAGTTTCATTGTAAGCTTCAAGCCACCCTGCCTCGGCAGAAATCCCCGTAATCAAGGGGACGCTGATATTGGCGAGAAAAGGCGGCAAAACAGCGGGGTCGAGACCGAACCAAGTACCTGAGACTATCCCCCAGATGACAGTCGAGCCTCCCATCAGCACCATGAATTTGAGAAAAACAGGGACTCCCTTGGCTTTCATTTTGAAGCAAAACGGGATGGCAATCATCAGCAAAACGACACCATATCCGGCATCGCCGAAAATCACGCCGAAGAAAAGTGCCAAGAAAACTACAAAAAACGCTGAAACATCCGTTTCCCAATATCCGGGGATTACGTCAAGGAATGAAAGTATCGGGCGGGCAAGCACGGAAAAGCGGTTGTTAACTAGCTTCGTCGGTACTGCCATGTCACCTTCGCTAGGGTCAGCGGCACTAAGAGCCCAGTGATTCACCGCTGCTGTTTCGACCAGCGCATCCAAGTCTGCCGCCGGGATATATCCTGACAAATAAGCAACCGCAAGGTTATCATCGCCGACCATCTCCATGCCACCACCGGCGATTTCAAACTCAATTTGGGCGTTGACAGTCAGCTTTTCTACAGTTAGTCGTTCCTTTTCACTGGAAGCGGCAGTAAGTTCAGCTTTGATGGCGTTCATCTTGTCGGTGTTGCGGTTGATATCGTCGTTGACACTTGCCAATGATTTACTCGGCAGTGGTGTGGCTTTGAGGTTCGGTATCTCCTCTAGAGCAATCAGGCGAACAGTACGGTTACGACTGTCTCTTGCCAGAATAATGACAGGGATATCAGCAGTATTTCGCTCATAGGCATCAAAAGAAATATCGTAAAGATAGGTGCTTATCCCATATTTACTAAGTTGTCTAAGCTCCTCGGGGTCGAAGTCGCCCCATTTTTCGATACGCTTTTGTTCATTTTGCAATATCAGCGTTTCTTCTTTTAGCTGACTAAGCGTTTCCATTTGTGAAACTATATAATCTACGAAGTTAATTTCATCATCAGCAAAACTCATACCTGCCAGGGTTGCTAAATCGTCAGTCTTTCTTTTTGTTTTTTGCGCAAAACCATTCAGAATCGACTCCGCCTTTTCAATGATGCGGATTCGGTTTAACAAGTCATAAAGAGTCGGTGAAGTTACTGATTTGCTCTCCAAATGAAGCGTCCCCAACGCCCGAATATGGGTTAGAGCAGCTTCTTTATCCTTGTTCATCGCAAAAACGGCGATTTTTTTCATCGGTGCTATCATTACCCGGTATTCTCCATCCCCCGCTTGGCTATTTTGCCCCTGACAACAGCAGCGGCTTGTTGATCGCCCAGATAGACGGCGATTTTTTTGATATTGGCTTTGGCTTCGGGAATCTTCACTTTTTCAAAAAGATTGACCCGTTGGGTGGTGACACGCAGCTCATTTCGCAGCAAACGCTCTTGTTCACGTACCCATTTGAGTTCCATTTCCAGCATTATTTCTGCTTTCATGTATTCGATGGCATAATCAAGCCACAAAGGTTTCTCATCAAGGTCATATTCTGCCACTTCAAATTCGATATCGACAAAGACGGGAACATCGACTCCGGCGATATTGTCAATCGTAGTCATCAGCTGTTTAATCCGCAAAATGTCCGGTGAAAAAACACCCTCGTCCACGAAGACTCCGATCCAGTCCGCAAAATTGGCGGTGATTTCTTCTCTGCGTGCCGCCAGTTCATCAGCACGGTTTTCCACCCCGCGGATTTCCGCTTGGATTTGCTGTTTTTTGAGAAAAAGTGTCGGCAAATACCGCTCAAAGCGTTTGAGGTCATCCTTTTGCTTCTTGTGTTCATTTTTGGTCAGTTTAATTTTGTCCATTACTGCTTTCCAAAAATAACAGGTGTTATGCAGGCCAAAATTCGTTGATTAACTCTGTCCGCAGTCCGCTTTCATCTTTGGTGAAGCACTTTGCCAGTATCCACCAACCCAGGTCAAGGGCTTCTTCCAAAGCGATATTGACTGACAAATCCATCATTTCCCGCTCGAAGTGTTCTCCGTAAATCAACAGTTTCTCGTCCCAACTGCTCATATGAAAGCCCATTGACTTCTTTTCCATTGTTTCTTTATATGATGAATAAAGCCGTATCATCGCATCCATCAAAGCCCGATGGTCTTTGCGGGTCTTGCCGTTCACTTGCTGTTTGAGGCGTGAGAGCGAACCGAACGGGTCGATTCTGCCGCCACGCAGATAGTACTGTCCCTCGGTGATATATCCGGTATTGTCAGGGATGGGATGGGTGACATCATCGCCGGGCATGGTCGTGACTCCCAACACAGTAATCGAACCTGCGGTCTCGAAATCGACGGCTTTTTCATAACGTGCCGCCAGTTGGCTGTATAAGTCGCCGGGATAGCCGCGGTTACTCGGTACTTGCTCTTGGGAAATGGCAATTTCTTTCATCGCATCGGCAAAACTGGTCATATCGTTGAGCAGTACCAGTACATCCTTATTTTGCAGGGCAAATTGTTCAGCAACGGCAAGAGCCATGTCGGGAATCATCAGACATTCGACGGTCGGGTCAGCAGCAGTATGAATGAACATGACCGATTTGTGGAAAGCTGCCCCGGTCTCCAAGGTATTTTTGAAGAAGAGATAATCATCGAATTTGAGCCCCATGCCGCCGAAAACGATTACATCTACTTCGGCTTGCATCGCAATTCTCGCCAACAACTGATTGTAAGGTTCGCCATATATGGAAAAAATCGGCAGTTTCTGGGAGACCACCAATGAGTTGAACAAGTCAATCATCGGAATTCCCGTCCGTATCATCCGCCGGGGAATAATACGCCGTGCCGGATTGACTGAGGGACCGCCGATGGGAATCATATGTTGCAGCAAAGCGGGTCCGTTATCACGGGGAGCTGCCGAGCCGGTAAAAACCCGTCCGAGTATATCATCAGAAAAGGAAACCCGCATCGTATGTCCAAGGAACATGACATTGTTGTCGGTTGATATCCCTCGCCCGCCAATAAAAACCTGAAGTGAGACCATGTCGCCGTCGAGGCGGTTGACCTCCGCCAGCGATGTCCCGAAGCCGGTTTCGATTTGCGCCAGCTCACCGTATCTGACCCCTGTAGCCCGAACGGTGATGACATTGCCGACGATAGATTCTATTTTGCTATAAATTTTCTTCATATTTTTGCCTCTATCACATCCAGTATCTGTTTTTCCAAAGCACGGCACTCTTTTGACTGCCAAGGGGTGTAGTTATAATCAATCACCATCCGCCCCAAAGTAGCAAACCACGAACGTGCTTCTTCCATGTCATCAAAGTCCAGATTTGCCCGCAGGACAGAAATAACCAAATCAAGAACATGTTTTTGCCGTTCGGGTTTGACTGATTTGTCCGCCGCTTCGTATGTATCTTGCTGCATATAGACGGCATCGACGAAGTTTCCCTTGAGGTAAATGATAAAGTCGGAAAGACCGGTACCCTCCTCGCCGACGACCCTCATCATTTGTTCGATTTCTGTACCACGGACGAGAAAACCCATCGCATAGTCCACTTGGTCCTTGGCGATGATACCTTGGTACTTAGTCCATGAATCAAGGGGGTGGATGGCGGGATACTTGCGGGCAGCGGAACGCTCACGACTCAGACCGTGGAATGCCCCCACGACTTTGAGGGTAGCCTGAGTGACAGGCTCTTCGAGGTTGCCGCCGGCAGGGCTGACAGTACCACCGATGGTGACAGAACCCTCGCTGCCATTTTTCATCCGCACCAATCCCGCTCTTTCATAAAATCCGGCAATCGTTGATTCCAGATATGCGGGGAAAGCCTCCTCGCCGGGGATTTCTTCCAAACGCCCCGACATTTCCCTGAGGGCTTGCGCCCAACGACTGGTAGAATCGGCGAGCAAGAGGACATGAAGCCCCATTTGTCGATAATACTCAGCGATGGTTACAGCTGTGTATAAGGAAGCTTCACGAGCAGCGACAGGCATTGAAGAGGTATTACAGATGATGATCGTCCGTTCCATCAGCGACCTCCCCGTAGCAGGGTCAATGAGCTGCGGGAACTCCTTTAGGGTTTCCACTACCTCCCCCGCCCTTTCACCGCAAGCGGCAAAGATGACAATATCGACATCGGCATTTTGGCTAATAGTCTGTTGGATAACGGTTTTACCCGCTCCGAAAGGTCCGGGAACACAAAATGTTCCGCCTTTGGCAACAGAAAAAAACGTATCAATAATCCGGTACTGCGTTACCATCGGTTCATAGGGAAGTAAGCGTTCTTCATAACTCATCACCGCCCGTTTGACCGGCCAAGTGAATGAGAGAAAGATGTCGTATTCATCGCCTTTGCCATCAACAAGAACGGCGATAACCTCTTGATTGGTATATGCACCCTCGGAAGCAATGCTTTTGACGGTGTATGTGCGGGTAAGATGAAAAGGAACCATAATCAGGTGGTCAAAGATGCCCTCGGGAACACTCCCGACAGCATCACCGCCGCTAACCTCAGCGCCAATGGCTACCTTGGGTGTGAAATCCCACTTTTGATCCCGTGGCAGCGGTTCAAGATATTCGCCGCGTTCGAGGAAGAAACCGCATTTTTCCGCCAGACGGGGGAGGGGGTTTTGCAAACCATCGTAGATTTGCGCCAACAGACCGGGGCCGACCTCAATTGCCAGCATTTCCCCGGTGAAATCAACATTATCACCGACCATAATCCCGGTGGTTATCTCAAATACCTGCATCGAACAGCGATTTCCCCTGATACGGATAATCTCGCTTTTGAGCCGCTTGCCCTCGGTTTCGATATAGGCGACTTCGTTCATCATTACCGCACCATCGAACTCAACTACAACCATGTTGCCATTGACGGCGGCGACTTTTCCTGTCGTTTTGCCCATTTTAATCTCCTGAATCTGGTAAAGCTTAGCGTGATACCCAAGTTAAATATTTCCTTGTGCGAGATTGCCGCTATCAGGCACTGCCGCCCATCACGAAGCCATAACTTTCACGGTACATTTTTGCGCCCAGTTCCTTGTCAAACTTGCCGAGCCGCTCCATTAAGATGAGTTTCAACAAATATGCATAAACATTGCTTACCCCGAAGAAATCATGGGTGGCAATCAACGAATCGAGCATTTGCCAGCGTAGTGTATCGAGGGAAATCATCGCTAGGCGGGGATTGTCGGTATATACGGCATTTTGGGCGGCTTCGGTGATTTCCGCAGCAATAGCTGGTAGCGGCATTTCATCTTCTTGGGAACGCCCGAGCTTCTGCGTGCGGTGATATGTCAGACTCAAAGCTAAGTCACGCTCCCACAGCAAAAAACGTTGAATGAAATCACTGCCGGCTGCCTCTTTCAACAACTCGGCGGTAATTTTGGCATCAAACTGACAAAAGCAAAGAAAGTCGGCATCTTTTTTGGTCAGGTATTTCTGGCACAGTTGGATAAACGCACTTTGTTCCATCGGCACTAAGCCGCCGTATTCAAGCGACTGGAGGGTAGCGACGAAATAATAATAGTTATGGGAACGCAAATTATTCTCCCTCCGGTTTTTTTAACATCTCCGTCAAGGCAGGAGTGAGGTACGCACTCAGCATTTCTGCGACGGCGGCGGCGGAAAAATCGTAAAAAGCCGCCCCATCTCTTTCGACGATGTGGAAGCCATGCTCAATATTGGCGGCGGGCTTGATGACGACTCCTTCTTTCATGGAGGCATACAGTTCCCGGTAGAAATAATCATCGAGTTTCGCCCAGTCTTCTGCGGCGATCAAGACCGAAAGCCCCTCATCATCAGCGGTATTCCAGTTTTTGATCAACTGCGGTAGGACTTCCCTGACGACATCTATCCCATAAACCTCGCTGACACGGTCGGCAATCAACTTGTCAAGCATATCCTGGACAGAGTTTTTGAATGAAATAAGGAGATTGCGTGAAGCATGGGTAATCGCCGCCGTTCCCGCTTTTTCGCTATGTACCGCCATCTGGCGAGCATTGCGGACGATGGTATCGGCTTCACCTTTGGCGGCAGTCAGGATTTTTTCGGCTTCGACATGAGCGGCATCGGTGATGGCCGCCGCCTCGGCTTTGGCAGTCTCGATTCCCTCTGCCTTTATTTTTTCAATCAATTGACTTAGATGAACTTCCATTTTTACCTCAATCTGTATGAATACACAATGATACTGTCCTAAGAAAGGAGAGAAAACCCTTACAAAAAGTATAAAGGACATGGCGTCGGAAAGCAACAGCTATTTTGGTCATCAACTTGATCAGCAGCGACATGGTTATTGACCTAACTTTCATCACAAAAGCCGTTTTTGTTCACAATAATTTTACATCACGTTCACAGCTTGTTCACATATTGGGAAAAAATTTTACAATTTCACGTTTTTACGCTTGACATCTGCCGATGACAGGAATATACTATACAGGTAATGTATTATTCCTAACATCATAAGGAGGATTTGATGATGAAAAAGTTATTAAGCGTTTTACTGGCAGCAGTCATGGTCGCCACATTACTGGCGGGTTGCGACAGCGATAGTAACGGCGGAACTTCCGGTGGAACTACGGGTGGATCTACGGGTGGATCTGATGACCCCGTGGCGATTACGGAAGTAGTTGAGCTTCGCGTTCTCAATTATTATGACATGTCAGCAGCTGGCGCGCTCGAAGAGCAGTCAGTGATTTGGGAAGCTTTTGAAGCAGCCAACCCCAATATCAAAATTATCAGAGAAGATGAGTTTGAAGAGTCATTCCATGACTCGGTGAATGCTTATGCCGCTGCCGGTGCCCTGCCTGATGTAATGTATGCATGGCCGTCAGGACGCTCAACCACTCTTCATAGTCAAGGACTTCTCAAGGATCTGACTCCGCTTATCAATCGCGATGGATTGGCATCCAAGTATATTGCCCTTGCAACCGATCCCAGTCAGCAAATCGCCGGATACCAAGGAATTATTCCTCAGGGCGTAACGGCAACCAATATGTTCATTGCCAATCTCGAAGTACTCAATGCTGTAGGTCTTACCCCTGCAACTACCTATTCAGAAATGGTAGCTCAGGTTCCCGTCCTCCGCGATGCAGGATATGACACGGTCATCATGCCCAATATGGCTTCATGGGTTATGCAGTCATGTCTTTATTCCTTAATCGTCGGTCGTTTCATGGGCGATGGCTGGCATGAGAGAGTTCTGAACGGCGAAACCAACTTCACCGACCCTGCTTTCATCGCTTCACTGGCGTTCGTACAGCAGATGTATGAAGATGGTGTTATCCCTGCTTCATCCCTTGCCATAGACTATGGCGAAGGCCCCGGTCTCTTTGCTACCAATACCGGAGCATACTACATTGACGGTGACTGGCGTGTCGGTGCTTTCCTTACTGACTCAACCACAGGCGAAGCCCTTATTTCACCTGATCGCCAAGACAACTTCGTCATCGGTGTATTCCCGGAAATCGATCTTCCCGGCGTAGCAATCCCAGGGCGCACCAACTCAGCAGTACTTGGTACCGGTTGGGGTATCAATGCCAATCTCGCCGACGGCTCACCTGAGCTGGAAGCAGCATGGACATTGGTAAAATGGCTTGTTGGTCTCGAAGTCCAGACATTTAGGCTTCGTACCGGTGGTATCTCCACTCCATCTATCGTTGGTATTGATTATGGAGCACTTCCTCTGGAGCCGCTACAGGTTTCATTGGCAGGTCTTGGTGCAAAATATGATGTCGCCACGGTCGTTGTTGACGGTGCGTTTGCAAGCACGGTTTATGAGCCTCTCAACGAACAGCTTCAAGCCCTTGGGCTTGGCATCACCACCCCGGAAGCAGTAGCAGAAATAATCCAGGCTGCTTTTGAAGCATGGCAGGCCACACAGTAAGACTTACTTCGTAAGTTTTACTACAACTAAACACATATTTGGTCAAGCTATAACTATATGGTATGTATTATCAAACGGTACGGTGCTGTATGGCATCGTACCGTCATACCGTTATCACGATTCTGCATAGCGCAGACGGAGGAAATTATATGCACATGACTATGAAAACGCAGAAGAAATTATCATATGCGTTATTGGTTTTACCGGCTCTGGTTGTTTATCTTGCAGTCGTAGCGTTCCCCACTATCTTCTCGGTAATTCTAAGTCTTACGAACTACAATGGCGGTCTGATATTTGGCAATCCCGATATTGAAGTCGTTGGTTTCACCAGTTACCGTTGGATGTTTACAGAACCAACCCGCAGTTTTTACACATCACTACGCAATAACTTGTTGATTGTCGGCGTATCTGTTTTTGGACAAATTCCCCTCGGTTTTATCCTCGCTTATATCCTGAATCAAAAACTAATCAAGCGCGGACGCGGTTTTTTCCAGTCAATGATATTCCTGCCCTATGTCATTTCCCCCATTATCATTGGTGTTCTCTTCAACGCAATGATAATCAATCCTCGCTCCCTATATTGGGAAGTAGCACGTTTCTTCAATCCTGATATCCAGTTCACCCTGCATTCCAACCCGATGCTTCCGGTCTTGTTCGTTATCCTCTGGATGTTTACGGGTTTTTATATGATTATTTTCCTTGCCCATATGCAAAGGATTGATCCTGCTATCCTTGAAGCAGCCCGCATTGATGGCGCAAATGAACCGAGAGTACTGCGGCATATCGTTTTGCCGGCGATGACCAGTGAGATTGTCACTTGTGCGATTCTTGCTATATCCGGTTCACTCAAGACATTTGACCTCATCTATGCGATGACCAACGGCGGCCCTGCCGGCCAAACACGGGTACTTTCACTTTTCATGTATCTGTCGGCATTCAGCGGTGCTCCCAATTATCCTTTGGCTAATGCCATTTCAACAGTCATGGTCATTATCAGTATTATCCTAATTGTGGTAGTACGGTGGGCGGCGAAACTCTTTGATAGACATGGAGGGTATGGCAAATGAAAAATGTGATTAAGTATGGCAGTACAATCATAATGTACTTGATAATGGTTCTATTTACGGTAATGACGATATATCCAATTGTCTGGCTCTTTATCCAGTCATTCAAGACGAATCAGGATTATATGACCGGCAGTAAGCTATCGCTTCCCACGAACTGGTTTACCCTCAACTATGATATTGTGTGGAATAATCTGAATTTTAACACGTTCTTTTATAATAGTGTGTATTACTCGATTATTACGGTAATTGTAGTGGTTATACTGGCGAACATGGCAGGCTATGCTTTTGCAAAGATTGATTTCCCGATTACCAAGGTCTTGTTTGGACTTTTCATTGTCGGTATCCTGCTCACGATTCAATCAATCTTGATTCCGCTTTTCGTGATGATATTTTCAGCAGGGTTATTTAACACCAGATTGGGTATTTTGATTCCTTATATTGCCTTGGGATTGCCAATGGCGATATATCTGTGTACCGACTTTATCAGAAATGGTGTTCCTGATGAATTGATAGAAGCGGCGCGGATAGACGGTGCCGGTTATATCAAAACCTTTGTCAGCATCGTTTTCCCGATGTGTATCCCTGTATCGGTGACGATTGCGATTATCTCTTTTATCGGAACGTGGAATGAGTTTATATTGATGAATATTTTGACCGCCGGGGATAGGTTCAAGTCGATACCCGCTGCCGTGGGCAGGTTTTCAGGTTCATTAGGTTCTGATTATGGGCGGCTTTTTACCTCGCTTTCGATATCGATTATTCCCATCCTGTTGTTTTACATCATCTTCAGGAAGCAAATCACCAAGGGTGTGGCGGCTGGTGCAGTTAAGGGTTAGAAACCATTTTAGATGAACAAAATTGATTTGATTGTACCTTGCCACTTCGGTGTTGAAGCGGTATTGAGAAGAGAAATAGATGATTTAGGATATGACGTGACTGAGGTAAATGACGGTCGTGTCACATTTGTTGGAGACGGCGAGGCGGTTTGCCGCGCTAATATCTGCTTACGGACTGGCGAACGAGTCTTAATTCGTATCGCCAGTTTTCCTGCCGAGACTTTTGAAGAACTTTTCCAAGGAACGAAAGCGGTAGCATGGGATGAATACATCCCTGTTGACGGACGCTTCCATGTTACCAAAGCCGCCAGTGTGAAGAGTAAGCTATATAGCCCCTCGGATATTCAGTCTATTGTCAAAAAAGCAATCGTTGAGCAGTTAAAAGAGCGTTATCATGTCGAATGGTTTCGTGAAGACGGGGCTTTGTTTCCTTTACGTGTCTTTATAATGAAAGACATGGTGACGATTGCCCTGGATACGAGTGGCGAGTCGCTTCACAAACGTGGATACCGAAAGTTGGCGGCAAAAGCACCGATAGCCGAAAATCTGGCAGCGGCACTTATCATGCTGACACCGTGGAAAAAAGAGCGGATTCTCATCGACCCTTTTTGCGGTAGCGGTACATTTCCAATTGAAGCGGCAATGATTGCCGCCGGGATAGCACCGGGACTCAGGCGTTCATTCCTGGCTGAATCGTGGCAACATTTGATTGCAAGCAAGGAATGGCAGGAAATCCGCAGCGAAGCAGAAGAAGAAATCAATCATGATATCGAAGTCGATATCCAAGGATATGACCTAGATGACAGTATCGTAACGGCGGCACGAGCGAATGCACGTCTGGCGGGAGTCGGGGATATGATTCATTTCCAACAGCGAAACGTAAGCGAACTGAGTCATGCGAAGAAGTACGGGTTCATCATCACCAATCCCCCATACGGCGAGCGTATGGATGATGATTTACAGTATATTTACAAAATGTTGGGTGAGCGGTTTCAGGCACTTGACGCATGGTCGCTCTATATGATTAGTGCTTATCAGGATGCGGAACGTGATATCGGTATCTTAGCGACGAAGAACCGCAAGATTTATAATGGTATGATAAAGACCTACTTTTTGCAATTTGCCGGAAGCAAACCGAGACGGACGAAGTAATAATTATGGAGCTGATGAAGAGAACAGGCATATTGTCATTTGCTTTTGCTATTGCCGTGATGGCGGTGGTAGTTTTTGCTATAGAAAACCGTCCCTTGCTGGCGGTGAGCCGCTATGATGAAGGGCAAACGCTGCTTGTTGACGATCCCCTCGCTCTGTCAAACCCCCCCGCAAATAACGAAGACGGTCAACCACATACGAATGAACAAGGCAGTGATGTGATATGGATACCGGAGATAGATGCCAGAGGTATTATAGACAACGATAATGAAAGCGTGGAAGCCCTGCGTTTCGAGTCAGGTGGGATTGCCACCGGGCATTTGGCAGTTCCCGTACCGCCGGGAACACTTGTCCAAGCAGTTGCGATTGAAAACCACTATATGAGTGAGGAACTGCGGATAGTCATCGCTGGTGTCGATGCTGATTTCTTCGCTAATACTGTTATCAGCGGCAACCGTGACGGCATCCTCTCGGGGTCATACACGGTGGGTACAGGCGGGGTAACTCTCAACTTTGTCCTCGATGATATCTATGAATGTGTCAGTATCATGGAAAATGGCTATATCTATATTGAACTAGTCCCGCCACGGATGCTCAATGAAAAAATCATCGTCATTGACCCGGCACATGGCGGCAGTGAATATGGCATCGTCGCCAATGGCGTAAATGAAAAGGATGTCACTCTTGCTGTTGCTGTGAGGTTAAAGGAACTGCTTGATGAAACTGATATCAAGGTTTATTATACCCGACTTTTTGACAATAATGTCGATGAACAGCGACGGGTAAGGATTGCCAATAGTACCAAGGCAGATATGTTGATTCGGATCGAGTGTGATGCTGATAATGACAGTCTGCTTTATGGCACGACGACGGTTTATAACAGTACATTCTTCATTCCCCGCTTCGGCAGTATCGACTTGGCGAATATCCTCGAGCGGGAGGTTGTGCTTAGTATCATCGGCAATGCTGTGGGTCTCAAACCGGCGACATCGGGTGATTATGTCATTGCCAATGCCGCTGTCCCGGCAGCAGCCATCCGGATTGGTTATCTGACCAACGCTCAAGAAGCGATTTTGCTCCAACGGGAGGACTATCTGGAGAAGGCCGCCGCAGGAATCTTCAACGCTATTATGAAAGCATATGAGTTTGAGTAAATACTATACATCGCACCCCCCACCCCCACGGAGGTTTTATGGTTAAACTGGTCTTTGCTACCAACAATGCTGACAAATATGCAGAAATAAAGGAAATCATGGTTGACTTCCCTGTCCGCGTCTATTCGATGAAGGAAGCGGGGATAGACATGGATATCGAGGAAACAGGGGTGACTTTTGTGGAAAATGCGATAATCAAAGCAAAGGCAGTCCATGCTGTCATTCCTGAGGCATTGGTCGTGGCTGATGATTCAGGGCTTGCCATTGATTATCTGGATGGAGAGCCGGGTGTTTATTCAGCACGGTATTTGGGTGTCGATACATCATATAGGGTAAAAAATGCCTCGTTAATCGATCGCCTTAAAGGTGTACCTGAAGAGGAACGCACCGCCCGCTTCGTCTGTGCGATTGCTGCCATCTTGCCGAGCGGGGAGTTGATTACCTGCGAGGGGACGATGGAGGGGTTGATAGATTATCGTGAGAGTGGTGATAATGGTTTCGGTTATGACCCGATATTTTTCCTGCCTGAACATGGATTGACCTCAGCGGCACTATTGCCGGAAGAAAAGAACAAGATTAGCCATCGGGGAAAAGCCCTGCGGATGTTGCGGGAGAAACTGGATGAAACGGGAATCTTCGCATAGTATGACCGCCTTGGCATAGGAGCAAGATTGAAAATACTGATAGTGAGCGATAATCATCGCCGTGTCAACAATTTCATCAAGGTATATAAAAAAGTCGCTCCCATTGACTTGTTGATTCATTGCGGCGATGCCGAGGGGAGCGAGGAATCCTTGATTGAGGTCGCTAACTGTCCGTATGAAATTGTCAGCGGAAACAATGACTATTATTCATTACGGCGTTCCTCGTCGCTTTTGCCCGAAGAAGAGTTTATGATTGGACGTTACCGTGTTTGGCTCGTCCATGGGCATCGCCATATGATTTCCATGAATAGCAAAACCATCAGTCATGAAGCCATCCGCCGCAATATGGATATCGTGATGTGTGGGCATACGCACCGTCCCTTGATCGAAATCTCCCCTCAGCTCGTCCTCCTAAATCCGGGTAGCCTGGAGTTTCCGCGCCAGAGCTGTTTTCGTCCCTCTTTTATCATTATGGAAATAGACCGTCACGATGAAGCGCATTACACGATCGGGTATTTGTGAAAATGATTGCCGAAACAAGCACAACTGTGTTAAAATCGCTAGTGTAAGCAAGAAGCAAGTTGCTTGGAACACAAACAAAGTTTGGGTCACAAACAAAAGTATGGAACACAAACTTTGTGTGTGGGGTTTTTATGGCTAGAATTACGCGTTATAGCGGAAGAATACGCCTCTCTTTTGTCAAGGTCGCACTTGCGGCTATCGTTGTCAACCTCTTTTTTCTGCCATCATACCCTTTGGTTGCCGTGACTCCTGAGCTACCTCCTCCTTTATATGTCCATGATGTATACCTCAATGAGCAGGCAGTCGGAACGACTGATGACATCGCTTCCGTGACGACACTTTTACGCGAGGCACGGCGGAATTTGGCAGCTAGTAGTGATGAGCTGGTTTTGGTGGAAGGTGAGCTGACATATAGGGAACGGGAGCTTTTGGAAGAAGAGGAAATCGACAGCGAGGAACTTATATTAACTCGCATGGTCAATATACTGGGGGGAAATGTCCGTGAGACCTTGCACCGCTCCTATACTGTCAAAATCAATGATTTCGTTGTGAGCCTTGCCAGTAAGGACGAGGTCATCGCCATGCTGCAAGCGGTGATAGATAAATATGACGAGGAACGACTTTATGAAGTAACTCTGGCAGTTGACTCTGAGCGTGAGTTGTCGGTACTGACGGCGAGGATTGAGCGGCGACAGGCGGAGCAAGAGGATGAAGGGGAAAATGGTACACCGGGTATCAAAGCAGGGCTTACTCATGTCACCGACCACTTGTTTGCCACGGCTGAACCGTTGGTGGAAAAAGAATTTGCCGATTATGACAATGGTTTGATAGCGATTTATTTCGCAGATACAGTCGGGGTGGTCGAAGCCTATCTAGCGTCAAGCGAGCTAGTGAGCCTAGATTATGCGATTGAGGAAATCACCAAGGAAGATGAGAAACCAAAGATATACGAAGTAGTTTCCGGTGATACGCTTTCCGGTATTTCTCTAAAGACCAATACTCCAATGGACAGAATCATCGAGCTGAATGATTCGTTGGTGAATGAATATTCTCTGCTCCGGATTGGCGATCAGTTGACGATAATGGTACCTGAGCCTGAATTGGTGATTGTGCGCAAGGAAGAGCGTTACATAGAGGAGTATTACAACGAGGACATCATCTACATTCCCATCGAGGAATGGTATACCACGCAAATGCGAACAATACAAGAGCCATCTGCGGGAGTCCGCCATATCGCCGCCATCACCACATTTCACAATGATATAATATATGAACGTGAAATACTAAAAGAAGAGGTTGTTTATCAAGCTGTTCCCCGGATAGTGGAGCGGGGAACAAGGATACCGCCGACATATATCAAGCCGCTTTCGGGCGGTCGTCTGGCATCAGGATATGGGCCAAGGGTCGCTCCCACCAGGGGTGCGAGTACTTATCACCGTGGTGTTGACTGGGGAACGCCGACAGGAACGCCGATTTTTGCCTCATCAGGCGGCGTGGTTTCCCGTGCCGGCTGGGGTAGTGGCTACGGTTATGTCGTCTATATCGATCACCCCGATGGACGGCAAACCCGCTACGCCCATCTTAGCAGAATATTGGTAAGTGTCGGTCAGCACGTTTCCCAGCGTGAACGCATTGCCCTGAGCGGTAACACGGGAATTAGTACCGGCCCGCATTTGCATTTCGAGATTTTGATCAATGGGCGGCAGGTGAATCCACTTAGGTATTTGAATTAGCGGGGTAAGAGCTTATGCTTTAACCTTGCATCTTAATAATAATTAAATAACATGCGTTTACATTTGTGCCGATATTATGATATACTGTGAAAAATCGTGGTTCTTGTAAATAATGATATTTCATGCCTATATCGGAGTGGTGTGGGTTCTTTGGGATAAGTCAGATGGCAGTAATCAGCAATCAGTCGAATATTTGCATGTTTGACGGAGGGGTGCGAAGATGAGAAGAAGAAACAACCGTAAAGCTGATTTCAAAAAAAACAGTCAAGCCATACACATGGATGAACAGATTGATGAACTCGATTATCCGGATGAGTATGATGAGCTTGATGACTTCATCATCGAAGAACTGGAGATTGACGGTTCATCGGCATATGAAAATAGATACGATGAAAGTAACAGCTACGCCGGAGAAGACAGTTATAGTGAAACTGAAACAGAGACTTATACTGATAGCGAAGCCGACAACTGCAACGACACCGACACTATAAGCGATACCAACACCTACGCCGAAACCTACGCCGAAACCGATAGCTTCACCGATGAAGACAGTTATGTTGAAGATGACTACTTCGCTGAAGATAATGATTATGACGAGGATTACCCGCATGAAGCGGATTCTTTCTTTGTGCGTATCGGCAACCGCATTTCCCATTTCTTCAAGAATCTGACCACCCTTGACTATGTCGCGGGAATAACAGGTGTTATTATTCTAATCGTCTGTGGTATGGCACTAACATTCTTTTTGAATCCGCGGGGAAATGACCAACGCTTTGATGCTTTGGCAGATATCGGCAGACAGGCAAGTGAGATTACCATCATCGGACAGGATGGCTTGTTAGCTATCCACAATGCCGAAGTTGCCAGACGGCTTGCCGCTGAGTATGCACAGTTTGATGATGTAGAAATAATCGAAGAGGGCGATACCATCATGGTTGCGATGGCACTCTCTTCTGTTTACCGTGACCTCAGAATCAGGTTTATCAGCAAAACAACAGGCAGATTGGTCACAAATGCTCCTTTTTCTGTTGAGCTTTTGGCTTCCGATGATAAGAGTACTATTTATGAAGACGAAGAGATGACGGGAGTTATTCAGATAGATGACCTCGACCCCGGAACTTATTATGTGACAATAATAGATAGTGAAGAGCTGGAAGACTATATTTTTGATACTGACCCGGTTTTGGTCACGGTAAAAGGGGTACTGGTATTTGAAGCGATAGACATTGCATCGGAAATCAAACAGGAGTCAGAGATAGATGTAGCCGCCGAAGATGTCGCCCCGGTACTGGTGGCTGAGGAAGAGGAAAGACCCGCCAACACCATGGAATGGATAGAGTCAACCCGTACTCTGATAAGGGAAGACAGGTCGTTTGTCTTTGACCGTATTGAAAAAAGTGCCGTTGCCGAACCGGTTGCGACAGTGACAGCGGCAGCACCGGGGCTTTGGAGCAGATTCACCGGGATGTTCTCTGACTGGTGGAGCAGTAATAACAGTCCCAATCTGGTAATGGCAGAAACCATTTGTACTGATGAAGCCCCCTGCGGAAATAATGATTGTTCCGAGTGTGGAAGTGGCGGCGACCCCGCCAATGGAAGCGGTGACTCCGGCAATGGTGATGACCCCGGCAATGGCGGCGATTCCGGTAATGGCGGCGACCCCGGCAATGGAAACGGCGATAACGGTAATGGAAACGGCGATAACGAGGAAGAAGAGGAAGAGGAAGAAGAGGAAGAAGAGGAAGAGGAAGAAGAAGAGGAAGAGGAAGAAGTTCCCCCGAATATAGATGAAACTGCACCCCTGATGACCAGAACCGGCAACCAACGTGTCTGGGTGGTGGAAAATGGCAAGCACGTAGAAGCGGAAGCAAGGCATTTTGAAACAGCGACGAACTTTTACGTCCGCCGTGAAGTCGTCACCCCGGTATATCGCTATACAGGTTGGCAGGATTTGGACGGTGAGAGATTTTTCTTTGACAGTAATGGAAATGCCATCAAGGGTGAACATATTATCATGGGAGCAAGATACTTCTTTGCCAGCGATGGTGCATTAGCCCGTGGATCCGGCAACTTCGGTATCGATGTCTCCAAGTGGCAAGGGACAATCAATTGGCCTGCCGTCAAAGCATCGGGTGTGGATTTCGTCATCATTCGTGCCGGATATCGAGGGATTGCTACAGGCGTATTAGTCGAAGACCCGACTTTCCGTACTAATGCCAGAGGTGCGATTGCCGCAGGAATCAAGGTTGGTGTCTATATCTACAGTCAGGCAGTCAATGAAAGGGAGGCAATCGAAGAAGCTTCAATGGCGCTTAACTTGGTCAGAGGTTTTCGGATTACTTACCCGATCTTTATCGATGTGGAAGCTTCAGGCGGACGCGGCGACCGTATTTCCCGCTCGGAAAGAACGGCAATATGCCATGCTTTTGCCCGAACAGTACAGAATGCTGGCTACACAGCAGGAGTTTACTCCAACAAGCATTGGCTTGAGACCCAAATCAATACCCGTGAGTTGACCCAATACAAAATTTGGCTCGCTCATTACACGGCGCAAACCAATTACAACTTCACCAGATACGATATATGGCAGTATACCGACCGGGGACGAGTCAACGGTATCAGCGGCAATGTAGACCTCAATATCAGCTATCTGGGATACTAGAGGAGGGAGCATGAAGACTTATCTTGTGACCGGCGGAGCCGGATTCATCGGCTCTAACTATATTCATCATATGTTTGCGAGCTATGGGGATGCGATTAGGATTATCAATGTCGATGCCCTTACATATGCCGGCAATCCCGAAAACCTGACCGCCATCGCTGATAATCAAGGATATACGTTCGTTCATGCTGATATCTGTGACAAGGAAAAGATGACAGCGATTTTTGCCGAGCATGACATTGATATTGTCGTTCATTTCGCTGCAGAGAGCCATGTTGACCGCAGTATCATAGACCCTGAGGTTTTCGTTCGTACCAACGTCTTGGGGACACTTGTTTTGTTAAATGCCGCCAGACAGGCATGGGAGATGACTGATGGCACATACCCGCCGGGCAAACGTTTTGTTCATGTTTCTACTGATGAAGTCTACGGGTCATTGACGGAGGAAGGCACATATTTTTATGAGACCACGCCCTATGACCCCCGCAGTCCTTATTCCGCAAGCAAAGCAGGGGCTGACATGTTGGTACGCTCATACATGGAAACATATCAGTTTCCTGCCAATATTACCAATTGCTCCAACAACTACGGCCCTTATCAGTTTCCCGAAAAGCTGATCCCGCTGATGATTAACAATGCTTTACAAGGAAAAAAACTGCCGATTTATGGCGATGGGCTCAATGTTCGTGATTGGCTTTATGTGGAAGACCATGTCCAGGCGATAGATTTAGTCTGTGAAAAGGGAAAACTCTTTGAAACTTACAATATCGGCGGTCACAATGAAAAGAAAAACATCGAAATCGTAAAAATTATCCTCGATACTCTGGGAGAAATGCTTCCTGATGACGATGAACGCAAAAACGGTATCAATGAGAGCTTAATTGAGTATGTCACCGATCGTAAAGGACATGACCGCCGTTATGCCATCGCCCCTGACAAAATAAAAATAGAACTGGGTTGGGAGCCGCAAACTTATTTTGCCGAGGGCATCCGCCGCACGATTGCTTGGTACTTCGCCAATGCTGATTGGATGGAACGGGTGACGAGCGGCGAATATCAAAACTACTATCAACAGGTGTATGGTAAATGAAAGGAACTCCATGAAAGGAATTATCCTCGCCGGCGGTGCAGGGACGAGGCTTTATCCCCTTACCAAAGCCACTAGCAAGCAAATCATGCCCGTTTATGACAAACCGATGATTTATTATCCGCTTTCTATCCTCATGTTGGCTGATATCCGTGAGGTTCTCATTATCTCTACCCCTCGTGATATTTCTGTTTTTGAGGAACTGTTGGGTGACGGCAAAGAGTTGGGGATGAAGTTTTCCTATGCCGTGCAAACACACCCGCGAGGATTGGCGGATGCCTTTATAATTGGCGCAGACTTCATCGGAAACGAGCGCGTGGCACTGATCCTCGGTGATAATATTTTCTACGGACAGAGCTTTTCCCAGGTACTCAGAAGAGCCGCCGCTCGTGATAGCGGTGCGACTATTTTTGGCTATTATGTCCGTGACCCCCGCGAATATGGGGTGGTGGAGTTTGACGAAAACCAAAAGGCAATTTCGATTGAGGAAAAACCGCTTGAACCCCGGAGTAATTATGCTGTTCCCGGTCTTTATTTTTATGACAATGCCGTTGTCGATATCGCCGCCAATGTCAAACCCTCAGCACGGGGGGAAATAGAGATTACCAGTATCAATAATGAATATTTGCGGCGAGGACAGTTGCAGGTCGAGGTACTGGGACGGGGATTTGCTTGGCTTGATACCGGCAGTCATGACCATTTACTGGAAGCGGCTACATTTGTGGCGGCATTTCAAAAACGGCAAGGGCTATATATCTCTTGTATTGAAGAGATTGCCTACAAACGTGGTTTTATCACCAAGGCTGAGTTGCTGACTTTGGCTGCACCGCTTAATAAAACCGAGTATGGCAAATATTTACTAGAGGTCGCTGATGGACTCTAATTCCCGATTGATTAAGCTGGCGATATTGACGGCAACGATGGTAACACTTGTCGTAATCGCAGCAGTAGTGGCGTTTAATTGGCAAGAGGTAGCTGAACGTCTGGGTCTGGATATAACGCCGCCGATAGTGGCAAGCTTGCCGCCGGAGACAGACCCGGGTTTCACCACCCCCGGACTTTTGCCCGGCGCAGACCCCAAGGCGTTTTTGCGTGATGCGGACTTTTTTGACTCTGCTCCCGTGGATGCGGCGAACATAACCGTTACCTATGGTAGGACTGCCAATCTCGTCCTAAGTTCAATAGAAAAGGATTTGCGCATCCATATCGTGGATATCCTCGGGCGCAATATCAAGGGTGAAGAGTGGAGCGTCATGGTCGATGGTATCGAGTACCGTGACCGGCAAAAGAGTGGCGTGATTCATATTCGCCCGATGAATGTGGGAGTTGTGACCGTTTCCCTCAATCCGCTGACGGGTTATCGGACGCAACAGGAAGAGGCAACGATTGCCATCAGGCAACAGATAGAATATGTTGCCCTCAATGAACGTGATTTACGGATACTGACCGAAGCACAAATAGATGAAAGTATCGAAGACACGGTAGTCAGGATGGCTGATGAAGACCGTGACGGCAGCGAGTTTACTGAACCGCTGGGAACATGGAGCGGGGCGCAGTTTGGTATCGATGTCTCCAAATGGCAGCGAGAAATTGATTGGCACCGGGTCAAGGAAGCAGGGGTGGAGTTTGTCATTATCCGGGTCGGTTATCGGGGTTGGACATCGGGTTCATTAGTGGAAGACCCATACTTTGCTGCTAATATCCGTGGAGCAACAGAGGCGGGTATTGCTGTGGGCGTATATTTCTTCACTCAAGCAGTCAATGTCCTTGAAGCGATTGAGGAAGCCAGTATGGCAATCGCCCTCGTTGAGGGTTATCACCTCGATTTCCCGATTTTTATTGATACGGAGGGAACAGGGACAGGGGGACGTGGTCGTGCCGACAATCTGAGTGTGGAGGTTCGCACCGAGGTGTGCCGTGCTTTCATGGAAACAGTCAGGAGTGCCGGTTATCTCTCAGGTCTTTATGCCGCTCGCAACTGGCTCTACAACCAGCTGGACATGAGCAGACTGGATGAGCATATCGTCTGGTTGGCTGAATACCGTGACATTCCCCGCTATAGCGGGTATTATCAAATGTGGCAGTATAGTTCAAGGGGAAGCATAGATGGCATTGAGGGGAATGTCGATTTAAACCTTAGCTACTTATTCTAAAGGATGTGAAAATGGACAAATTTTTGGTAGAAACTTGCGATATTGACGGTCTCAAAATCATCACCCCCAGGGTATGGGGCGATGCTCGTGGGTATTTTATGGAAACCTATCATGTCCGTGATTTTGCCGCAATTGGTATAGATGTTCATTTCGTGCAAGATAATCAATCATCGTCTACAAAGGGTGTTCTGCGGGGACTACATTTCCAAAAAAGACATCCCCAGGACAAACTGGTACGGGTGATAAGCGGTGAGGTCTTCGATGTTGCTGTCGATATCCGTCCCAGCTCACCGACATATGGGAAATGGCATGGCGTGGTTCTTTCCGCCGCCAACAAAAAACAGTTCTTCGTGCCGAAAGGATTTGCCCATGGCTTTTTGGTTCTCTCTGACCATGCCGAATTTTTCTACAAATGCAGTGATTTTTACTTCCCCGATGATGAGGGTGGTATCAGCTACGATGACCCGCAAATCGGTATTGAATGGCCACTTCTCGAGGGAGCAGAGTTGAAACTCTCAGAACGGGATATGCGCTGGGGTGGTTTACCATGAAGCAAAAAGAGCGAAAAAAGATATCGGACTCGCTTTACCCCATCTTCCGTGGTCGTTTTGCCACGTTGCCACGGGAAGTATGGCAAAATCGGCGGTTGGTATGGAAGCTCGCCAAAAATGATTTTCGCAAAAGATATGCGGGGTCATCGTTGGGGGTGATTTGGGCATTAATTCAGCCGATTGTCACCGTAGCAGTATATTATGTAGTCTTTGACAAGGTCTTCAACACCCGCTCGCAACTGCTCGCCAGCGGCATCGAAGTTCCTTATGTTTTGTTCCTCA
This sequence comes from Lachnospiraceae bacterium, assembly GCA_031280955.1. Lineage (GTDB taxonomy): Bacteria > Bacillota > Clostridia > Lachnospirales > Lachnospiraceae > UBA935. Next base: position 39,216 of record JAITGA010000020.1, read on the forward strand.
CATGCGGGATCGTGCCTTGGTTTTTCTTTCATGAGGGACTCACGAACAGTACCCAGGCACTGATAGAGTACAATTATCTGGTCAAAAAAGTGGTCTTCAACGTCAGTATCCTCCCTGTCATCAAGCTGATTGCCGCCGCTTTTATTCACGTCTTTTTCTTGGTTATCCTGATTGTGTTGGCAGCAATCTATGGGTATTATCCAACAGTATATACTCTGCAAATTATCTATTATAGTGTTTGTGCTTTCCTTTTTATCCTTGCTGCCGGTTATGTTACCAGTGCGGTGGTGGTCTTTTTCAAGGATTTGACGCAAATCATCGCTATCTTGCTACAGGTGGGAATGTGGGCTACCCCGATACTCTGGGATGTTTCCATGATACCCGGCAGTTGGCAGTTGCTTTTCAAGCTGAACCCCGTTTATTATCTGGTCTTGGGATTCCGTAATGCCATCTATGGCAGGACGTGGTTTTTTGAACATACCTATACGACGATATACTTTTGGGTCGTGACAGTGCTGTTGTTTTGCTGCGGGACATTGTTGTTTAGGCGGATGCGTCCGCATTTTGCCGATGTACTGTGAAAGGATTGCCATGAAAAGTGTGGAAAATGCAGAAATTGCCATTTCCCTGAGTGGCCTTACGAAAACCTACAAACTCTACAACCGTCCTGCCGATCGCCTGCTTGATGCTATCGGTTTCAAAGTCAAGCGTCTCAAAGAACACCATGCTTTGCAATGCTTTGATTTGGAAGTAAAAAAGGGAGAGACGGTTGCCGTCATCGGTGCTAATGGCGCAGGAAAATCAACGATATTAAAGATAGTCACCGGAGTTTTGTCCCCGACTGCCGGCAAAGTGACCGTCAATGGACGAATATCGGCACTTCTGGAGTTGGGAGCCGGCTTCAACATGGAGTATAACGGGATAGAAAATGTCTATTTGAGCGGGATGATGGGTGGTTTTGAGGAAGAAGAGATTACCGCAAAGCTTCCTGCCATCCTTGATTTTGCCGATATCGGCGATTATGTTCATCAGCCGGTCAAGACCTATAGCAGCGGGATGTTTATCCGCCTTGCGTTTGCCGTGGCAATCAATATTGAACCCGAAATATTGATAGTCGATGAAGCTCTGTCAGTCGGTGATGTCTTCTTTCAGGCGAAGTGTTACAAAAAGTTCGCAGACTTCAAGGAAATGGGCAAAACCATCCTTTTCGTGAGTCATGACCTCAGCAGTATTGCCAAGTACTGTGACCGGGTAGTGCTGCTGGATCAAGGGGTGAAACTGGACGAGGGCAGTCCCAAGGATATGATTGACGCTTACAAGCGTGTCCTTGTCAAGCAATATGAGGGGCCTGCCGTGCCACGGCACGATTATGGCTCTCATGAAGCGACAATTGACGAATATGGTATTTTTGATGAAAAAGGTGAAAAAGTAAGTGCGGTTATCAAGGGAGCTGAATATCAAATAATGATGAAAGTCCGTTTAAATGCGGAAATCACCGCACCGATATTTGCCTTTACCATCAAAGACAGCCGCGGAACTGAGATAACCGGGACTAATACGATGGCAGAAAGGGTTTTCCTTGATACCGTTTCTGCGGGAACAGTAAAGTCGGTGACATTTACCCAAAAGATGACCCTGCAAGGCGGTGACTATCTGCTCTCACTCGGTGTAACCGGCTTTGAGCGTGATAATTTCACGGTTTATCACCGTCTATATGATATTTTGCCGCTGACGGTCATTTCTGACAAGGATACGATCGGCTACTTCGATTGTGGTTCGGTGATAACGGTGAAGGAGATTGTGGGGGGTTAGTTTTCGGTGTTAAAACGATGCAAATCTCCTTACCAACTTGCATTACTTACTTTACTTTAAATGTGCATAGTCGATGGAAGCCACGGTATACTAAGCAATTTCCAAAGCCCGCGAATCATCTGCGCTAATCATTTTTATCATTAAAGTGTGTCCTGTTTCGTTGTTATGTCTAAACGGTTTGAACCCAATATTTTCATATGAACAAATCAATTTTTCATAATTTCCGCATTCCAAAAACACAAATCTCAAGCCAATATTTATATGACAACGCAAAATAATGTTATAAGCATAATTCCATAGGGTTTCCCCAGTTATTTCAGAAGCAAACATGTCATTTTTCCCGAATTGCCCTAACAGATAACCTGAAATGTTAGCTACGCTTTGTTGTAAATATCCTGCAACCTCTTTCCTGTTTTTTATAGATACATCATCAATTTTCATTGGTTTAATTGCTATCGTGAAATATGCAACAATATTATCTGATTCATCTAGTATCAAGTATGTACGAGATATATTATGCCTTTCATGTAAAATCGCTTTTTGTTTTAAATAACTTTCAATATCTTCATTTCGTTCACACTTAAAAGAGCCCAATAAATCAATAATGTCAGGCTCATTAAACTCTATTAACCAATTTCTCAAAGACTGAATTTGTGTTTTAATGATTTTAGTCCATCCCTCATTTCTTTTTCTATATCAATTTTTTGAACCTTGTAATCGGATTCGCTCTGATCTCTCAAAATCCTTAAAAACTGTTCAGCTTCATCATCACCTCGAAGTACAATATCTTGCTCAATGGTCGATGTAGCCATATAATCTTCTCCCTTCCTTGCAAACCCATCATCTACATTTATTATACGCTTTTTTTGCCTTTATAACAAGAGTAAATTTTTGATGCATGTGTAAAAATGGGGCAAAAACTGAAAAACTAAAAAACAAAATTGCTAAAAACAAAAATTACTACTTGCATTTGAAAATTCCATATGCTACCATATGGAAAGAGAAATCAACAGACAGAGTGTACCACCCGACGAAGCACGAACTCCGCCGGGTAAGGCATGGTAGAAAGATTACCACACAATACAGTAAACTGCGGCACACGCAATAATCATTATATTGTAAATAGTAGCTATTTTCAATGTGATTGTGCGTAGGTTCGCAGATTACTACCTATCGAGTTTCGACGGGGCGTTAGTGTGGATGCACAACGTCCCGTTTTTGATTTCTCTAGGAACATTTATGTTCTGGCGACCTATAATCTGGCGGCATTGCTTTGTATACGAGGCAGTAATACCGCCAGATAGGTTGCTAGGGTGAGGGGAGAAAAAGAGCATAGAAGGGAGGTAAATATGTATTGTCCACATCTTGATACATTTTCTAACACATGCAACAGAGATGGCGGTCCAATGGATCCACGTTATTGTTTAGTAGGTAATTGGCAGAGCTGTCCGCGCCGCAGATTTATTCGTATGCTTTGCCGTGTTTTCCGTATTTCTTTATAACAGAAAAAGCAAAACACATGCTGTATATATCAGCAGAGGAGGTATGCAATACTATATTCTTCTCTGCTGACATATACAAAAAAGAATAAGTAATAGCTAAATTGAGTCTGTAGCAGGTAGTTTAGTAAATTGGAGCATATTGAAAAGAAGCAATTTACTACAGGGCATTATTAGTTGTAATGCAAATTAGAAAGGGACAAACAAATGGCAGACTACAGTAATCTTTCACTCCAACAACTCCTAAACCATAAAAATGATAGCGAGTCATGGTACTGGCTAGGAATGGCTTATATGGGTAACAATGACCCCATAAACGCTATTGTATGGCTAGAAAAGGCTGTTGGTGTAATGGAGGGGGTTTGGAAAGATAAAGCAACACAAGAGCTTGCTATCGTTTATATGGCTGATGGTCATGCAAAAACCAATAAAGCTAAAGCCTTAGAGTTGTTCAAAAAATATCCTGAACGTCCCACTTGTAATTTTTATGCAGGATTGATTCTTTTTTATGATTACAATGAGAAAAAAGAGGGGCGACGATTAGTAGAATTGGCGATAGATTTATATAGAAAGCATAATGCGGATTTAGACCCATTTACGTTGAGTAGAATATCAAATATGTATCGTGATGATTTGGAGTTTGGTAAAGCAAAGGTATATTTACAAAGAGCGGTGGAATTATGCGATGCATTGGGCGAAGATGAACTGAAATCTTTTATTATTCAAGATGCTATTCAAGATGCTTGAAAACGAGTTAGAATCTCTGATGAAGCAGTTATAGTAGTTAGGCACAAAAGGTGAACAGAGGCGATACAGTCTCTGTTCACCAGAATTTCTAAATGTACGTGGACAGCTACTACACAACTAGCAAATTAACTACACTGGATAAGAAAGCGAGGATGATATGGATATAAGAAATCGTGATGGCTATATAGTAGGAACAGTAGAAAACGGTAACATCATGGATAGGAGTGGTTACATAACCGGTCGCATTGAAAATGGCAACATCATGGACAGGAGCGGTTATATAACAGGGCAGATAGAAAACGGTAATATCATGGATAGGAGCGGTTATATAACCGCAAGTGCTGAAGATGGAAACATCATGAATAGAGCTGGTTATGTAACAGGGCATTATACATGATGTTACATAAACATTAAATGCCATAATTATATCTTGTTAAAGATAAACACATAGATTACATAAAGGAGATAACAATGCCAAGAAGTATAGATGATATAAACAATGATATTAAGAGTGAGGAATGGTTTTTAAAACAAGCTATCAAATTTAGTAACGAGCATCCCGATTTTTTTATTAGTGGCGAAATTCGGAGACATAGAAGAGTTATAGGAGAATTAAAAGAAGAACTTAATGATCCTGGGAAGAGAGACCGAGAAAGAGACCGAGAAGAAGCGGCATATCAAAGAAGAATTAAAAAGGAAGAAGCGGCATTAACTAGATTTAGAAAAGAACGATTGGATATAGCCGTTCCGATTGTTAGAGAATACCAAGAACGAAAAGCCAATTACGAAGCAAGGCGAAATGAAGAAAAACAAGTTATAGCTCAATCAGAACGATGGAGAAAACAAGGGTTATGTACCTCATGCGGTGGGAAAAAGTTTTTGACTCGTTGTAAAGATTGCAAAAAAATGTTGGCTTCAAGATATAGTAAAAAACTATCATCAGAAGTATATTTGGAGTTTATTATACCTGATGATGCCAAAAAAATCCAAGACATACGCGTAGGAGAGTGGTGTTTACTGGATATACAATCAGATAGAGCTTTACTTATATCAAACAAAGTTATTAAAGAAGTCAAATTTAATGATAAAGTTTTAAGTTCAGAACCATGGATAAATTGCTCTCTCAGGAAATATCTTAATAGTACTTTTTACATGAATTTGGAATCAAATATTTGGAAAAAAGTCATAGAAGTGAGACTAGAAAACAATGCCGCTATTTCTCACCGCACAGGGCTTGTAAGTCAAACAACAGATAAGATTTTCTTATTAAGCATTGAGGAGGTATTAAAATACTTCGGTGATAGCGGTGCATTCGGTGCATTATCTGACACGGATTTTGGCACAGTTAACGATCAATTTAATAAAGATAGAAGTGCCTACCCTGATAATTGGTGGCTTAGAAGCTCATCTCAAAGATGTAGCAACGCTGCTATAGTAGATGAAGTTGGTGAAATAAGTTGTCTGGGTAAAAGAATATTTGATAGCAATGGTCTTCGTCCCGCCATGTGGGTGAAACTATAAAAATCAGATTATGTCAGATAAATAGAGTGAGTATAAAACAATTTAGGAGGGTAACCACCACAAAAACCAGAGCAAAGATACCGGCAATGGCGAAAAAGTCGGTAAAAGTAAATGTCGCATAGGTGGCAAGGAAAGGAATACTAATGGAAGACAAAATTAGCGAGCTTAAAGATGAACTAAGCATAGTTGAAACAGAAATTAAGTGGCGAGGACATAAATGTACTTCATGTGGCAAAAAGACATCAAGGGCACAGTACACGGCAATGGGAACATTTGTTAATAATGTAATTACATGTAGCCATGGATATTATGGGTCTAACGAAATTATGGGTTATAATAACACATATTCAGCCTCAGGAAGTCCCGGAGGTGAAAGTTGTCCGTATTTCAGAGATATGTATGAAAAGAGAGAGCGATTAAAGGAAGAGATAGAGGAACTCAATTCAACTATAATTTATGCTCCAAGAGAGGAAGAAACTGAAAATGAAACAGCGAAGCCTAAAAAGGCGATTTCTGTTAATACTACAGCGGAAGCATTGACAGAACGTGGTTTTATTTTTTTAGAAGATTCTGAATGGGAAACTGCAAAAGATTATTTCGATAATGCCCTTGATATTAACCCTAAATATGGGCAAGCATATATAGGATTACTTTGTGCGGAACTAAAAATCAAAAGTGAGTCAAAGATAAAAAAACTCAAAGAGCCACTAGATAATAATCCTAATTATCAAAAGGCTTTACGTTTTAGCGATACGCAATACAAAGCGCAAATAACTAGCTATAATCAAGCAATTCACGACGGTATAAAAGAAAAACAATACAAAGAGCTTGTTAACGCTAAAATGCTAGTTAAAACTAAAAGTAAGTCTTTGCATGAATTGGAATATCAATACCTTGCGCAACAGTTTCGTGCAATGGATGGATATAAAGACACACTTACACTAAGTGAGGAATGTGATGAGCAGTATCGTACCATGAAGGAAACTCGCGAAAAAGTGCAGTTAGAAGAAATACGCAAAATGGAAGAAGAAACACGTAAAAAGGAAGAACAAACACGCAAAAAGTATAGAGTACTGTGGGAGCGTCTTTCCGATGAGGGTAAAGCTAGAGCAGGAGAGCGGCGCAAGGCAGCACAGGCTAAGCTCGATGAAGAGAACGAGAAAGCAAAAGCTGCTCATGAAGCAGAGTATCAACGGTCAGTAAACGAGTATCAGTTGAACCATGAGAAGTGGCAAGCTACCGTAGCTAACATTAAAGCAGAGCAAGAAGCCAAACTAAG
>JAITGA010000004.1 GCA_031280955.1 Lachnospiraceae bacterium
TTATGCAAATGGCGCATAAAGCCGAACAAGAAGGACATTTACCTGAAATTCAAGTGAAAGCAAACGAGTTTATAAACCCGGCGTTGACCATATATTTTACAAGGCAGGGAGGCATCAAATGATTAGCATAAACATGAAAAACGTTAAAAAATCTTTTGGTAAAAACAATGTCTTAAAAGGCGTGACGTTTGAAACCTTCGAGGGTGAAATCTTCGGACTGTTGGGTCCAAGCGGCTCCGGCAAGACCACTATTATTAACATTCTCACAAAACAGCTTGCCGCCGATAGCGGAGAATGTTATGTAGCAGTAAAAAGTGAAGAAATCGGACTAATGCTTGAATATGACGGGCTATGGGGCAATCTTTCGTCACTTGACAATCTTGTTGTGTTTGAGGATGTTTATAAAATCCCACATACGAGGACGCTTGAATCCTTGGAAAGTGTGGGACTGTCGAATGTAAAGAAAACAAAAGTTGATTCGTTGTCTAAAGGAATGCGTCAACGATTGGTATTGGCTCGGGCAATTTTGCACAAACCGAAAATCCTGTTCCTTGACGAACCTACATCAGCGCTCGACCCTGTGACAGCGCGGGGAATATATGATTTAATTCGCAAGCTACGTGATAGTGGCAGCACTGTTTTCCTCACTACCCACAACATGGAGGAGGCAACGAACCTCTGTGATCGTGTTATTATGCTTCACGACGGAAGGATTATAGAGCAAGGTGCGCCAAATGAAATTTGTGATAAATATAACGCCACAAAAACTCTACCCGATTTGGAGGCGGTATTTGTACAATTGACAGGAGGTGGATTGCAATGATGGGGTTCAAAGCGATTTTCAAAAAGCAAATGAAGGTTTTCGCCCAAAGCCCGGAAGTACTTATACAGTTTGCCATCTTTCCGTTTTTAGCATTTATTATCACCGTGTTGATTGATTTTGAGGCGATGGGTGCAGGGATGGAAGAGCTGCCGGGAATGAGCGTAGAGCTTGCTGTAATGATAAGCGAAATGATGGCAGGAAATATGCCGAATATGGTCACCATGCAAGCCACCCTGTTCGCCGGAATGGCACTTATTCCTGCTGTAGCGGGATTTATCGCCGAAGATATAGAAAAAAAGCGGCTTCGTTTTCTCATGATGGCAGGTGTAAAGCCTGCATCTTATCTGCTTGGTGTTGGTATCGCTGTTGCAATTATTGCATTTGTATCGACTGTTGCGTTTGCGTTTATTGGTGAGTTTAGCGGCGTGGATTTTTGGATCTTTACGGGGGCGATGATGAGCGGCGTAGCAGGTTCGATTATGCTCGGAGCAACGATTGGAATACTTACAAAGAATCAGCAAGCTGCTACAGCCCTTGCAATGCCCGCCGCACTTGTGTTCGGATTTTTGCCCATGATTGCACAGTTTGCCGATGGACTGGCAAGATGGCTCCACCCGCTGTACACGCAGCAACTTAACGTAGTAGCCGACCGATTGAACGGCATTTCAGTTGATACTCAGTTGTGGCAGTCTTTTGCGATAATGTGGGTGAATGTGCTTGTACTGGGAATTTTGTTCGCAGTAGTTTATAGAGCGAAGGGAGTAAGGGATTTATAATTGCTAATTATTCGACAACATGTAACATTATTCGGTGCTCTTTTCTCGTTTTTCCGTCTATATGCCGCAATCTCAGCATTAATTTCATCCATGGTCATCTTGTCTGTATGCATTAATGACGGATTGTGATTGAGCGGCTCTAAACGCTTCGTAAAGCTCTTTTCGTGCTTGCTTTTGCGGTTGGGTATCAGTAACAATAAACGGTAGCTCGCGAGTTCGTAGCGTTGCCCTAATAAACATAAACTAACCCAAAAACATGATACCTAACCACAAAAATGGAAATATAATCGCAACAATTGATAAAATTAAACCTATCACGCCCACATGTTTTTTTCTATTGCATAGCGCAATGACAGCTAAAACTATCCCTGTAATTGGAAGACCAAATACACTGAAATACAGAAAGATTATACCAATAAGAGGTTCTATAGAACCTAACCCCCAAAAAACAAGACCAAAGATAGAAGCAAAAATAGGAGATATACTAAATGCAAAAGCAATGATTGGCAAACGGCTTTTTTGTTTGTTTTGCATCACATTTATTGAATCTATATTTTTTTCTATATCATTCTTGTTTTCCACTATAATCCTAACACTTGTGTCGTATAACATAAATTTATTCGCTCTTTCACCGTCAGGCGGCAGGCAGAGCAAACAATTCTACCCGACCTTAGAGTACCACAAACCCAATGGGAATGCCATTATTTCTCATAATTTTCATAATTTTATGTTTTATGTTGATTAAAAGTTCATGACAAACATGCCACCGGGGAAATGGGCAACTTGCTATTTTCTATAGCCGTTCTCCGTCTGTTTAACGGTTATGGTAGAGAAATGATTTATCATCAGCTTGCCGTGAATCTTGTATGTCATCAACAAAAACTGTATCATTCACAATTTGATAAACAATAAGATACCTTTCGCATGACACAATGTAACGGTATTTTCCACTTTTGAGGTAAGGTCTAGTAAAAACGGGATTGCGGTATGGTAAATGTTCAAGTGAGTACATATCTTCAACAAGGTTATCCAGTAACCTTTCGGCAACAGATTCACTTATTCTTGCCAAAAATTCAAAGTGTTCGTACATCCTATCATTAACGGCAGGGTCAACGACAACAGTATATTTTCTATCTGCCTCATACATCATTTCCTGCCCCTTGCTTTATCGCCTGTTGCATATTTCCTTTGAATCGATCTACGGAATAACCCTGTGTTCCCATATGCCTTGCTATTTCTGCTGCTAAAAGGCGCTCGGCTGTTGCCAAATCTTCTTCTCTGCGTCCGTATGATTCAATATCCATAAGAACCATGTCACCCTCACCATTGAGGGTGAGGAATACCGGTACTTTGTTTGTACGGCAGACATCTGCTACGCGATTATAGTTTTTTCGTAACTCGCTGGACGGTTTAATAATTGGTTGCATAAATACGGTCCCTTTCTATATAGTTTCATACCCTTATTATACACAAAACAAGGGGCAAATATCAACCCTTTTAATATCGAGATAGTTACAATTTACATTCGTTTCTTGATTGATTAAAACCCCTTGACAAACATGCAACTGGAGAAGCGTGTATGTCGATATTCATCAGTATCCCCAATCGACAACTACCCATTTGTGATTGGGACTTTTGCGTACCAGAATCCAATTCCAATCACTATATGTATAATTACGATTGAAGCTGCCATCACCACCGGAGGAATCTACATAAAAGTCAGAAGACAAAATAATGATATTTTCTCTCTCATCTCCATCAACAGAGCCTAATCCCCAAGTGAGATAGCCCTCCACCTGAGAGCTTGACCTGTCTTCGTCATACCACAATCTGAGTAAGTCACAGCCACTAAAAGCCTTGAATTTTCTTAAAACGGTTTCAACTGCTGCTTTGATTTCCGATTCGCTGAATGATGTCGAACTACCATAATCAATTTCGGCGTTGCCTGTTGTTCCTGCATTTCCACAAGCTGATATGGACAGACTAAGCATTAGTGCCAACAATGTTACAGCTACCTTTATCATAGTGTTCTCCGCAAAATAGCTTCTCTTGTTCAACTAACATCCAATGAAAGGCAGAGCAACCAAGTTCATCCGACCTCAGAGTTCCTCATACGAATCAAATCACTCGTTCTGCTTTTTCGCAAAGATTGATGATGAAATCCAGTCGTGCTATTTGCTTTAGCCATTTCTCGGGGATTGCTTTGTAACCATAAAAAAGCCCTGCCAGTCCACCGGTGACGGCAGCAACTGTGTCTGTATCCTCGCCTAAATTGACTGCTTTTAACACACAATCTTCATAACATTCGGTCGTTAGTAGACACCAAAATGCTGCTTCAAGCGTATCTACTACATATCCGCTGCTCTTGATGTTCTCTTTGGCAGTATATCTAAAGTCATCATCATACAAGCGATCGAAATAAGCCAGTTCATCATAGTATCTGTTTTTACTTCGATAATAACGCTTTGCATCGTTCATACCTGCGGAAAATGCGGTGTTGATGTTCTTGCTTTCCAGTAATCTATTGGCAACAGAAAGATAAATGCCACATGCAACATGACTTCTTGAGTGGGCATGGGTTAGAGAAGATACATTGTGGATAATATCAAAGGCTTTGTCGTTATAAGCAAAAACATCACCGAAAAATGACCGAAGATGAAAGATGAGTGGAAGTATTCGCATTAGTGAACCATTGCCGTTATCATACTCGCCGGAACCGCCGCAAAGGAGCGGGTCAGTTCCCTTTGCAAATTCTGACAGTGCCTTTCCTGTTGTGACACCGACATCGAATACTTCATCATAAGCAGTATATTCAGCATTATTCATCCATAAAGCAAATTTACGCATCATATCAGCGTAGTCAAGACCGTTTGTCAGACTATCCAACAAGCAAAGGGTCATACTTGTATCATCTGACCATGTCCCCGGCGGTTGGTTGTAAGTACCATATCCGCGCATATCAACAACAGGATTACGCTGAAGAAAATTGCGGCTCAAAAACTCTACCGGCACACCCAGAGCGTCCGCCACACATAAACCGATGATACCATCTTTGATCATTTCCATTATGTACCTCTTGTACTTAAGTTGTAAGAGTATGTCTGACCGGATGTATTTGCTTTAGGGGTAGAGCCTGGAGGATATATTCCGAAGTTATCCTCCACTCTGCTGTCATTACAGGATAGTCGTTAGTATATTGAATCTTATTTCATAAAGTCAGTATAGCATAATTTGCACTAAAACTACATAGGTCTTACTTCTAACCTACTATTTTGCTTCTGTTTTTATGATTCGGATTTGTATTGTATACGGTAGTGTTATATAATGAATATGAGTTTGTTTTTGTATTCAGTATAGGAGTGAAGGTTGAAATGAGAGGAAAAGAGAGAAGAAAGCTGAGGGTTTACCTAGACACATCTGTTATTTCTCATCTTGATGCTACAGATACTCCTGATAAAATGTTAGATACTACCTATTTGTGGGATGAAATCAAAGCAGGCAAGTTTGAAGTTTGTGTGTCAGGTTTGACAATGATAGAGATAGAACGATGTCCGGAACCGAAGCGAACAACACTACTAGAATATCTATCGGATATAAAGTTTGTTGAAATTCATCAAAACGAAGAAGCATTAACATTAAGTGCAATGTACTTTGATTCCGGTGGATTGCCACCTAAAAGCAAAGATGATGCCTTACATATTGCAATCGCAAGCGTGAATGACTGTGATGTAGTTGTTTCTTGGAACTTTAAGCATATCGTCAATCTTCGAGCTATTGAAGCAGTAGAAAAGACTAACTTCGCAATGCGTTATAAAAATATTAGAATACTGTCACCAAGCATGTTATTGGAAAAGGAGGATTGATATGGAGACTAATATGAAAGGGGTTTTTACGGTTGATGACATACACGAGTTACGTTTTATAATGGCAGAGGAGCGTAGAAATAAAACACATGATGAATACATGCTAACTTATGAAGAGGAGATAGCCAGTTTTAAGCGACGGATGGTTGAAATTCGTCAAAAGAAGGTATTACAAGGCGTACAATAGAGAAAGATGTAACAAGAAGCAATAATCAAATCATTTTATGTTAAACATATAGGAGGTCCTATGCTAACGCAGTTTTTTACTGTTCTTACAGTCTCAAAAAGGGAGCGGATGTGTCAGCGTTTTTGCAAGCTTCCGCAGAACTGAACAATGAGCATATTTCCAAGCAAAAAGGTTATATCTCATGGAAGCAGCTCTATGATGAGCAAAAAGGGGTATGGGCAGACTTTTTGACCTTTAAAACGATGGAAGATGTCAAAAACTTTGAGAATAATTCTGCAACGGCAGGAGATTTGGCTGAGCAGTTTTATTTTTTTATCAACATGAATAGTTGTAGGATACATTACTTTAACGTGGAGCGGAGTTATTAAGTTGGCGAGTTGGATGCGACTCTGCTGAATAGTAAACGAGGTGTTCTACCTCTCATTACCTATCACTTCTTTACCTAAAAAAGTGGTTGCCATAGATGGCGTTTCATATCAACGTTCCCGTTTTCCTTGAACACCACCCCCTCAGACTCTAGTAATGTTCGCTGGCTATCCCAACCCGGAGCTATTCGCCCGGCACTGTTGACGATGCGATGATTATTTATTTCCCCATTGGAATGGGTCATCATCCGTGCAATTAAGCGCGCATTTCCCGGTGCGCCCGCCAGAGCCGCCACGATGCCATATGTTAGCACATATCCCTCGGGAATATCGTTTACAACGGCATATACTTTGGTCTTGATTTGCTCTTGCTTCATTTATTGCTCCCCCAACTAAACTTTGCCAAGTATTTACGACAATTTTAGCGTATAGCTACGTCAACTCCTCTTAATGTGCCTAAAGGCCGTGCCTTAAGGCACTAGTCATCGTCGTTTCCTTGCTCTACACAAAAATTCTTCGCAAATCTTTTGGCAAAGTTTAATTGGTGGAGCAATAATACTCCCAAACTAACTTTTTTCTACCTCAACGATATATGGTATCAGCATCGTAATATTACTGGGGCAACCAACATCTTCTTCTTCCAGAATCGTGATGTCATCTTTTATGTCTGCCATAAACACATCACCCAACCGTGCCGCTTGCCAAAAATCGTCAAGAGTACGATAATTCAACCCATTATCCCAAGGTTTCTTAACATCACCGGCAACGAAGAAAACAGTATCGAAGAAACCACCTTTCTTTTGATCAAAGTCACTGGCAATTCCCAGGCGATATATTTCATCTTTATATTGTATCTTCAAGTTCAACACGGGTGCGTCAATCTCCACACATTCCTTCATGAGCGAGAAAATCACAGATGCAGGAACGATTGCTACTTTTTTGGTTTTTGATCGTTTACGTCCAAACATATTATTTACCACCTTTTTGATGACCGCCTCTTCATTGGGAGAGGGGTGTTTATATGGAGCGATACCTCTAAAGTATAGCCAAACACAAGCATTTTGTCAAATTCCAGAGGAAGACCTCTGGTCTTCCAGAGGTCTTCCTCTACTCAATCCCCTCCATCGCCTTATTGCCAAAGAAGTACTGGTCATGATATACTGATTTCGCTAAGTTCACCACACCACTAGTGATGGTCACAATCAAAGCGAAAGGACACAAATATGAAATTCATTATTACAGGAAAGAATATTGATGTCACCCCGGGATTGCGGAAAGCAGTTGAGGACAAAATCGGCAAGCTAGAAAAGTATTTCCGTCCCGAGACACAAGTACATGTAACGTTGAGCGTGGAAAAAGAGCGACAAAAAATCGAGGTGACGATACCGGTCAAGGGAAACATCATCCGCTCCGAACAAGTAAGTTCCGACATGTATGTTTCTATCGACTTGGTAGAAGAAATCATCGAAAGACAATTGAAGAAATACAAGAACAAAATCATCGACCAAAAACAAAATGCCGCCAGTGTCTTCAAGCAGGAGTTCATTGAAGAAGAGGGAATCGAAGATGAAGAGGTCAAGATAATCCGCACGAAGAAGTTTGATGTCAAACCGATGTACCCCGAAGATGCCTGTATTCAAATGGAACTTTTGGGTCACGGGTTCTATATTTTCTGCAATGCCGAAACAGATCAGGTAAATGTAGTTTACAAACGAAAAGGGAATACTTACGGTTTAATCGAACCTGAGATTTGATTGCGGGACGGGGGCGACAATGGTATAATTGAAGCTACCGAGCTGATAAAGGTCGTAAGACTTCCACCACCAGAAGGAGGATAAAATGCCAAAAAAAGCTATACTAGCAGGTGCCTGTCGTACTGCCATAGGCACTATGGGCGGCAAGCTTAGTAATGTCCCTGCCGCTGATTTGGGTGCGATTGTTATAAAAGAAGCCTTGAAACGAGCGGGAGTTTCCCCGGAAGCCGTTGATCAAGTCTTCATGGGCTGTGTATTACAAGCAGGACAAGGGCAAAATGTTGCCCGTCAAGCGAGTATCAAAGCGGGACTACCAATCACCGTCCCCGCCGTGACTGTCAATGTTGTCTGCGGTTCCGGTTTGGAAGCGGTCAATGCAGCGGCACGGATGGTGCAATTGGGTGAGGCCGATATCGTCGTCGCCGGAGGAACAGAGAACATGTCAATGTCCCCTTATCTGTTACCGGGAGCACGTTATGGATATCGTCTGGGTCATGGCACTTTGGTGGATACGATGATCAAAGACGGCTTGTGGGATGTGTTTGGTGATTACCACATGATTCAGACAGCGGAAAATATCTGTGTTGATTCACGTTACAATCTGAGTCGGGAAGAACTGGATGAATTTGCCCTCAGAAGTCAGGAAAAAGCAGAAGCGGCACAAAAAAGTGGCGCATTTGATAAGGAAATAGTCGCCGTCGAAGTAAAAGAACGCCGTGAAACAATCATCTTTGACAAGGATGAAGGTCCGCGCCATGGTTCAACGCTAGAGGGGCTTGCGAAGTTGCGTCCGATTAACAAGGATGGGTTCATCACCGCCGGTAATGCCTCGGGCATCAATGACGGTGCCGCCGCCGTAGTGGTCATGAATGAAGACAAAGCCAAAGAGCTGGGTGTCCATGTAATGGCACAATGGGTGTCAGGAACTCTGGCGGGGGTTGAACCGGAAATAATGGGAATAGGCCCGGTTGCCGCCACGAAAAAAATCATGGCAAAAACGAGCATGAAGATTGAATACTTCGATATTATTGAAGCCAATGAAGCCTTTGCGGCACAGGCAATCGCCGTTGGCCGTGACCTTGGTATCGATGTTGACAGGCAGCTTAACCCCAATGGCGGGGCGATAGCCTTAGGTCATCCAATCGGCGCAAGTGGTTGTCGTATCCTTGTTACTTTGCTCCATGCGATGGAAGCAAAGGAAGCCCACCGAGGCTTGGCAACGCTTTGTATCGGCGGCGGGATGGGGATTTCTACCATTGTCAGCAGGGGTGATTTCTGATATCAGAACAGGAGGAGAAATGGACTATATTCTATATGAAGTAAAAGGCGCAGTCGGTATCATCACCATCAACCGCGAAAAAGCCTTGAATGCACTTAACACATCAATACTTAGCGAGTTGGATGAAGCTCTTGATGCGGTGGATTTGGCAGAGATAAGATGCCTTATTTTGACCGGAGCAGGAGAAAAATCATTCGTCGCCGGAGCTGATATCAGCGAAATGAGTACGCTGACCAAGGCAGAGGGTGAGGCATTCGGGCGGCGAGGCAATGAGGTTTTTCGCCGGATCGAGACTTTCCCGATTCCCGTCATCGCCGCTGTCGGCGGTTTTGCTCTCGGTGGTGGTTGCGAGATAGCGATGAGTTGCGATATCCGTCTTTGTTCGGAAACGGCGATTTTTGGGCAGCCGGAGGTCGAACTGGGGATTACCCCCGGTTTCGGCGGCACACAGCGTTTGGCACGACTGGTCGGTGCGGGTATGGCAAAGCAGATGATTTTCACCGGTCGTAATGGTAATATCAAAGCAGATGAAGCATATAGAATTGGCTTGGTAAATGCCGTCTACCCGGCGGGAGAACTAATGGAAGCTGCTGAAAAGATGGCAAATGTGATTGCGAAGAATGCCCCGATTGCCGTGCGTAATGCCAAAAAGGCAATCAATGACGGGTTGGATGTCGATGTTGCCACGGGATTGGTCGTTGAAGAGAAAATGTTCGGTGATTGCTTTGAAACTTATGACCAAACAGAGGGTATGAACGCCTTTTTGGAAAAAAGAAAGGTTGAGGCTTTTCTCAATAGGTAGTGTTGTCAAAACAAGAAAGGATAGGTACGAAATGAAAGTAGGAGTAATCGGCGCAGGAGCGATGGGGTCAGGTATTGCCCAGGTTTTTGCCCAGACTGAGGGATATGAGGTTTATCTGTGTGATATCAATGCTGAGTTGGCTGCCAAGGGAAAGGCGAAGTTGGAAAAAGCTTTTGCCAAGCGTGTTGCTAACGGCAAGATGGAAGAGGAACAAAAAGATGCGATTCTCGCCAACATCACGACAGGTACGAAAGAAATATGCGTTGATGCCGACTTGATAGTCGAGGCGGCTTTGGAACAAATGGATGTAAAAAAGAAGCTCTTCACCGAGCTGATGGCGATATGTCCGGCGGATGCGATTTTTGCCACCAATACCTCATCACTTTCGATTAGTGAGATGGGTAACGGGCTAGACCGTCCCGTCATCGGGATGCACTTTTTCAATCCTGCCCCGATCATGAAACTGGTAGAGGTTATCGCCGGACTCAATGCCCCTCCCGAACTGGTGGACAAAATCATGGCGATTGCCAAGGAAATCGGCAAAGTCCCGGTTCAGGTGCATGAAGCTCCGGGCTTCGTCGTCAATCGCATCTTGATACCCATGATCAATGAGGCTATTTGCGTGTTGGAAATGGGTGTGGCAACGGTTGAAGACATAGATGCGGCGATGACACTAGGAGCAAAACATCCGATGGGACCGCTTGCGCTTGGTGATTTTGTCGGTCTCGATATCGTGTTGGCGATTATGGAAGTCCTTTATGCCGAAACAGGCGATTCCAAGTACCGTCCTGCGGCAATGCTCCGCAAAATGGTCAGGGGCGGAATGTTGGGGGTCAAGAGCGGAGCAGGGTTTTATACGCATACAAAATAGGCATATAACGGAAGGTGAATCAGAAAGCACCGCCGCGGAGCAGGGTTTTATACGTATGCAAAATAGGCGTATAACGGAAGGTGAATCAGTAAGCACCGCCGCGGAGCAGGGTTTTATACGTATACAAAGTAATCCACTAAAATGGAGGAAAAAATGGATTTCATCTTGAGCAAAGAACATGAAATGTTGCGGAGTCTTTATCAGGAGTTCGCAGAAAAAGAGATCAAACCGATAGCCCGTGATATTGACGAGGAAGAGGAGTTCCCGCAAGCGACAACGAAGCTAATGGGGCAAACCGGCTTCTTGGGTACTTACATCCCCAAAGAATACGGCGGTCAGGGGTGCGACCCTTTGGCGTATGCCTTATGTGTCGAAGAACTCTCCAAGGTATGCGCCACCCACGGGGTCATCGTATCGGCGCACACTTCGCTTTGCTGCGACCCGATTCTCAATTACGGTACTGAGGAACAAAAGCAAAAATATCTGATTCCGCTGGCAAAGGGTGAAAAACTGGGAGCTTTCGGGTTGACTGAACCCAATGCAGGGACAGATGCCCAGGGGCAACAGACAAAAGCCGTCCTCGATGGTGACGAATATATCCTGAATGGGACGAAAATCTTCATTACCAATGGCAAAGAAGCCGATATTTACATCATTTTTGCTGTTACTGACATTGTCGCTGATGCCCGAGGACGCACCAAGAAGATGATTAGTGCCTTTATCGTCGAGAAAGGTACGCCGGGATTTAGTTTTGGCACGAAAGAAAAGAAAATGGGTATCCGTGCCTCGGCGACATATGAACTCATCTTCACCGATTGCCGTATTCCCAAGGAAAACCTGTTGGGGCGTGAGGGAAAAGGATTTGGAATAGCGATGGCGACACTCGACGGCGGACGTATCGGTATTGCCGCCCAGGCACTGGGGATAGCTGCCGGAGCTCTTGAGGCAACGATTACCTATGTCAAGGAACGCAAGCAGTTTGGCAAAGCGATTGCCACTTTCCAAAACACCCAGTTTATGCTGGCGGATATGGCTACCAAGGTTGAAGCCGCTCGCCTTTTGGTTTACAAAGCGGCAGCAGCGAAGAAGAATCAAAAGATGTATTCGCTGGAAGCGGCGATGGCGAAGCTCTATGCCTCGGAAGTAGCAATGGAGGTAACGACCAAGGCGGTTCAGCTCCACGGCGGTTACGGTTTTATCCGTGAATATGAAGTAGAACGCATGATGCGCGATGCCAAGATTACCGAAATCTATGAGGGGACTTCCGAAGTCCAAAAAATGGTCATCGCTGCTAATATCATCTAGTTTTGCCCATGTTTTGTCCCAATAGCAAATGTATCAGATAACGAAAGGAAGATAGATGAAAATCATAGTTTGCATTAAACAAGTGCCTGATACCAAAGGCGGGGTGAAGTTCAATCCCGATGGCACACTTGACCGCAGCGCAATGCTGGCAATCATGAATCCCGATGACAAAGCAGGTCTAGAAGCCGCTTTGCGCCTAAAGGATGAACACGGCGGCAAGGTAACGGTGATGACGATGGGGCCGCCCAAAGCCGAGGCAGTTCTTCGTGAATCGCTGGCTATGGGTGCGGATGAGGCAGTACTGATTACTGACCCGTTGTTGGGTGGTGCTGATACGTGGGCAACCAGTCAAACGTTGGCTGGAGCAATCAGGAACATGGATTACGACCTCATTATTACCGGACGGCAAGCCATTGACGGCGACACGGCACAAGTAGGGCCGCAACTATCCGAACATCTCAATATTCCTGTTATCTCATATGCCGAGGAAATCAAGGTTGACGGTGAGGAAATCATCATCAAACGTCAATACGATGACCGTTATCATATCATCAAGGCGAAGCTTCCTTGTCTGCTCACGGCTCTTTCCGAGTTGGGCAAACCACGTTACATGACTCCCGGCGGTATCTTTGATGCTTTCAAAGCTGACATCGAGGTTTGGAATCGCAGTAAGTTAATTGATGTCGCAGATAGTGATTTGGGACTCAAAGGCTCACCGACCCAGATAGCGAAAGCGTCGGACAAAGTAAGGAAAGGCGGCGGTGAAAAAGTGAATCTTGATTCTGCCGCAGCGATTGATTATATAGTCGAAAAGTTAGTTGAGAAGAATTTTGCCTAAGTGTTTTGGTGATAAACAAGCCACATACGAGCATATCAAGAAAGGATAATAGATATATGAACACAGCAGAGTATAAAGGCGTATTCGTTTTTGCCCAGCAGGTTGACAATGTCGTGAGCGGCATTGCTTTGGAACTGCTTGGTAAGGGAAAGGAACTGGCGGCAGACCTTGATACTGACGTGACGGCAGTACTCATGGGTAGCGGTATCAAAGACCAAGCTGACCGTTTGGCAGCATTTGGCGCTGACCGTATTATTCTCGTTGATGACCCTGAACTCAAGGAATACCGCACTGAACCTTATACACAAGCTCTTTCCGAGGTGATACTCAAGTACAAGCCCGAGGTCTTCCTCGTGGGGGCAACGGCGATTGGGCGTGATTTAGCCCCACGGGTTTGCGCCCGCATCCATACCGGACTTACTGCTGATTGTACCCAACTAGATATTGGCGATTATCCTTTGACCCCGATACCGGGCAAGGAAACCCTGCATAAGCAATTGCTGATGACCCGCCCTGCGTTTGGCGGTAACACCATCGCCACGATTGCCTGTCCCCACCACCGCCCGCAGATGGCAACAGTCCGTCCCGGTGTCATGCAGAGATTGACCGAGGACAAAGGCAAAAAAGCAGTTATTGATGAGTTTGCGGTCGAACTGACTGCCAATGTCAACTATGTGGAGATAGTCGAGATAGTGAAGTCGATTGCCGTCGCCGCTGATGTGATGGATGCCAAGGTTCTCGTCTCCGGCGGGCGTGGTCTCGGCGACCCTGAGAGCTTTGCGATGCTTGATGACCTGGCAAAAACGCTGGGAGGAACGGTTAGCTGCTCCCGTGCTGTCGTCGATGCCGGTTGGAAGCCGAAGGACTTGCAAGTCGGGCAAACAGGCAAAACTGTCCGCCCCGATTTATATATTGCCGTAGGAATATCCGGTGCGATTCAGCATTTGGCAGGAATGGAAGAGTCAGGACTCATCATTGCCATCAACAAGGATGAAACCGCCCCGATATTTGAAGTGGCTGATTATGGGATAGTCGGTGATTACAAACAGATTTTGCCGGGTTTGACGGACAAATTGGCAAAAATAATGGCTGCCAGAGTTTAATAACGAGCGTTATTTTATGAAAAATGCTTTTTTCCATGTTGTCACTACCGCTGTTTTTGCCGTGGATATCTGGTTGAAAAACAGGGTGGAAAAACAAGCGGAGACCAACGGCAGGGCATCCTCTGACTGGCTTGATTTTTCGTATCAGGAAACGAAGCCAAAAGGCAACAGGTTGTTCATTCCCAAAAGACAGCATAACCGCGGCTTGCCGATGGGGATAGCTTCAGAACATCAGGGCAAAGTGGCAATACTTTCCCTTTTGACCACCATCGGTCTCTTATACGCTTACTTTGCCACCATCAAAGCAAAAGGTAAGTTGCTTCGCAAGCTCGGACTTTCCTTGCAACTGGGCGGGGCTTTTTCCAATACTTATGACCGCCTGACTCGCCGCTATGTTGTCGATTATTTCAGCTTCAATGTTCGGGGCAAGTTGGGGCAAATCGTTTTCAATCTCGCCGAT
This sequence comes from Lachnospiraceae bacterium, assembly GCA_031280955.1. GTDB lineage: Bacteria > Bacillota > Clostridia > Lachnospirales > Lachnospiraceae > UBA935. Next base: position 14,427 of record JAITGA010000004.1, read on the forward strand.
ATTGCAATTATATTCGGTTCTCTGATGGTTTTTTTGGATAGTTTGAAACTCAGTTCAAATCTTGAATCCGACACAGTTTCGCATACACACCGTTAGCTTCCAAAAGTTGCTCATGACTTCCCTGTTCAACGATTCTTCCTTCTTCAAGGACGATGATTTTGTCGGCTTGGCGTATGGTTGAAAGGCGGTGGGCAATAACAATTAAGGTACGTGATCCGGCGATGGCATTTATCGCTTTCTTGATTTCCTGCTCTGTTTCCGTATCAACAGACGAAGTGGCTTCATCGAGAACGAGGATGGGGGAGTTGCGAAGCACCGAACGAGCAATCGAAACCCGCTGTTTTTGTCCTCCTGACAAACGCACGCCCCGCTCGCCGATGACGGTATCATAACCCTCAGGCAAGGAATCTATATAATCATCGATACACGCTACCGCCGCCGCCGCTTCGATTTGCTTTTTGCTGGCGTTTTCACTGCCGTAAGCGATATTTTCACTTATAGTCCCATTGAAAAGGAAGACATCCTGCAAGACGAGGCTAAGATGACTGCGGAGACTGCGGAGGGTAATAGTGCTGATGTCTACGTCGTCAATCAATATTTGCCCGTCATCAGGGTCATAGAAGCGGGTAATCAGTGAGGAAATAGTGGTTTTCCCCACCCCTGTAGGACCGACGATGGCGACCATTTCCCCTGCGGCAACATCGAAGCTGACATTATCAAGGACAGTCAAATCATCTTTGTAACCAAAGGAAACATTACGAAAGCTTAGCCGTCCCGACACCTCGGCAATTTCATGGGCATCAGCACGGTCAGCGATATCGGGTGCGGTGTCGATTACCTCGAAGACACGCTCTGCCCCTGCCAACGCCATCTGTACGTCTTCGGCTATCCTTGTCAGCTGTGAAATCGGGGTATAAAAGAGGTTGAGATAAAGTAAAAAAGCCACGACATCGGCAATCATCAGCCCGCTACGGATGGCAAGCAAAGGACCGGCGATAAGGACAATCACCGTCCCGATGGAGGTAATGAAACCGACTGCCGGGTGGAGGATACCGGAGTAAAACAGAGCTCGGATAAGTGCTTTTGCGTGTTCCCACGCCTTGAGCTCGACCCTTTCATATTCATGGACTTGCTTGTTAAAAATCTGGATTTCCCTCATTCCTGAGAAGTTATCTTGTAAAATACCATTGAGTTCGGCAGTCTTTTCCTGCCCGATACGGAAGAATCGGCGAATCCGCTTCAATATCAAGGTCATCAGTATCAAGAAAGGAATCGGGATGCAGACCAAGGCGGCGAGAACGGGATTAATGACCATTAGAATCGTCAGCACCCCCACCAACATGACAATATTACTGACCAAATCGGGGATAGCATGGGCAATCAAGCTTTCAAAGGTGGAAGTGTCATTTACTACTCGCGACATCAGCTCCCCGGTTTGCTTGTCATGGTAGAAATTCATCGACAAATGTTGGAAATGATTGTAAAGGTCACTGCGTACCTTGGCAACCAGCCGCCACGATGCCACATGTGACATATATCCGGTCAGAAACTGGCAAACAGCACGGACGGCAAAAAGTGCCAGCAGTAATAGTGCCAGACGAGTTACGGTATCCATCCCTGACAGATAAAGACCCGACTCCATCATCGCAATGATGCGGCGGATTACTTCGGGAGTATAGAGATTGATAGCCTGGGCGGCAAAAAGAGCCACGGTAGAGACGACAATAAACCCATACCAAGGCCTAGTCATCTTAAACAGCCTGATGATATATTTCATGTGAGGCTTCCTTATCAAGAGTCATTGGTTACACAAAGTGAAGTGTATCACGGAAAGGAGAAAAGGGCAAGCCAACATCGAGTTATACTAAACTCGTGAAGTACCTCGTTAAGTATAACTTACGAGCAAACATCAAGTTATACTAAGTTCGTGGAAGACCTCACTAAGTATAACTAGTGATGTCAGCAAGAATACTGCGTATTCTTGAGGCCAGCATCACACCCCGTCATTGCGAGCGAAGCGAAGCAATCCATGCGAAGCAAAATCCGTGTGCTGTCATTGCGAGCGAAGCGAAGCAATCCATGCGAAGCAAAATCCGTGTGCCGTCATTGCGAGCGAAGCGAAGCAATCCACTCCATAACCCCCCACAGTATTGCCCTCACCCCTGTAATACATTATAATGAGAAGTGTAAAGGGAGATTACATGGACGGTGACGTATACAAAGAGACATTAAAAACAGAGGTATTACATGAGTACGGAACAGCAATTAGTGCGGCTTTTTATCGTTATGCAAATGAAAACAATATAGACCTAGACGATAAAAACAATCCTATTGCAAGTGCCGAACATGAAGCGTTTATTTTGGCGGACAAGCTATACGGGGCTACGGCGGAGCAAGTTGCAGAGTTTGAAAAAAGGCTTGACGAGATAAAAGCGTACTTGTATGAAGTAATCCCAGATGCCGTCATTTAGTGTAATCAGAGTCTAGCGAAACTAATGTCCCCAAGAACACCCACACCGCAGCAAACATCGCCACGGGCATAACAACTGCGATTGCGGCAAAATTGGTTTGCAATAACAGGTTGAAAAGAGCGTGCAAACTGGCGCAAAAAGCGAGCAAACCGAAGATAATCGGCAGACGGACGTTTTTTAGTTGTTGTGTCATCATTAGCCCGATACCGAAAGCGGCTGTAACCATGCCGTGCATCAGAGCCGTGGTCAAAGTACGGAAAACCAACACCAAAAGGTCGTTAATCTCACGAGAGGATAATGAAAAGAAGTATATCGACTCTTGTATTGAAAACCCGACCCCGCTTGCCATTGCACAGAAGATGATGAGCTTGCTTACACTTGGATATTTCTTTTGGTTCAAAAATAGCAATAAAGGAAGCCCTTTACAGATTTCTTCAATCATCGGGGCTATTGATAAGGCTAACCGCTCCGTTTGCCCTGCACCGAAGCTGTTGTTTAAGTGAAATGCGAGCACCCCGGAAAACAATCCCCAACCGAAAAACAAGATTATTTGCCTGCTTTCACCCTTACCTAACATCAAAGCAACGAACATCAACGGTATAAACGTAGCGATGAAAACGCTGATAAATTGGAATTGCAAATCACCCATTGTCCGCCTCCTCCTCTTTTAAGCGAATCAACGCAAACCCGATAAATAGATATACTGCCGGATAGAGCGACATGACAATATCTTGCCAGTACCAGCTGAGGTTTAGGTTATTTAGCAAACTAAATATATGGTATGCTGCATCCAGTACACAAGCGATGATGATTGAAATGGCAAAAAGTGTGGCATTTCGATTTTTACCAGCCAAAAGAAGCAATGCGGACGCAGTACAAAGAACCATCATGGTTATAGCAGCATAATAAAGAAGATTCGCTTGATCGGTTAATACCCCATAAAATATAAGGATTATAACCGCAGCAGATAAACCATTTGCACCAATTTGGTTCACCTTTTTCCATTTGAGTGCAGGCGGGAGCAAAGATAGTAGTGCCGCCAAAAAGAATAAGTATGCACAGTTTCGACTATAGTTGGCAACGGTAATGTCTAGGGTACTGCCGTTAAACAGATGAATGTAGGCGAATAAAAACACCTCATTCACAGCTAAGAGTCCCAAACCGAGTGCGCCGATTAGCATCGTAACCCGGTTGCCCGCTTCTTTGAACACTAGGGAACAAGCAAAAAGCAAATGGACGATGATGACGATTTTATATACAATGCTGCCGGTCACACCGGATAGGCCAAAGCCGGCAATGGAGAACAAAATGTAGATGGCAGCCGGCAAGAAAGCGATGCTGATATACCTCTTCAATCATCCTCCTCCGATGAGCCATTAGTATCTGTATCGCCTGACTCAGGTGAAATATCGGTATCAGAGTCAGGGTCAGTTGTCGGGTCGGGGTCAGAGTCCGAATCGGGTGTGGGGTCTGAATCCGAATCTGGCGTTGGTGTCACATCAGGCATGGAATCATCAGGAGGTATGACAGTTATCATTTCGAATACCACCTCGACGAAAAGTGGTTCTGATAATCCGTAGATGAAGAACTCATTTGCGGTTACATTTGTCAAAACCCCATTCAACCACCATTCTTTGATTTGCCAGCCATCACTCGGCTTTGCCCGGAAAAAGATATCGTAGTAAGTCTCAACGGTAAATCCCTGCCAATTCTCTCCATCAGTACCCGTACCATCCGCTCCTTCTACCCTGATAAATGGGTGTCTAATAAATGGGTGCCTGATATATGGATGGAAAACACTTTCCGGCCAAATTTCTTCCTCATCATCGGTATAATACGCACTTACCTGACCGTTGCCGCTTACACTGAAAATCACCGGTATTCGGTCTTCATACTCTTCGCCAAGTTCCGGTACGATACTCGCTGCCGCTTTTAGGTGATCTGAAGAACCGTGTGAAAAGGTATTTATCCTTACATTATCATAGCTATAATGGGCTTCAGTAGCGAATAAATAAAGTTTGCCATCGACAATCCTAAGCCCGCCGCCATTTTTGAAATGGCAACCATCTTTGTTGCTCAAGTCTCTATTAGACACGTTTTCAACAGTACTCAGAAACGCAGTTCCGTTGTTATTAGTTAGCTTGTAGAGATGGACATTTCCACCGCCATACATCCCGAGCATATAAATAGCACCCGAGGAGTCGGCAAAAAGGGCGATGTTTTGATATTGATTGGACACATTGAACTTCTTCACTTCTGTGTAATCCCTCGAACTCCAGATACCATCACTGGCATTTGAAGTATAGAGGCGGATGGTTTTGTTATCGGCGATGGCAATCATATACGCGTTTAGTTGTCCCGTGATTCCTGCTAGTGTGGGGGTAATGTTGATAGCTCCAATACTGGTTGCAGCGACACCCGGAAGATCTTTGAGCCTGTACATCTGCGATGGACACTTGGGAGTATGAAGTGAAGTAAGATCAACAAGATAGATAACTGCATTTGACTTGAAGTTGCCCGGCATTGATGATGCTTGGACTACGACCATCAATGTGTCACCGATGATTTGAATACCGCCGGGATGGTTGAAATAAGAACCGCTGTCGGAGTATGTAGGTTGGATATGTCCTTCTCTCAATTCCTTTGCCGGAATTTCAAGTGTCCACTGATATTTGGAACAATCGGAGATGAAATGTATCAAACCGAGCCGACCCATGACATCTGAATGAGAAAAGATGTTGAATCCCGTGGTATTGCTTCCGGTAGGATAATAGGCGTAGCCTTGTATATGCGAAACCTCATACTTTGGTTCGCGGATGTATCCGCTATTTCGATTGACCGAGTATTTTGAAACAGTAGTTGTATTGATTAGATTGAATGCGTCCTTTGCAGAGCCGCTTATCGTAGGCATCCGATCGCTTGACCATGCTACCGAGGTGCTGGAAAGTGTGCCGAACAAGTTTACTCCCGGCATAAACGAGAGTGCCGATATTGCAAGAACAAACACGAGCAATGCGGCAATTACGCCCTGCCAGTGTTGTTTCGTAATTATCAGCTTGAATTTGCGGGTTTCCTTTTCAGGTTCGTTCGGAACTTCAATGTTCTTGTCTTCCTTTGGATTCATGGTGAGTCTCCTTATACAGCACAATCATGTTTTTGGTTATAACGTTCAAGTGCCGCCTGTTCTTCGGGGTCAAGAGTCATTATATCAATACTGCGAAAGGGTGTACCTTTCGTAATGCTCGATATATCCTCGGGCGAATAATGTTCGGTGATAGAAAAACCATGCTCCATAATTCGTTCATAGAACGGATTTTTACAAGCCTTTTTCCTATCCTTGATTTCGGGAATGTCGCTCAAGTCTATATTTTCGTATTTGACGTTCATATTTCACCTCCATACAACTTTTCTTCAAATTCCGTTGCTTTTCTTGCTGAAATTATGCGTGTTACAGAATCGTTTTCACCACGGTAACAATGACTTACGGTTAAAATTTCTCTTTTTCAGACATTCCGATAAGCACGAATCTTTCTTCATCTTGTGAATGGTGCTCATCTTCGTATGTTTCCGTTTCCATAATTCACCCCAATAGAGTTATATTTTCGGCTCTTCTTATTATAGCATTTTGTACAAATGCACACAAGGAATTTTCGTAATTACAGGTGCCAATTACAGGTGAAATGACAGGTGAAATGTGAAAAGGTTAATGTAATTTTTCTTTTTGCGCCATTAAAAATAATAGCATCGTAACCCGGTTGCCCGCTTCTTTGAACACTAGGGAACAAGCAAAAAGCAAGTGGATGATGACGATTCTATATAATGCTGCCGGTCACACCGGATAAGCCAAAGCCGGCAATGGAGAACAAAATGTAGATGGCAGCCGGCAAGAAAGCGATGAGGATATACCTCTTCAATCATCCTCCTCCCCCGATGAGCCATTGGTATCTGTATCGCCTGACTCTGGTGAAGTATCGGTATCAGGGTCAGAGTCGGGTGTCGAGTCCGAATCAGGGTCGGGGTCTGAGTCCACATCAGGCATGGAATCATCAGGAGGCATGACATTTATCATTTCGAATACCACCTCGACGAAAAGTGCTTCTGATAATCCGTAGATGAAGAACTCATTTGCGGTTACATTTGTCAAAACCCCATTCAACCACCATTCTTTGACTTGCCAGCCATCACTCGGTTTTGCTCTGAAAAAGATATCGAAGTAATTCTCAACGGTAAATCCCCGCCAATTCTCTTCATCAGTTCTTGTACTATCAGCTCCGAGTCCCCTGATATATGGATGGGAAACACTTTCTGACCAAATCTCTTCCTCATCATCGGTATAATACGCACTTACCTGACCGTTGCCGCTGACATTGAAAATCACCGGTGTTCGGTCTTCATACTCTTCGCCAAGTTCCGGTCCGATAGCCGCCACTGCTTTAAATCTATCTGGTGTACCGTAGGAAAAGAGATTTATCCTTACATTATCATAGCTATAATGGGCTTCGGTAGCGAATAAATACAGTTTGCCATTGACAACCATAAGCCCGCCGCCATTTTTAAAATGGCAACCATCTTTATTGTTCAAATCTACACTAACCTCTTTTTCAAAAGTACTCAGAAATTCATTTCCAGCGTTATACGTCAGTTTGTAGAGGTCAACTTTCCCACCACTATGCATCCCGAGCAAAAAAATGGCACCCGTGGAGTCGGAAACAAGGGCGATGTTTTGATATGTATTGGTCGTTATGTAACCTTTCACAAGAGTATAATCCCTTGCATTCCAGATACCATCACTGGCTTTTGAAGTATAGAGGTGGATCCTGCTTCCATTGCTTCTGTTATCGGCGGTGGCAATCATATACGCGTTTTGCTGCCCCGTAATCCCTGCCAGAGTGGGGGTAATGTTGATAGCGGCAATACTGGTGGCATCGACGCCGGGAAGATCCATGAGCTTTTTCATTTTCGATGGACGACTTGGAGTATGAAGTGAACTAAGATCAACAAGAAAAACAACCGAATTTTTCTTTAAGTTATTTGGCTTTGATGATGCTGCGACTACGACCACTAGTGTATCACCGACAATTTGAATACCGCCGGGATGGTTGAAAAAAGAACCGCTGTCGGAGTATGGTGATCTGATATGTCCTTCTTTCATAATCCGATCCGGTATTTGAAGTGTCCACTGATATTTGGAGCAATCGGAGATGAAATGTATTAAACCGCTCGGACCCCCTATATCTGAATGAGAAAAGATGTTGAATCCCGTGGTATTGCCTCCGGTAGGATAGTAGGCGTAGCCATGTATTTTCGAATACTGATGCCTTGGTTCGAAGATGTATCCTTTATTTCGATTGACCGAGTATTTGGAAACGGTAGTTGTATTGATAAGATCGAGTGCGTACCATGCATGACCGCTTATCGTAGGCATCCGATCGCTTGACCATTCTACCTTGGGTGCGGTAAGTGTGCCGAACAAATTCACTCCCGGTATAAACGAGAGTGCCGATATTGCAATAACAAACACGAGCAATGTAGCAATTGCACCCTGCCAGTGTTGTTTTGTGATTATTAACTTGAATTTACGGGTTTCCTTTTCAGGTTTGTTCGGAACTTTAGTGCTCTTGTCTTTGTCGGGATTCATAGTGGGTCTCCTTGGTTTTCTCAAATACATGGTGGGTTGGATTCGATAGTTTAGTGTAATTTTGTTATTACCATATAATGATAATAGCTTGGAAGCAGGTTTTTGTCAAGGTGTGGAAGACAGCCAATATCCCCAAGTGGTGTTTTTTTCTGCTCAAGTTACCTTTCTTATCTTTGTGAAACTGGTATACTGTATCCAAGGTTCACAAGTTTATGCATTGGGTACAGGTTAGTGTTTCCATCAACAGGAGTGATGAGTGATGAAGATAATCGTAAATGAGGGACAAGCGGAACTGGTCATTACCATTGACTGTCCTTTATATACTCCGCAAATATCGCAGATGGTAGCAGAGCTTCGCAGCTTCGGGCAGAAGCTATCGGGGACAAAGGACGGGCAGACACATTTGATTGAACGGCAGGATGTATTTTATGTCGAATCGGTAGATAAACGATGCTTTATTTATACTGAAGCAGATGTGTATGAAACTTCGCAGAAGCTTTATCAGTTCGAGGAATGTCAGGGCGATTTACATTTCTTCCGCAGTTCCAAGTCGCAAGTCGTCAATATCATGAAGATATCATCACTTTGCCCTGACTTCGGCGGGCGAATAGAGATAGTGATGGAAAATGGGGAAAAGTTGGTCGTTTCGAGGCAATTTGCCCGCACATTAAAGGAAAGGCTAGGGGTAAAATGAAGAAAATGCTGGATTGGTTAGTGCCGGTCAAGTCACTGGCGGCGATGTTTTTCACGGGATTTATCGTTCTATATATGATTATCGGAGTCGGTGTATCATATATTGGCGGGACTAGTTCGCTTGATTCAGGTAAGGTGGCGGCGATTCCTTTTCCTTATGTACTTCAGAGCATGGTTTTTGCCATCGTAATGGCCCTTTTGTGGTCAGCTTTGTTTAGTGACATATGGATAGAGAAGATGAGCTATTTTGTCCGCCTCTTTGTTTTCGTGATGGTGCTTTTCATCGTGTTCACCGGGTATGGATTTATTCTTTACTTCTATGATCAGGAGTTTTCGTACTTGTGGGTGGCAGTTCCTTATTTGGTATTAGTCGGAATTGTTATTACTTCTTTGATATTTAGGGGTTATTTCCAAATTCTGGGGCGGCGTTATACGGCGGCGTTGGCAGAGTATAAGGAATGAGGCAGAATCAAATACTTTATATTTGTAATCATGTAAATACCGTGGGCGTATTTTTTATAGATGTGTACATTGATAAGTAACATATATTGAGTAATCAGCATTATTAAAACATGTAATTGCAAGAGGTAGCAAGATGTGTATAATGTGTGTTATAGTGCCTATCGTTCAAGTTATACGAAATGGGGGCTAAAATGGTTTGAATATATTGAGAAAATATAGTTAATAGCATATGATCTGGTATAGGAGTATAAAATCTATGGAATATAGGAAAGCAAACGTAAATGATGTGAATGTTTTAGTAAACTTGAGAAAACAGCAATTATTAGATGAAGGTGAGGTTTTCGAAAATAATATTGATAATGATTTACATAAATATTTCTCAGAAAATATTATGAACAATAAATTTATAGCTTGGTTGGCAATTGAAAATAACGAAATAATTGCGACAAGTGGATTATGTTTTTATGAATTGCCTCCAACATCTAGAAATCCATCAGGTAAAATTGCATATATTACAAATATGTTTACAAAAAATGAATTTAGACGGAAAGGAATTGCTACAAAGTTATTTGAAAAAATAATTGATGAAATAAAACTGTTAAACATTAAAGTAATAAGATTACATACATCAGTACATGGAAAAGAACTATATAAAGAGTTTGGTTTTGTGGATTCAGAAGGATTTATGCATTTAAGATTATGAAAAAGTGTAAAAAAATTAATAGAGTACGCCCCTACTTCACATAGCAAACGGTATGAGCTCACTTGCGAAGCAAGTGTTGCCTCCCATTCGGTCGGCTCTGGGCTACATTCGGCTAGGTCGGTCGCTACGCTCGCTCCCACGCCTCATTTCGCCACATTTTTACAGCCCTGCAAAACCTACGGTTTAGCTTATTCGGGGTGCAACAACGTCAGTTACCTGGAGCGTTATGCGAAATACGGGCTAAGGTGATCTGAGTATATTTGAAAATATAATTGACAAATTATTTGAAATGAATATAATAATAGGGAAATGGGAAAAACTAGTTATTATTTGGAAGTAACAGAAGCAGCAAAAAATTACATAGAACTAAATATTAAAAATGGGATTACATCTGAAGAAACGGCAAAATTTTCTAACTACTCGTTAAAACAGCTTAACAGAATATTTTATCTGGTTACAGGTTTAACTGTTTGTGAGTTTATACGCTGGAAAAAACTTACAGAAGCCCTTTTTGAATTAAAATATAATGATGAATTAATAATTAATATTGCATATAAATACGGTTATGAATCACATGAAGCTTTTACCCGTGCATTTAAAGATAATTTTTCAGTCACGCCTGGTGAATATAAAAAAACAAAAAAAGAGATAACAGCTAAAAACTGGCATATAAATCAATTTATTCACAAAACAGCCCATGATTTTTTAAATAAAAATTATCATAAACGTGAAAATGTAGAGAGTTGGATTATTACAAAACCGGATCGAATATGGGTTTCATTACGTAGAAATATCGAAAATATTCATCCTGCGAAGTTTTATGATCTTTGCGGAATGGAAGGTATTATGGACAAAGCCGACCAAATTCCAAATGTATTAATGGCAGGCGGCGCATATCTGCCCGGGTATAATGATGACAGCAGAGTATGTTTTGGCGTCGAAGTAGATGAAAATTATCCTATGGAATTAATTAATGAATTTGAAATTTATAATATTCCGCAGTGTAAATATATTGTCTTTAATTGCCCTTCCTATCCGATAGAAAATCATGGCGATGTTATTTACAGCACTTGGTATGCCCAGAAGGATTTTGATATTGAAGCAAACGGTTTAAAATGGGCAATGGATAAAGCGCCTATTTTTGAAGATGATAGCCCTGAATCTACAGGGTATACGTTATGGTTTCCTGTTACTGAAAAATGATCAAAATGTCCAAAATTATCAAGCGAAGATAAAAAATATTTGTTATTTTTCATATAAAATATTTTATGGAGGTTATGTCATGGAAATTGTTCGTATTTATGAAATTCCTGATTGTAAAATGGTTTCATCAGGAATTGGAATGTTTGGTGAGGAAAAGTTTGAGAATTTTCCAAAATGGTTTTCTTCTTTACCAGCAACAATTTTTCCACGTGATTTTTTGTTTGAAGATAAAGGAGCTTTACATTGGGTAATTCTATATGATCCAAGTATGGATGTGCCAAAAGAATTTGAAATCATTGATTTTAAAGGCGGGCTTTTTGCAGTTTGCTGTGATATTGATCAAAAAACTGATATTGAAGCAATGGATAAAGTAAGAAAAGATTTTTTGGATAAATTTGATTATGAAATTGATAATTCGCGTCCTACAATGGGGCATATAATTGGTAGTCAATTGACACAAGAAGTCTTAAAGTATGAACAGATGGATTATTGGACTCCAATAAAACAAAAAAAATAATTAAAAATGGAGTACGCCCGTACTTCACATAACAAACGGTTAACGCTCAGCCGCCTGTACGGCGGCTTCGGGTTCCACAAAACCCCAGTCGGCGTCGCCTTTGTGGGATTTTGCTCCACCACATTTTGCGGTTGCTGGTCTTTGCTTCGCAAAGCCCTTATCCGCAACCGCAAAACGTCATATACCTAGAACGTTATGTGCAAGTTTTGGCTGGCATTTTTCTAGGAAGAAAATAATGAAATGTTTAGTATTAAAAGACTTGAAATAATCCTATAAATTGCCGATAAAATAGGGTATTAATTTTAATTATTGGAGAAGTTTATGGCAAATATAAGAATATCGACAATGATGCTTATATTCGGATTAATCTTAATTGGATGTAATAATAATTCTACAAATGACTCTAAGCTTAATGGAAAATGGATAGATGAAGTATCTGGAACATATGAAATGAAATTTAATAATGGTATTTTTGAAACTTTTGATAATGGAGAACCTATTTTCAAAGGGATTTATACTGCCATTAATGGCATGTATGATGCTGAAATAACTCATTTTTTTGGCAATAGGTTTTGTATTTCATTTCGATTAGAACCATTACTTGATAAAAAATGGTATTCAATAAATGAATTAAAAAATATATTATCAAATAATTACTTCATTACTGATAATGAAATTAACGAACAATTTAGGTTTGACCAGAAATCTCCTCCAATAAAATATTCTATTGTTGATAATAAATTAATTCTATCAGATGGTAATGGTGAAGGTATATATATAAAAAAATAATTATAGAAAAGCCAAAACCAGCACATAACAAACGGTATACGCTCCGGCGGTGACAAGCACCGCCTCCGGGCTTCCAGTCGGCTAGGTCGGTCGCCTACGGCTCGCTCCCACGCCTCCTTCCAGCCACATTTTGCGGTTGCTGGTCTTGCTACGCAAGCCCTCATACGCAACCGCAAAACGTCGTATACCTAGAACGTTAGGCGAAATAAAAACAAGAATATTTGATATTATATTGACATATTTATTGAATTTGTATATAAAAACATAGAGGTATAAATTGAGAAAATATTTTATAATAATTGTTATTTTACTTATTGGTTTACTTGTTTTATTAATAAATGGTTGTAGTACATTAGAGCAATTAAAAGATAAAAATGGAAATGTAATTGAAAATTCGCTCGCAGAAAAACTTTTTATAGAAATTGGTGGAATACAACAAGGGTTATTCATACGTTCTGAAAATCCACAAAATCCTGTTATTCTTTACTTGCACGGCGGTCCAGGTGGTCCTGAATTGGCATTTTTGTATCGTTATGAAAAAGATGAACGTTTGGAAAAATATTTTACTGTTTGTTATTGGGATCAGAGAGGATCGGGTATGAGTTTCAGTAATTCAATAGACCCTGCAACAATGACACTCGATCAATTGGTAGAAGATACTAAGCAAATTACCGAATATCTTAAACAACGTTTTAATCAGGAAAAAATATATTTAATGGGGCATTCGTGGGGTTCGTTTCTTGGTATAAAAACAATTGAAAAATATCCTGAAAATTATTTGGCTTATATTGGTATTGGGCAAGTAACAAACCAAGTAGAATCTGAAAAATTGGCTTACGATTTTATGTTACAGCATGCAATGGAAATTAATGATAAATCAGCTATTAGAACTTTACAAAGGTTTGATAGAAACGCTTTTGATTTTCCAACTATGGATTATATTATTGCTTCTCGTTCATTGATGAATAAATATGGAATTGGAATGATGCATGATAATTTTTCAATGACAAGGTTAGTTAGATATGTAATGTTTTTCAAAGGATATACATTATCTGAAAAATTAAAATATAATAAAGGTATGCAATTTTCATTAAAATATTTATGGGATTATGTTGTTTCTGATAATTTATTTGAATCATCAATTTTATTTCAAGTACCTGTTTATATTTTACATGGTAGATATGATTATCAGGTATCATATACTTTGGCTTATGAATATTATGAAATAATAGAAGCTCCTGATAAATCATTCTTTTCATTTGAAAATTCAGCACATTCTCCTAACGCAGAAGAACCTGAAAAGTTTGTTCAAATTGTTCGTCAAATTGCATTAAGATTTGAAAATTAGATAAAGAAAATAAAATGAATATTTGAAAGCATGTT
>JAITGA010000031.1 GCA_031280955.1 Lachnospiraceae bacterium
AAGGAGATTAAACTAACTGAGTGTGTTAAAGTAAAAATAACCGATAGAAAAGGTAAAGGTCCTCTAACAGATATGCAGATTTTGCCTTTTTATAGAAGTGCTCTCAAGAATGATGCACATGATCATGCTTATTTCGATTATTTCATTTCTGATATGTATGGTCGTTCAATTTATTTGGCATACTCAAAAGCATTAACAGACAATAGTGGAGAGGATTATAGGCGAGCTATTCTTATGTTATTTACTCCCCATTGCCCATATAGTAACGATTGGATTGAATTGTTTGATTTCTTTAACTATCAAGAAGATTTGAAGCAGTTCATGGAGTCAAACAACTGGAATCAGCCGTATGAATGATTGTTTAACTTAGTTTATGTTTAATTATGAAACCTACTTGAACCCTGGCAAAAAACTTTGGCAAAACCCCCAAAATTGCCTATTGACATTTCCTCTCTTATCTGCTACTGTTTATCCACACACTTAGTTGTACAAAAAGGAGAACTAATATGGCAGGTCAAATTCGCACCACCCCTGAAGAGCTACGCAACCGAAGTAATGAGTACCGTCAAAAAGCCGAGGAAATCGGCAACGTGATTGCAGGTCTAGACAACTTGATTTCACGCCTACAAGATGAATTTGAGGGACAGGCTGCACAGGCTTTCCAACAACAGTACCAGGACATCCGCCCTCATTTTGTCAAGGGTCAAGAAATGACCGAAAGCCTATCTCGTCAAACCGAACAGATGGCTCGCAACTTTGAAGACCTTGACCGTCAAATGGCCGCCGGTATCCGCTCATAACCTGCGTTCTTTGTACGTACGAGCGTAAGTGATAATACTACTAGTACTTGCCATCTATGTTGGATGGCAAGTGGTTTTAAGACCGCATGAAAATGGCGGTTTTGCGTTTTTCGGTAAAAACATGAAAAGAATATTTCTTTACAAGTTAATATTCATACTCACCTTTTCTTCACAAACTACCTCTGTACACGCAGTAGAAAGTGAGTTTACTTTTATTAGTCCGTCGTTAAATGCCGGACAAGAGGAAGTGTTGCTTACTGCTTCTGACCTTGATGGTTTATCCCTTCGTATCAACACGATTGGTGAACGCCGTAGGTCTTACGCATCTTTGACTGATTTATACGGTCTGGATATACTAACGCCTGCCAGTACCGCTGCCGAATCTGCTTGGGCAGAACATATATCCGCCACCCGCACAGCCACACTAGCCTCTTTGTTCATAACCACTCACCCTGAATCGGTTGCCGCCGAACGTGTTGCTGCCAGAAGCATGGAGCTTGGTCTTTTCCACCAATCAGACAGCGTCGAAGTCTTCCTGCGTGATTCTAATACAGATATTGCCGAAACGCCAATTAACTACCCGTTTTACACTGTTATCTTGCTGCTTTTGTGCGTGACGGTATTTATACTCTATCAACGCCACTATAAACACAAAAAGGAACAACAGAATGTATTTGACAATAACCCTGCGCCTACATGGAAATGAATATGACATCCAAGCCGATTCCCATTTGCCTATAAGTCATGCGCTCACGGCGGTATGTAATAATTTGCTCCTGCAAAAGGAAGCTAGTAGTCTTCCATTATTTCTCAAATCAGCGATGCAAAGCAAAATCATCAGCAGTGCCTTTACCTTTGAACAAGGAGAAGTTCAAAATGGTGATATTTTAACACTGTTAGACTAGCGAGGAAACATGAACAATAAATTATCAAAGGAAGTTCGCCTATTCGACCTTACTTCAAAAGACAGTCAACTTTATCGTTTGTCGTATCAAAATCGTTGGTTGGTACCGGTTGACATTACTTCAACTGAAGAGACTGCCATTTTTAGCTTTGACATCACCGGTCTTACTCCATTAACAGAACTCTACAACCACCCGCAAGCCGACCAGCTTCGATTTCTACTTAATGTATCTGAACTAATATGTCTAACTCACCAGTATGATTTCAGCCTGTCGCCAGAGAACATATTTTTTAACTATAATTATGAACCACGTATACTTATGCGTGATATGACCAAAGAAGACAATCCCCGTGATTTTGTGAAAGAATATAAAGCTCTTACCGCAACCCTTCTCGTTCAAAGGTATTGTTATGATGATTACTTAAATAGCGGTCACGGACTATACAAAAAGAGCCGATGTATAAAAGAGTTATGGGATACTGATACTGTTATTGATATACATGAACACATAAAACAACAGTTTCTTCACGAAGAAGAGCTTACCCGCACCAGAAAAATACTGGTAAACCGTCATCAAAGAAGATTCTTGTTAATCGCCACGCCATTTAGTTTTATACTGTTTCTTATGCTTGCGTTTTTCTCGTTCTATCTTTACTTTTTTATGTTTACCCATAATACTACACTACTACTAGCCAACCGTGAGTTTCTCCGCGAGAACTATGATGTCGCAATTGATTTGCTGTTACCCATCGAACCCATGAATATGGAGCGTGAGGAACGTTACCAGTTAGCCCGCGCATACATTATATCTGAAAGCCTATCCCCTGAACAACGAGCGCATATTCTTTCCGGTATTACATTGATGACAGACGACAACATACTCATCTATTGGATTTCGCTTGGTAGAATGGATTATGACACTGCCATTGATATAGCCATGCGCGTCGGTGATGATGAGCTTCAGCTATATGCCTTGGTAAAATACGAGACTTCAGTACAAATAGACACCACTCGTTCCGGCGATGAGAAAGTACAGCTACTAGCCGACCTCAATCGTCAAATAGAAAACCTTCGCCGCAGCCTTAACGAAAAGCGTGAAACAAGAGAGTAGTTCACTATTGCCAATTTTTTAGGGTTTACTGACGTATACTATATGTAACTATAAATGCAATTGATTGTAACATGGATTCCCGTAATGAAGGAGTATTCAAATGATTGGACACCTATTGATTTTCATGGAAGAAGTAATAACCGAACTTCCGGTAACCAATCGTTTTTTTTTGACTGATAATTTCCTGCTTGGTGACGAAAACGCCAAGTACATGTGCATGTGTAACCAAAAACACTTAACCATAAACGAAATCACCCTCAACCCATATATGCCCGTTTCTATTGACCATGTTATAGTTACATGGTTTCCCAAAGCCAGTACAGTAATACAATTTCCTCAAAATAAAGCTATCTGTTTCGGTTCAGACAAAAAGAACGATGTTATCGTTTCTGCACACATGAACCTGAATTTTGTTATCGAACCTGATGTTTTGCATTTAGAAAGCGGGACTGCTTATCTTAATGGCAAACTCGTCAATGGCAATGAAGCACCACTTTCAACAGGTGACGGCATCACCTTCCATGGACTGCGGTTGACGGTGCAGGCGGACAGAATAATCTTGAGTTGCGACCTTGCTGCCACTACGTTTAATATCTATAACCTAGGATCACCGCAAGAACATTTTGAAGATTTCCCATTATACAAACGCTCACCTCGTATAATAAAGAAATTACCGGACGACACCGTCAATCTAACAAACCCAACTGCCAAGCCCAAAAAGAAAAAAGGTCAGATACTAAGGATGGTCGCCCCGCCACTAGTAATGCTTAGCATGACTATCATAATACAGTTTATAATGCCGAGAGGAATTTTCGTATTGATTGGGATAGCAAGCGTTCTGACATCACTAGTAATCACAATAACAAACTACTTTAATGAACGCAAAGAAGGAAAGGAAGATGAAGAGCAGCGCAAAGAGCAGTATGATTCATATCTTTTAAGTCAACGAAAGAAGCTGCATGAGTTGCGCAAAAAACAGATTGAATCATTAAACTACCATTACCCATCCTCGCAAAAAATAAATGACATGATATGCCGATATACAAACCGCATTTATGAGCGTAGTGCGAACGAAAGTGATTTCCTTACTGTCTCTGTCGGTCGCTCCACACATAAGTGTAGTTATACCATTTCATCCGGCACGCATGAAACGCTTCCGAAAGATGACCCGCTCTTAAAGGAAATGGAAGAAATCACAGATGAGTTTATGGAAATTGATGGTTTACCAACGGTCATTGATTTGAAACTAGCGCATCTAGGTTTAGTTGGTGAGAAGAAACATATTCAAGAGCAGATACACTTGCTACTCAACCAACTATGCTTTTTTCAAAGCTATCATGACCTCGAGCTTGTGATTGTTTTTAACAGTGAACACCGTGAACAGTATGACTGGTTAAAATGGTATCCTCATTGCCGTTTGCGTGCAATAAATGTGACTGGCTTGGTAGATAGTGAAAATGTTCGCGATCAAGTATTAGGCAACCTAACTCAGATTTTTAAGGAACGCAAATTAAAGCAAGATGAACAAAAAAAAGAAGACCGATATTTACCACATTACATATTTGTGATTGATGAACCCTCTTTAATTATTAATCACTCAATAATGGAATACATGCAAAGTCAAGATTGCAGTCTCGGTTTCTCGATGATTTATTCTACTGATATGATGGCAAACCTTCCTGAAAATATAACAACCGTCGTCGAGCTTGGTGACAGCAAAAATGCCGTCTTGGTAATGGAAGCTGGTCATCTGATAAACAAACGACTTTCCCTTGAGCAAACCGAAGACATTTGCTGGGAACATGTTTCACGTTCGCTGGCGGCACTTACCCATATTCAAGGTGTTTCCACACAAATACCTGAAAGCATTTCATTCTTTGAACTATTCGGTATTACCCATCCGGAAGAGTTAAACGTAGCCCATCGTTGGCAAAACAGTCATTCCCATAAAAGCCTGTCAGTCCCTCTTGGTGTCCGCGCCAAAGACGACCTTGTAATGTTAAACCTCCACGAAAAAGCCCATGGTCCACATGGTCTGGTGGCAGGCACAACCGGTTCCGGAAAGAGCGAAATCGTCCAAAGTTATATATTGTCTTTGGCGGTGAACTTCCATCCCCATGAAGTCGGTTTTCTATTGATAGACTATAAAGGCGGCGGCATGGCTAATCTGTTTGAGAAACTTCCGCATCTGCTGGGCACAATCACTAACCTAGATGGCAGTGAAAGCATGAGGGCAATGGCTTCCATAAAAAGTGAACTGGCAAGGCGTCAACGGGTTTTCAATATAAATAATGTCAACCATATCAATCAATACAACCGTCTGTTCAAGGCAGGTGAAGCAGACACGCCAATGCCGCATCTTTTCCTTATATCAGATGAGTTTGCAGAGTTAAAGAAAGAACAACCTGACTTCATGAGTGAACTCGTAAGTACTGCACGTATCGGTCGTAGCCTTGGTATTCACTTGATTCTAGCTACACAGAAACCAACAGGAGTGGTTGATGACCAAATATGGAGCAACAGCAGGTTCAAGCTGGCGCTGAAGGTACAAGATGCCGCAGATAGTAATGAAGTCCTCAAAACCCCTGATGCCGCAAACATAACCCTACCCGGTCGTGCATACCTGCAAGTTGGCAACAACGAGGTCTATGAACTATTTCAATCTGCATGGAGTGGCGCACCATATAACAGACAACATGAAACCGCCGGTTTTGACAATCGCGTGTACTTAATCAACAAGCTTGGGCAACGGCAGTTATTGGGTGAGGATTTGAGTGGTGGTACAACAGATGAAAGCCGTGAGACACAACTAGATGTGGTTGTTGACCATATCCGTGCTGTATATGACAGAATGAAGGTGGCTTGCGTGGAACGTCCCTGGCATCCACCCCTTGATTTGAACATTACCAGTCCGCACATTAATGAGATAGTGGATGTTGCCGAATTTACCGACCTAAGCTCGGCTGCTTCTTTGGGAATATCCGACATTCCCGAACAACAGCTACAGGTGGAGTGGCAATATGACTTTGTAAGTGACGGCAATCTTGCCGTGTTTGGTTCTTCCGGGTTTGGCAAATCATTTACCCTGCTTACATTCATGCTGACATTGGCAACGAAAAACTCGCCACCCTGTTTGCAATTTTATGTGATTGATTTGGGAAATGCAGCTCTTGCGCAAATGCGGGGTTTACCGCACACCGTTGACTATATTACCGTTGACGACGATGAAAAGCTCGGCAAATTCACCAAACACATGAATGAAACCATGCAAGTGCGCAAAATACTCATGGCAGAAATGAATGTCTTTAATTTTACCATGTATAACGAATTGTCAGAACAGAAACTAGCGGCAATAGTAGTAATTATTGATAATTATGATGTAATCAGGGAACTTGGTGTTGAACATGAGGATTTCTGGACGAAGCTGACTCGTGACGGTAATAGTGTTGGAATTTTCACGGTAGCCTCGGCTACCCGTGCCGGAGCGTTCAAATATGTAGTGCTAAATAACTTCAAGAGTAAGATTTCACATCATATGATTGACAACAATGACCTCTTTGCTATTATTGGTCGAACTCCTTATTCACTTAATGAAAAACCGGGGCGTGCGTTCACCAAGACAGTCGGCATCAACACCACACAAATATATACCGCTTTGCCAATGAAGAGTGACCTATCATACGCCCATGCGATTGGCAAGCTAGTGGATACATTAAAAACAGCTTATAGCGGTACTTTAATCGATGGCTTGCGAATAATGCCGGAGCTGTTAAGTCACGAGTTACTCTTGCAATATGCCGTTACCTTAGAACAGGGTTTGCTACCGATTGGGCTTGACTTTGAGGAAGTAGGTGTGCAAACCTTCAATCTGTCCAACCCGACCCATCTGATACTTGGTACCGTAGGTAGCGGAAAGACCAACGTTTTACGACTTATAATTGAAGGTTTGACAAGTGTAGAGTGTGTTTTCTTGGTTGATTCAAAGGAAATGGAGTTATATGATTACTCAAACCATGAGAACGTAGTTTATTGCGTCAAAGCTGAACAAATAAAAGACATGATTTCACGTATGGATGACATTATCAAACAAAGAAAGGAACTAGCAGAAGCACGAAGTGGCGGAACACCAAGGCAATTCTTTTCATCGCTACCAACAGTATGTGTTATAATTGATGATTTTGACAACTTTTTGGAGCTGCTAAAAGGGGTAGGTGGTGGTAGTGCCGAAGCGTTGGTACAAGAGTCAATGACAGTAGGGTTCAGTTATATGGCAACCAGTCTTTCAAGCCGAATGAGAGGGTATGATGACTTAACCAAGATATTTAAGGAGTCATCTAGCGGGTTGCTTCTTGGCTCACCCGCCTCACAGTCATTATGGCAGGCATCGGCATCTGGTTATAAACCGCGGCAGGACAGTGGGCTTTATTACAAAAAAGGTGAGATGATACCCATAAAAATACCGTTAGTACAGGTAGTATAGTGCTGACCTTCGTGTTCACCTTATTGGTCATAGCTTTAGTACAATGACAGACAGGAGCAGAGTAAATGAAAAGGAAAGTAGTACTTTTCCTAATGCTTGTCTTTGCTATTGGTTTCATGTTTATGATGGGGCTTTATTTTGGTACGCGCTTACAGGCACGACAAGATACAGGGACGGTTGCATCAGTAGCACAGTCTGGCAGGATTGCGGTTGTAAATCAGGATATGGGTGCTTTGCATAACGGAGAACAGCTATACTTTGCCGCCAATATCATTGAAACCCTAACTGCTGATTTCATACTGACTTCAAGAACAATCGCCGAAACGGGGTTGGCGAACGGTAATTTTGTGGCTGTCATCAACTTCCCTGTGAATTTCTCGGAAAGTATTGCCCGTATTAACTCCGTCAGACCAGAAACTGCAAGATTTAGTTACCGGATAAATGAAAATCTGTCACAAAGGGATTCCATCAAAACGCTACTGAGGGTTTTGGATTTAGAACAACACATAAATGAGACCATAAGTTATATGTTTGTGGCTTCCATCATCGGTGAGTTACATGGTGCACAAGCAGTTACAAGCGAACTTTTGACGAGCAACAAAGCTGACATGGCAGCAGTTAATGCCTTTGCAGTCGATGACTTGTGGCTGAGTTTTGCGACTTCGCAAGCTTCGAGACAGTATCCGGAAATTACTATGATTAGCTTTCAATCATTTGTTAACGAAAGTAACCAAATACTAATGGATATCCATACACAGTATATTGACGGCAACGAGGATACATGGAAAAGCTATGAGCAGCTAATAAAGGGGTTTACAGATGTGACAGACATGACATCGGTGGTCTTGGATGAGGCTGTTGCAGAAATTGAGATATTACCAACAGATGACAATGGTACAGGGCTTCATGTTATTCATGGCGCAACACGGGAAGTCAGCCAACTGGAACTGGAAGAGATAGAAAATGCCATTATTGAGATATGTGATGAAATACTGGATATGATTCATGAACACTTGATATTTGTATATGATGACCCTGATGTGGATGATGACGATATAGATAACACAGACCTTTTAGATGCAAAGGGTAATGACCTTGATGACCCCGATAATATACTGGAGGAGTTTAGGGAATGGTTGATTGAGACAATAGAGGAATATTTCTTTGTGATAGGAAACTCAATCACCGAGTTTAAGGAAAGCCAAAGTGAATACTTTGATATCATGACCGAGGAAACAATAGACTATGTTTTACAGCGACAAACGGAGATTAAAGATAGTCTGTCAATGGTTTTTACAGAAGTGGTTCTAGATATTGAAAAAGCCAATAAAGTAGCACTGGCTTTTGAACCGATGGAACACATAAACAAACGCATGGATGAACTCGATGACCTGACAGCCCGGTATATGGAAAACAACCGGAGTTGGTCGGCATATGTTAATGAATCAATAAATGACAAAAAGGAGTTGTTATATGAGATTCATGTTGATTATGGTGAACATCTACAACAATTACAAGCGGATATACAAACAGCTTCTTTGGGGACAAGGCAGAGGATTGATAACGCACAAAACGAGTTACTGGACAAGATGATGGATTCATATGATTACACCAATCAGCTGATTGGTGATTTCGCAAAAATATTACCTAATTCAAGGATTGGAGTCCTTGATAACACGGATTTTTACTCTTTCATCGTCACGCCAATCACTGCTGAGGAGGTCGGGCAGGGAACACAAACGGCCTTTTTAGAACCCGCACAAGGTGAAACGATTCAAGGGTTTCGTATACCCAACCATGTTATCATGGTTTTGAGTAGTGTCTTTATCGTGCTTAGTTTAGTAATGTACAGAATAATGCAAAAGGTCAAATAAATTCATTCTAACAGAGAAAACAATGTCAGATAGTCGATAAATATACGAAAACTTTACTGTGGTAATGTGAGAAACGAAAGTTATCGAAAAGAGAGGGATAAAATGAATGAAATGCAAGTAAAATATGAAGAGGTATATGAAGTGATGGCTTCATTGTCAAACCTCACCGATGAAGAAATCACTATTAACGCTAAAAAGGTTTTCGAAAAAATTTTGGCGGCTGTTCGCTTAGTTGATGGCAGTGTTACTGTCAAATTGACAGAATCAGCTAGAGAGAATAGCACCAAAGCAGGCACAGGTGCAGACACGACCTTTAAGTTAATCAAGTATATCGATGATGCCGCTATCATACTAGAGTCCACGGAGAAGGAAATAGCAGATGAAATAAACAGCGGAGGACATAACTAATGGCACAGGGTTTCCGTGGAAATGCAGCGAAGAAGTACTTCGCCACCATATCAACGGCTCTCGAAAGAGCATCCATGCTGTCAGGTACTCCTGCCAGTCAGCTTCCTGACGGCGAAA
>JAITGA010000035.1 GCA_031280955.1 Lachnospiraceae bacterium
ATCATAACTGATAGCGGACACGCTGTCGTCGGGCATGGTAACGCTTACAGGTAGACCGTGCGTGTCATGGCTGAGACGTACCGTGCGACCGAGCGGGTCACACACCTCGGTCATGTTACCGCGGGTGTCATACGAAAGACGGGTGACACCGCCACAGGGTAAGGTTATCATCAGCGGGCGGTTATGGTCACTATACTCAATGCGGAGGATACCGCCGAGCGGGTCGGTCGAGGCGGTTACGTTACCGCGGCTGTCGTACTCATACAAATGGGTGTTGCCATTATAGTCGGTATGCAGGGTACGGTTGTTGTCGTCATCATAGCCGAAATGTTCAGAGCGTGTCCATTGCGAGATAGCGATGGTGCGGTACCTGACATCACGGATATAGTTGATGTAGTTGTAGTTCTGAGTGGTAACGGTCGCTGTCTTCTTGTGGTCGGCATAGTTGATAGCGTAGACGCCGCCGTCGGCGAAGCGTTGGCGGGTGGTACGGGAGTTTGAGTCATAGTCATTACTGAGGACGGTTATGCCAAGCGGGTTGATGACCTCGCATAAGAGACCGTCATAGGTATAAACGTAGCCGTAAGACGAACCGCAGGGGTGGGTGGACTTGGTCAGGTAGCCGTCAGTGTAAGTATAGGTCACACTACGACCGCTGTGGTCACTTACACCGGTCATGAGGTCGCCGGGTGCGTCATATGTAAACGTAAGACTGCCGCCGGCGGTGGTGGCACTAATGAGTAGACCGTTTGTATACGTGAAAACGGTGGTGTTGCCGTTTGCGTCGGTGATGGAAACGAGGCTGCCTTCAGCGTCAAAGGTATAGACATCAAGCGAGTGAAGCGTCAGTATGTGACCGGGTGGGCAGGACGTGAGGGTGCTATGGCAACCCGGCGGGGAGATATAGCCGTCCGGTGATTTACGGTAGTTCTCAACGTGACCGTCGCCGAAGACGATTCGTACCGAGTCAGTACTATCAAGTAGGCGAATGTTATAGCAATGCGTCCAGTTAGCTCCTAAAGCACCGGAACGCATGTCAGAGCCGATGATGGTGTTGTAGAAACGGACGAACGACAGCGGGTAGCGACCGGGGATGGTGATGTCGTCTTTGGAGTATGTGAAGTTGCCGGTTGATAGGTTGATAGGGTCGCCGCCGGTGGCGGTATACTCTCGGTCACCGGCTAATGCGGACTTGATGGAGTCGGCTAAATCAGCGGGTAGAGCTGACAGTCCATACTCGATATTGGTCAAGTTCTCATTAGAGAGTGATAGTAGTTCGTTTATACTGTCAAATAGATGATGTAGGCGGTTTGTGTATTCGCCGGTGCGAGTATTGAGGTCACTAAAGAGGCGGGCATACGACTGGTCGAGTTCTTTCACGCGAGATAGATGGCGGTCGAGGGCGCGGTTGGTGGTGGTTAAGGCTTCGCCGAGGACAGCGGCGGCACGCTTTAGTTCGGAGGCATGGACGCGTAGCTCTGTCGCCTGTTGGCGAAGGCTTTTTGCATTTTCACGGAAGATGACAGCGTTATTATGAGCGATAGAACGAGCGAGTTCATCGGGGAGTTCCTCGCCATAACGTTCGCCGCTTAGGCTACGGTGGTAGACGGTACGAACGGCACTAGTGGAGATCTGAGATTGTTCTATAGCGCGGACATCTAAGGCAGAAGCCTGTGATTCAAGCTCAATAGCCTGTGAAATGTGAGAGGCGGAGAGCTGCTCCATCGAAGAAACCTTTGACATGATAGTGCGGATAACCTCTAGTTTTAGGCTGTTTATGCTTGATGTGTTATATGCTATCAGGTTCATGAGGAGTTCCTCGGTGGGTGGGTGGGCATCGTCAAAAAAGGGGTGAAGCGTCGAGATCGAGGAGTTCTGTGGTGAAGCGGTGGAGAAGGATTCGGGATTCATCAGCAAGTGACTCAAACTCAGGAAGCAAGGATTTAAGCCTGATGGTTATGTCAAGGAATTTCGACTGTGTATCGGGGATAATGTATACGGTTTCGCATAATTCCTCTAATTTCGTACAAACATGGTGTATATCCTCGGCCAATCGGGTATTTAACAGTTGTAATCGTTGAATGAGTTCAAAACCTGTAACCGGTTGGTGAACGATATTGTCTTGTGTTGACGGCGATGTGGTATGCCCACCCCCAAAAGCGGTATCTGATGGGTATGGGATGGAATCAATACTGCCACTATTTCTGGCGTGCGAGGGGACACGTAAATGGACGGAGTTGGCGATATCCAACGCTTCAGTGATGGCAGACAGATAATTATGGCTTGTGGTGCCGATGAAACCGTAGGGCATAACATTACCTCATATTTGGAAGCCGTGTGACATCATAATCTCGTTTAGCTCAAACTCTTTGGTGGAAGAGGACATAAACAAGATAAGTTTGTTTAAGGTGGATAGTGCCATGAGGGATTTTAATCTATTTAGGTCTACGTTCTCGGTCATTGCGGAAATAGTCGATCCTGACAGTAGCGAAAGTAGCTGGTTTAATTGTGAATAATCGTTATCGGTGCGGGGTTGTAAATCACCGAATACGTGTCTATATAGTGAAGATGTTTGATCGTATATTTGACCATAATCGAGAAAAATCTCGCCCATACTATCTACCCCGCAAATTTAGTTCATACTAAAGAAATAACAAATAGTAGCGCAACGAAGCTATACGCCAGTTTCCGTGTTTCATGCAGTATTGTTATAATGTCTCGTTATATTCGGTCTATGTCTAGTTTAACTTAATCTTAGGTTGAAGGCAAGGTGAAATTACCAAATTTTTGTAAAGTTTTTGCATGGTTTTTTAACCCCATCCCATTTGCCACTCCTACTCCTTTTATATACAATATAGAAATGGAGCAGGTTAACCTCATCCCTCATGGCAAGCTTCCGCTGAATGTGCTATAATACCCTCAAGAGATAGCGGGTCGAACCATAGCGGCTGTTTTTGCCACTTGGTTTGCCGCTAGATTACGGTGCAGGGTCACAACATAGAGCAAACGATACATTATCGTATAAACACAGGAGGTGAATAGATGAAAAAACTAAAAGCAACGATTATCGGTGCGGGGAGTACGTACACCCCGGAGTTGATTGAGGGCTTTACCGCCCGCAAGGAAATTTTGCCGTTTACCGAGTTTGCCTTGATGGATATTGACGAAAAGCGGTTGGCGATAGTCGGCGGTTTGGCGGAGCGGCAGATGAGGGCGGCAGGATATGAGGGTGATATCGTACTGACGACCGATTTGGACCAAGCGATTGATGAGGCAAATTTTGTCTTTGGTCAACTTCGGGTTGGCAAAATGGCAGCTCGGATTGTCGATGAAAAGATACCTCTCAAGTATGGATGTCTGGGGCAGGAGACGACGGGAGCGGGCGGTTTCATGAAAGCCCTGAGGACGATTCCGGTGATGATGGATATCGTCGAGCGGATGAAGAAGTTGGCAGCTGATGATGCCTGGATGGTGAATTTTTCCAATCCCTCAGGGATTATCGCCCAAGCAGTCTTGACAGAGACGGATGCGAAGATGATTGGACTTTGCAACTGTGCTATCAATATGCTAAAGGAGATAGAGGACAAAATCGGGACAAAGGATTTTGACTATGAGTATCTTGGTCTCAACCACTTGAGCTTCATCACATCGGTCATCAAGCATGGTGACACAGAAAATCTGGTGGCGGCTTTGGCGGATCAAGGCGGACAAACGATGAAGAATGTACCGGAGATAGATTATGAACCGGCACTTTTGCGAGCGATTCCTTACATTCCCTCGTCATATTTGAGCTACTTCTATACTCGTGAACAGCAAATAAACAAATGCCGCGAAGCAGAACAGAGCCGTGGTGAGGAGTGCCTTGATGTAGAAAACGCCTTGTTGGAGCAGTATAGCGACCTGACACTGACGCAGAAGCCCACGGAACTCGAAAAGCGCGGCGGTTCGCTTTATTCAACAGCAGCAGTTTCTGTTGCCGAAGCGATTTATTGCGACAAAAAGGAAGTTCATGTTATCGCTGCCAAAAATGACGGAGCAATGCCATTTATGCGTGATGATGATGTCATTGAGGTGAAATGCCGAATTGGAAAAGATGGCGTAGTACCGCAACCGGTCAGTGTATACAATGAATATGTGATCGGGCTTATGCAAGCGGTCAAATCATACGAACGCCTAACAGTCAAAGCAGCTCTTGATGGCGATCGCGAGGCGGCACTTGCGGCATTGATGGTACATCCGCTGATTGGCGATTATGACAAAGCCGCACCAATGCTCAATGAAATGCTGGAAGCGAACAGGGAATATCTGCCAAGGTTTTTCACCTAAGATGTTTTGGCAGATGGTACTCGGAAATACAGACGATTTCTTTTTGGCAGTAAAGTAACGAAGCGGAGGGGAAACCATGAAAAAGCTGATATTTGGAATTGATGGCGGCGGCACGAAGAGTCACATGGCTGTTTTTGACCAACTCGGTCAATGTGTGGCGATTGGCAAGCACGGCCCCTTGAATCACGAAAGTATGGCGGGAGCATTTGCGCAGTTAGAACCGGAACTATCAGGTTTTATCAAAAGTACCCTGGCAAAGGTGAATGCCAAACCCGAAGATGTGAGCTATGCGGTGATGGGGATTGCCGGAGTGGATACCATCAAGCAACATGCGATTATCTCAGCAATGGTTGACAGGATTGGTTTACAGGATTATCTGCTTTGTAATGATGCGTTTCTGGGGATTCCTGCCGGATGTCCCGGCGGAGTCGGGATATGTGCTATCAATGGCACAGGCTCGACGATGGCGGCGATTGACCATAGCGGCAGAACAGTTCAAATTGGCGGGATTGGTGCATTCAGCAATGATTGCGGCGGTAGTTCATGGTTTGGCGAGAGACTGTTGGCAGCAGTATATGGTGATTTGTTCAAGTGTGAGACCAACACGGTAATGACAGGAATGTTGATGGAATGTCTGGGTGTAACAGATGCGGATGACTACGTAGAGGCAATCACGAAGCAATTTGAAGACGGGACTATTAGTTATGCGAGTATCAACCGCATGGTGTTTGAAGCCGCCGCTGAAGATGACGAAATGGCGATTAGGATACTTGATGAATCGGCAGCTCATTATGCCGGAGGGATTACATATCTGGCGACCAACATGGATTTCCCGGCAGAGGAAACACTTCACGTCACCTTGGCGGGTTCGGTTTTTGTCAAGGAAAAAGTCCGGGTATTACCGAATCTGTTGGCAGCGAAAGTTCATGACAGACTTCCGGGGCGCAAGGCGATATTCCACCCCCTTGCCACCGTACCTGTTGCCGGAGCAGTATATTTGGCTTCCATCAAAGCCGGATTCGACCTCGACATCGCCGCAATATCTAAGGCTTTGGCAGAAAATGGATTGTAGATAAAAGTATGTATAGAGAGTAAAACAAGCCTTGGCGACAACACCAAGGCTTGTTTAGTTAAATTGAGTTTGCGGGAATCTCTCGTTACTGCGCCGTGAACTCCCCGTTTCCGTTCAAAGTGACCAGGGTATCATTTTCGTCCACGGTGAATGGCACAGTCACCGTTTTGGCGATGAAATTCACCAACCTTACCGTATGTTCCCCCGTTGCATTTACTTTGACGATGATTTGCCCGTCTTCGTTCTCGGCAGTAATGCGGAGTGGGGTGGTTACGCTACCTTTGTTTTGGTCACAGATAACTGCCTCTGCTTTGCTACCTTTTTGCAAGGCATAAATGCTTAGCAGCGGTTTGTCGGCAAGGGCATAATCAGGACAATCATCACAGCTCCCGGTAGCGATAATCGAGTTTTCCCGTACCATAAGTGGTAGGCTTAGATAATCATACTTTTCCCGATAATAACTGCCGCCGTTTCTTACCGTGCCATCGAGCAGACTAGTCCATACTCCGGCAGGAAGATAATACTCGGCGATACTGTCATCACGGAAAATCGGGGCAACGAGAAGATTGTCACCAAGCAAATATTGCTTGTCAAGGTAATCACAGGCGCGGTCATCGGTGAACTCCATGACCATGCTCCGCATCATCGGAATACCGCTCTTCGATGTCGCTACGGCATTGGCGAAGAGATAAGGCATCAAGCGGTTTTTGAGGCGGGTAAAGAAGCGTACCACATCGACAGCTTCATCATCGTAAGCCCACGGGACACGGTAAGATGAAGAACCGTGCAGGCGGCTATGCGATGAAAGCAGACCAAATGCACACCAGCGTTTGTACACATCGGCAGTTGAGGTTTGTTCAAAACCGCCGATATCATGACTCCAGTAGCCAAAGCCGGACATCATCAGTGAGAGTCCGCCCCGCAGACTTTGCTCCATTGACTCGAAATCGGACCAGCAATCCCCACCCCAATGGACGGGATACTTTTGTCCGCCTGCGGTAGCCGAACGGGCGAATAGGACGGCATCGCCGACACCGCGTTTTTCTTCCAATAGCTCAAAGACACATTGGTTGTATATATGGGTATAGTAATTGTGCATTTTGTAAGGGTCTGAATTATCGTAATAGAGGATTCCTTCAGTCGGGATACGTTCGCCGAAATCCGTCTTGAAGCAATCGACACCCATATCCATCAGGGCGGCGAGCTTTTTCTTATACCATTTATATGCGTGAGGATTGGTGAAATCTACCAAAGCCATGCCCGGTTGCCACATATCCCATTGCCAGACATCGCCACTCAACTTTTCAACGAAGTAGCCTCTATCCAATCCCTCATCGAAAAGGCATGACTCCTGAGCAATATAAGGATTGATCCATACGCAAATATTGAGTCCCTTTGCCTTGATTCGCTGGAGCATCCCGACAGGGTCAGGGAAAACACGACTATCCCAGGTGAAGTCACTCCAGTGAAAATCTTTCATCCAGAAACAGTCGAAATGGAAAGTACGCAGGGGAATACCACGTTCAATCATGCCGTCTACGAAGCTCATTACCGTTTGTTCGTCATAGTTGGTGGTAAAAGAAGTCGAAAGCCACAGCCCAAATGTCCATGGTGGCGGCAGGGCAGGCTTTCCGGTCAAATCAGTATAGCGGGTGAGGACTTCTTTCATCGACGGTCCGTTGATAAGATAATAGTCAAGAGTGCCGCCGGGAACGGAGAAAGCGGTGCGGGTCGTCATTTCCGAGGCGATTTCAAATGATACCCGTTCAGGATGATTGACGAAAACCCCGTAACCACGATTGGTGACATAAAAAGGAATGTTCTTGTATGCCTGTTCGGTGGATGTGCCGCCATCTTCATTCCAGATATCAAGGCTCTGCCCGTTTTTGGCAAAAGCGGTGAAACGTTCGCCGGTACCA
The DNA here is from genome assembly GCA_031280955.1 of Lachnospiraceae bacterium. Classification (GTDB taxonomy): domain Bacteria; phylum Bacillota; class Clostridia; order Lachnospirales; family Lachnospiraceae; genus UBA935. Next base: position 7,318 of record JAITGA010000035.1, read on the forward strand.
TACACTAACTCGCCAACTCCGAGTGACAGCATTTGCCGCATATATGTTTCTGTATCATCGCCCGGGTCATAGAACAAACCTTTCCAGTCAGTCTTCATCAAGCCAAAGTCACGTCCGGTGCTTTTCGTGATCAGCTCGTATGCGGGATTATCACTATTGCCATCGCCGGAGGCTTCGTTGGCCGAATCGGTCAACGCCCGTTTGTATGCCATCGACCAGGATTTTTTCGTAATCTCCAATCGTAATGTGCCACTAGAAATGGTGATTAACTCATCACTATCTTCTACTGTGAGCGGCAATTCATCATTTAATTCCAAGTCGAAATTAGGAGTTGTGGGTACCGCCCCTTTGTAATGGAAAGTGCGGACTCTCAAGATTTCCTTGGCGGGTGAGGTGATTTCGACAGTCAAGTTGATGCCGCCGAGGGTGTCGCCACGATGATTGATGTGTTGGGTGGGAGCAAGTAAGCTCACTTTGGTTTCGCTAATCTTGGTAAAATACACTTCCTTGGGAGCAAAACACGCACAACCTTCTTTTTGCAACCAGCATCCGTTACTGAACTTCATGTTGTTCTCCTCTTTTCTCGTGATGGTGAGTGTGGTGTGGTCGAGTATCAAGCTTAGTAGCAAGTTGATACTCTTTCTATCATGCCCGGAGGCAATAGCAATTCTATAAGTATAACTATAATCAAAAGAACGAATAAAAGCAAATTGTATTTACCCCACATTTTTTCTTGCTCATTTCTTGGTTCATTTCTTGGTGAATTTTCTACTGGATTTTTGTCACTTACCACATTATAATGAGAGAAGACAACACCACACATATTTGCAGAAGGGAAATATATGAACGATTACGAAAAAACCCCACTCTGGAACAATCAATTATCGGTTGAAGAAAGACTCGATTACTTGATAAGTGAGCTGACTATCGAGGAGAAGTTGGTATCGCTGACGACCGGATGCGCCGATGTGCCCCGGTTGGGTATCCGCACATTCCGCTTGGGCGGCGAGGCAGCCCACGGAATCGAAGCCCGTCATGATCAAGAACACAATCGCGGTACTCCTGAAAACACCACCTCATTCCCCCAACCGATAGGGATGAGCGGTAGTTTTGATGTTGATTTGATACGTGAGTGCGGCAGAATTGTTGGCGAGGAAGCCCGCGCTCTCTATGGTGAGAACTATCCTCGTGGCTTGTCACGCTGGGCACCGACGATAGACATGGAAAGAGATCCTCGTTGGGGACGTACCGAAGAGGGATATGGGGAAGACCCGTATCTGGCAGGGGAGATGGCAGTCGGCTACATCAAGGGTATGCGTGGCGACCACCCGCAATACATCATGTGTGCGGCGACCTTGAAACATTTTTATGCAAATAATACCGAAAAAAAGCGGGCTTCCATTTCAGCCTCGATAGACGGACGTAACAAACACGAATACTACCTTGAACCTTTCCGTAAAGCAGTTGTTGAGGGCGGTGCGGAAGCATTGATGACCGCATACAATGAAATCAACGGAATCCCGGCGATACTCAATGATGAAGTACAAAAAATCTGCAAGGATGAATGGGGATTGGTTCATGCCGTTGCCGACGGTGGTGATTTTAGCCAAACTGTGACCGAACATCATTTCTTTGAAACCCATGCCGAGAGCTGCGCTGCCGCACTCAAAGCGGGAGTTGACTCTTTTCCCGACAAACCCGACTTGATTATCGCCGCCGGGCGTGAGGCTCTGGAGCGGGGGTTGATGACCGAAGAGGATCTCAACACTTCCCTCCGCAACACATTCCGCACCCGGATTCGCCTTGGTCTTTATGATAAAGACGGCGACTGCCCCTATGGAAAAATAGGCAGGGAATACCTAAACACCGCCGCAAGTCAGGAAATAGGATTGCAAATGGCAAAAGCGGCGATGGTGCTTCTCAAAAACGAGGACAACCTATTGCCGGTCAAAGCCAAGCGTGGTGAAGAAATGATGCCGCTCCAGATAGCAGTGATAGGGCCTTTGGCTGATGTATGGCAAAAGGATTGGTACGGCGGCATCCCGCCATATCATGTCACCCCCCTTGCCGGTATCCGTGCGGAGTACCCGGATGCAGACATTAGCTATTGCGATGGTTTGTCAGAGGTGAAAATCATCTCCGGCGGACGTTATATCGGGCTTGATGCCGAGGCACGGCTCAAAATGACTTCTGCTGATGAAGCAGAGACATTCATAGTAAATGACTGGGGCAGCAAGAGCTTGACGCTTAAAGCGAAAAGCAACGGACTTTATGTTACCCTCAATGACGAGACCGGGGTTATCAGTGCAACCAAGGAAGAGGTTTTTGACTGGTTCGTCCGTGAAGTATGGAAAATAGAAGATATCGTGGAAACCAGTACGGCACGAAAAATGTCACGCAGTTCGGGGATGGTGAATTGCCATGTCAAGAGCTGGAACGAAAAGCCGGTCATCATTGATGAAAATGGTTATTTGGTAGTGGCAGGGGATGATTTTGACCTCGCCAACCAAGTGATTTTTGCCAAGATTACTGTCCACGACGGCATTTTGGAAGCGGTTAACATGGTCTTTGGTGCTGATTATGCGTTCGTCTTTGCCGGTACCAATCCGGTTATCAACAGTAAGGAAACCCTCGACCGTGATACGTTGGAGTTACCGCCGTATCAACAGCTTTTGACCGAGAGGGTACGAAGTGTCAATCCGAACACGGTTTTGACCATTATCAGCAATTACCCGCACTCATTGGGCAAACTGGCAGAATCAGTTGCGGCGATTATCTTCACTGCTTCCGGAAGCCAGGATTTGGGGACTGCCATCGCCCAGACTATTTCCGGACAAGCGAATCCGGCAGGGCGGCTTTCGATGACATGGCACAGCGATGTTAGCCATTTGCCTGATATCAATGAATATGACATCATCAAAGGCAAGCGTACCTACCAGTATTTTGAGCGGGATGTGCTTTATCCGTTTGGTCACGGGCTTTCTTACAGTCGCTTCACCTACAACAATTTCACGGCGGTTTTGGATCAAGAGGCGGGCAAAGTACGGGTCAGTCTGACGGTTCGCAACAGCGGCTACTATTTGGCAGATGAAGTCGTCCAAATCTATGCACGCAAGGAAAACCCCCGGGTAAAACGTCCGATTCGTCAGTTGAAGGCATTTACCCGCATCAAAGATATGAAACCGGGTGAACGGCGTGAAGTAGAGCTAGAGATTGCTCTTGATAACCTGCGTTATTATGATGTCATTTCCGAACAGATGGTTTTGGAAAATGGTGAGTATACTTTCTCTGCGGGAGCATCGGCGAAGGATATCCGCGGGCAATGTACGATAGCCATCCCGGGTGCGAAAGTGCCTGTCCGTGACCCGTATCTGTACACCAAAGCACTCAACTACGATGATTACCGTAATGTATATCTCCATCGCGGCAACCAAAACCCCGATGGTAGTTATGTGACCTGTGTTTCCCCGAATGTGAGCTTTGATTCAACGAGCCGTTACTCATCATGCAAGCTGATTTTCAATGACTACCTTTTCACCAAGACGCCGATCAAAATATGTCTTGATGTCAAACCTGATGATGTGTGTAAATTGGTAGTTTTCGTCAATATGGCGATGGTAGCGTCAGAAGATTTCATGGCAGAGGATGAGTACTCAACCAAGGAAATTTTGATCAATGCTGAAAAGGTGGTAACAGGTAGAAAAGTGTCTGTCCATATCCAGATTTATGGGCAAATGAAGATTACCGGATTCATATTTGCGTAAGCGAAAGAAATAGAGCTTATAGAGTAATCAGCGTATTTTCAAGCTTGTGAATGTATTCACAGGCTTGAATTTTGTTGATTTCTTCGATAGTCCATCGGGCTGATACCGACGTATTTCTTGAATTTTTTGTGGAGGCAATCGACATTGGCAAAGCCCGCTCGCTCGGCAACTTCATAAACCTTCAAGTTACTCTCGGAAAGCAATGACTTAGCGTGATTTATCCGGCACATATCAACATATACACCGAACTTTTCCCCCGCTCTTTTATGAACTAATTTGCCCAGATAATCATTGTTATAACCAAAAAGAGGAGCGATGGAAGTAAGGGTAATCGGTGACTGAAAATTATGGTTGATGTAGTGAAAAACATTGTCCATTACCATATCACGGGTAAAGCTTTTGGCTTGACTTTGAATCAGGTCAATCTGGGCGGCAGCAAAGCGAAAAATCTCGTAGAGGCACAGACTGTTTTCGATATGGTTGATGACCACGGAATTGGCAGGGAAAGGAATGAAAGAACCATGATATATTTGGTTTAGTTGTTCCTTCATTTCAAAGTACAGGTCTACCAAGAAATGCTTAACCGTAGCTTCGTCATCAGCTGTACTGCATAGATAACTCTCTAAGTCTGCCAATGCCGCATTTAGCTGACATGACTTATGTAGAATAATGGCGGTAGTGAGTTGCTGTTGAAACTCTTTTAAATGTTCCTGACACAAGCGGTCTTCACTTTGGCTCATGAGTGAAAGTTCATGATGACCCAAGGTATGCTTATCTTTGGTACAAAAAAAACGGTAACGGTAAAGTGAAAGCGCAGTATCGTAGGAATGATGGATGTCGCTCATTTCTGAAACAGGAACGCCATAGGTTAAGAAGATTGAGTGTGCCGGACTACCCTCTTGGGGGTCGTGTTGCTGGTAGTGGGCGAGGAAACGCTCAAAGCTCTGCAAAGCATGTGCGTTTTTTAGCAATGTCACCTGCCTTGAACCAATCGTTACTTGCTCAAAAAACTGATTATCCGATGAATCAATCAACAGGAGCTCGGCGAGGTTGTACCGGGGTTCTTTTTTGCCTGCGAAATCCTCAGAGATTACAACCTGGTAAACATCGGCGGCAAAACCCAGTTGCGTAGCAATTTCTGTTAGCTTATGATGGCTTGCATGACCGCCAAACAACTCTCCTGTGATTAACTCTCGCAGTATCGTTGTTTTTGCCTTTTGACGAAAAAACTCATGATGGTTATGCTGTCGGGTTTTCTTTTCTTTGCGCTCATGCGGCACAGGGGGTTGGGTTTTCATACTTTTATTATATGAAATATAGGAGGAGTTTGCAACTTGTTTCAGAGGAGTATTAGAAGAGGGTTTTTGATGAGTATTTTTTAGGAGAGTTTGCGCTATTTACTCTGGATAAGCGATAGGCTTTGTGTTATGCTTAATGTAGTAGTGGCAATCGCAAATCTGCGGGTGACAGGAAAAGGAGTAAAAGATGGATAACGCCGCTTACCTAAAGCAAATCGAGGATGTTATCGAAAAGGGAAAGTATAAAGATGATTGGTCATCGCTCTTTGCTTTTCAAGTGCCGGAGTGGTATCGTGCGGCAAAGTTTGGGATATTTATCCACTGGGGATTATACAGCGTTCCCGCATTCAACAATGAATGGTATTCACGGAACATGTATGTGAAGGATTCGCCGGAATATGAACACCATATCAAGACCTACGGAGCACACAAGGATTTTGGCTACAAGGATTTCATTCCTCTTTTTACTGCTGATAAATGGGATGCCGCCACATGGGCGGAGCTGTTCAAACAAGCGGGAGCGCGGTATGTCGTCCCGGTTGCGGAACACCATGACGGTTTTCAAATGTATGATTCGCAGCTGTCAGACTGGAATGTGGCAAAGATGGGACCCAAGCGTGATATCCTCGGTGAGTTGAAAGAGGCACTCGAAGAAAGGGAACTCACGTTTGCGGCTTCTTCCCATCGTGCTGAACACCATTGGTTCATGGGGGTGGGGCAGGAGTTTGAGTCTGATATCAAAGAACCGCTGGTGCGCGGCGACTTCTACTGGCCGTCGATAAGCGAACAGCCCGATCAACAAAAGTTGCGGACGAAACCTCACCCGACAGCGGAGTTCCTCGATGACTGGCTATTGCGGACATGTGAAATCATCGACAAATATCAACCGAAGCTTCTCTATTTCGATTGGTGGATACAGCATGAGGCATACAAAGGACATTTGAAGAAAATTGCCGCATATTATTACAATCGTGGAGTGGAGTGGGGATTTCCGACAGCGATTTGTTATAAGCATGATGCGTTCGCTTTTGGTAGTGCTATCATAGATGTAGAACGGGGGCGGTTTGCAGCGGCGAAGCCTTATTACTGGCAAACAGATACGGCGGTGGCGCGCAACTCATGGTGCTACACGACGAGCCTTGACTATAAGAGCAGTCACGAGATTATCTGCTACCTCATTGATGTGGTTAGCAAAAACGCCAATCTTTTGCTCAATATCGGACCAAAAGCGGACGGCGAGATACCCGAAGCTGACCGTCGGATTTTGCTCGATATCGGGGAATGGCTCGCTGTGAACGGAGAAGCAATTTATGATAGCTGTTGTTGGCGTTGCTCCGAAGAAGGCCCGACCAAGGCAGCAGAGGGACAGTTCACCGATGGCAAGGCCGGTAGTGGATATACGAGTGAGGATTTTCGTTTCACGGCGGCAAATGGTTGTATCTACGCAATATGTATGGCATGGCCTGCTGACGGGCGAGTCACAGTCAAGTCGCTGGGTGAGTCCGGCGACCCCAATCAACCATCTTTTCATGGCTTAATAGAACAGGTGGAAATATTGGGCTGCGACATTCAAGTCGAATGGTATGCGGACAAAGACGGACTCCATGTAACTGCTCCGGGGATATCAAGTGATTATCCGCTAACGATAAAAGTACGGGTAGGATAAACTTTAGATTTTGCAGACACAAAACATGAATTACATTATCTTGGATCTCGAATGGAATCAAGGCAGCGGCACCGGAGCGGGAACAACCGTCAAGGAGCTTCCTTTTGAAGTGATTGATATCGGTGCTATCAAGCTGGATCAAAATCGCTACATAATCTCGGAGTTCAATCAACTGGTCAAACCCAGCGTGTATACACGGATGCATTATATGACCGGAAGAATTATTCATTTACAAATGCGTGATTTGATGAAAGGGAATCCTTTCCTGCAAGTGATGACACAGTTCCTCGAATGGTGCGGTGATGATTACATATTTTGCACCTGGGGGTCTACGGATTTGGTGGAACTACAGCGGAATATGCGTTATTATTTCATGTCTGCGCTTAGTAGCGGGCCGCTTCCGTATCTTGATGTGCAGAAGCTATTTAGTATTGCCTATGAAGACAGAAAAAGCCGTCGTTCGTTAGAATCGGCAATCGACTTTTTACGCCTTCCCAAGGATATCCCTTTTCACCGCGCTTTCAGCGATGCTTATTATACAGCAAAAATACTGAGTGTCTTGCCTGAGGGGGTACTGGGCAATCATTCATATGACTTCTTTACCCTCCCGGCGAAGCGGGAAGAGGAAATCCACGTCCGTTTTGAAAATTACCACAAGTATATCTCCGCTGAGTTTAGCAATCGTCAAGCTGCCATCAGCGACCGTGAGGTAATGAGTACCCGCTGTTACCTTTGTGCAGAAAAGCGGAATTTGAAACGGAAAATCAAGTGGTTTTCCAATAACGGCAAGCATTTTCTCTGTGTTTCCTATTGTCCTGTTCATGGCTTTATGAAATCAAAACTACGCCTCAAAAAGAGTGAAAACGGCGGTGTTTTCGTGGTCAAAACCTCCAAGATGATTGAAGAAAAAAACTTTTTGGAAATTCGTGAAAAGAAAGAAAAGAAAGCAGAAGCCTTGAGCATGACGGAAAATGATGTCTTACTCAACAAATCAAGCATGGAAAACAATCACAAATAATACCCTTTGAAGCGGTCGCGGCGTTTCCTGCGGGTCGGTTTTTTGCGGCGTTTTTTGCGATAGCGGCGATTATAACGATAATCCTTGATGGCAGTACGGATAAAGAAGAAAAGTATCACCGCTAGGGCAATTCCGACGATAAGAAAAACGGCTTGCCTGACATTGATGAAGACGACATTTTCTTCAATGACGGGAGCGACTTCTTCCTCGATAACAGGCATATTATGGTCGAAATCAAAGGTCGAACGATTGGGTGTTGCATAATCTATCGTTGCCATTCCCAGGAAAACATCATTGTAGCGATAAGTGATTTCTGCCACCGCCGCCCGACGGTCTGTTTGATAGGAAATCTCAGTAGCCAAATCATCAAAGTCAGCGTATCTGGGCATTACAAGATGGTCACTGCGATTGAGGGACAAAAAGGGACTGGAATCACCGAAGATATCATTGCCGGTATGGAAGAAGCCGGCATTTTCTATCGTGTAACGGGTTTCATTGTCGGCGACATTGACAATCTGGAAGTTGGAAAAACCATAATCGAACAATGTTACCGTATCATGGAACTGGTCGGGCGATTCCTGTTTGAAAATTACACATACCAAGCGCATCCCATCCATCTCGGCGCAAGTCACAAGGGTCTGGCGTGAGAGATTCGTGTAACCGGTCTTGCCGCCGACTATAGTATATTCAGTTTCAAACTCACCGATGATTAGACGATGGCGGTTACGCATGAATATCTCATTGGGCTGGGTTTCCGTGGCAGGGATGGTATAAGTAACGGTGTTGCCGATTTTTGCCAACATTTCATTACGAAAAAAGGCAGCGGCAATCAGCGCCATATCATAAGCGGTGGTGTAATGCTCTTCGTCAGAAAGACCATGCGCATTGATAAAGTTGGTACTGCGAGCCCCCAGTTCGGCAGCTCTGTCGGTCATCATTTGGGCGAAAGTTTCCATATCACCGCCGACAAACTCGGCGATACCGTTGGAAACTTCATTGGCAGAGGCTACCATTTGCGCATAGAGGGCGTGTTCCATACTAAGTGACTGCCCGGCACTGATGCCGATATTGGCACTATCCCAACTGATGGAGGTAACAGCAGTCCGCGAAAAAGGGACGATGTCATTGAGACTGGCATTTTCTATTGCCATCAGACAAGTCATAAGTTTGGTAGTGGAAGCGGGGTACTGTTTTCCATGAATATCTTTGGCGTATAGTATCACTCCCGTGTTCACTTCATATAAAATGGCGGCAGCAGCTCCGATAGCCGGACCGGAGGGCCAATCATCAATTTGATTCGACTCGATCGGTAATAGTTTCCGTGCCTCAGCGGCTTCGCGGTTTTGGTCAAGAGTGGCAAAAGCAATTAGAGACGGGGTGATAAAGAAAGTAAAAAGCAAAGCAAGGGCAACGATGGAAGTTGCCGCCGTGACTGTTCTTGATAGAAATATGCGCATCAAAGTCATGGTTTTTCTGCTCATACATGGAATTATAGTATATAAAGACAGGATAGGCAAGGAAAGCAAGTAGTGAATAGGTAAAGGTGAGGGATAAAGTTACAGTTCAGATTTATGAAGAAATGCTACGGTTCGTCATTGCGAGGCGGTTTTATACGCCGAAGCAATCTATTTGTTTGAGATGGGATTCTGCGACTACTCCGCTGCAACGCAGCAACCGCTGCAAGTAGCGGTGCAGAGTGATGAGTTCTATTACATTATTTCAACATAGGGTTTTACAGTAATGGACGAATGACGACGAGGGTTGAGAAGCGGGTGGCGGGTGGCGTTGACAAAATACTGGCTTGACATATAATAATGATACAAACGTTTAGCAATATCAATAGATTATTCAAGCGTATTTGGTGAAACAATAGATTAGGCTCTATTTTAAGGAGAAATATAGTTTGAAGAAAGCGTTTTTTCTATCTTTTATAGTTTCCGGTTTATTTTTTAGAAACATAATATTTAAGAATATGTCTACAATATTAGATGAACTTCTGCTTTTCTTTATTGCAGCAAGTATTTATCAAATTCTCTTTGTGGTTTTATTCCGAAGGCGTTATTCTATCAGTTTCAAAAAATGTATAGTTAAAACAGCTCTATATTATACCATCATGCTTGAAATAGTTATTGTTATCACAATATTCTTTAATTTCATGTTCCGCAAGACAGTTCTTGAAGGATGGTTTACAACAAGAGATTATTTTCTTATGGAATATAATGTTATTATAGCTCTGTCCGTGTGTATTATTTACCAAGGAATTTACTATGTAATAAATAAGAGAATTAGCGATTACAATCATGACATGAAAGTAATCAGGGATTATAATGAAAAGTAGACTAATCACAGTAACATGACATGTTTTTTTACACTTTGCACTTCACTTTTCTTCCGCACTACCAAACTGTTGTCCAGACTGATGACACATACCGCCTGGCATATACGACACATACTGCCTCTCTGAGAAAGTTGACAACTTATCTTCACTTATGTATAATTAGGCTTGCGCTAACAAGATATATCACCGTAATGTGCAAAATGGAGAAATACTCAAGAGGCTGAAGAGGCGCCCCTGCTAAGGGCGTAGGTCGTTTGCGCGGCGCGAGGGTTCAAATCCCTCTTTCTCCGTACCTTTGTGACAAATCCGAACTCATGCGTTCACCTTGCTATATTGGTCATATCGTAGACATTGATTATTGTGGAGGGAGGGTTATAGATAACTATATTGAGGCAAATAAAGCCGCTTGGGAAGAAGCCTTTGACAATCGCAAAAATAATTGGGGAGAAAATGACCATATAAAGCTCCAAAGTGAACCTTTTGCATTTTTTAATAGGGATATACTTGAAAAGCTTAAAAACACAGATTTCAAAGGGAAGACGGTAGCGCAGTTTTGTTGTAATAATGGAAGAGAGTTGCTCTCGCTTGTCTTGAATAGCGGAGCAGCGTCCGGGGTCGGTTTTGATATTGCAGAAAATATTTTAGGGCAAGCTAAACAGATGGCAGAAAAAGCGGGAGTAAAAAACTGCGAATTTGTAAACTGCAATATATTAGACATTTCTATGGATTATTATAACAAATTCGATTTTATGTTTATTACATTGGGTGCGATATGCTGTTTCAAAGACTTAACTGTACTGTTTGAGAAAGTTGAAAAGTGTTTGAAACCGGGAGGAACATTTCTGTTAAATGATGGACACCCCTTTGCTTATATGCTCCCTATCCCCGGAAATGATGCGTTTGACCCTTATAATCTGAATCGACTGACTTATCCATATTTTAAGAAATCACCCTGGATTTGGACTGGTGGGATGTACTATATTTCCGGTGATTGCGAATCTAAACCTTTTACGGAATTTCCACATACAGTATCAGACATCATAAATGCTGTATGTGTAAATAATATGCGGATTACAACATTTAACGAATACGATTACGAGATTGGCGGAATTGGCTCTGAGGTTTATGATGAGAAAGGAATTCCGTTATCATATATTTTAGTGGCTGAAAAAGTTTAATAAATTATCGAAAGGATGTGCGACAAATGGAAAAGAATAACGACTTAAATGAGGCTCATGGAGACGAAATGGATTGTAAAAAAGAGCGCGAGGACGAATTAGAAATTGAGGCATATTCACCACATGAATTGAAGTCGAAAAAGCGCGGTATATCCACTCGTGTAGCTATAGCGGGTGTTGTAGTCGTGGTAGCTATTGGAATAACAGGTTTGATGGTAAACTTTATATACCCTGATGCCTTACATAATGTCATAGATGCTAAACGAATCACAACAGACCCCTACTATAATGTAGTAGGTGGTTCAGGCTCTTGGTTTTTAAGCAGAATGGAGCGTTTCGATGGATAACTTAGTGCTGCACCTAACACAGAGGTGTAATTTGAGATGTAAATATTGTTTTATGGCTTTGGGAACCGGTGAAATGACGGAAGAGGTAGCGAAGGCCGCAGTTGACTATGCGATAAAACATAGCGAGAAATATGTAAGGATTAATTTTTTTGGCGGGGAACCATTACTAAGATTCGATTTGATACAATATGTAACGAATTATATAGAAACTGCCACGGATAAACCCATAAGGTTAGATATAGTGACAAATGGGACATTATTAACACAGGAGTTTTTTGATTTTGCCGAAGAAAATGAGATTAGAATAAGTTTATCTTATGATGGACTTGCTAATGATGATAACAGGGTAAATGAAGATGGAAAAGGCTTGTTGGACATAAGTAAGTACAGGGAAGAAATCAAGAAATACCGAATAGTGTCTGCTTCTGTTTTGAATGTAGACAATATAGGAATGTGGCATGATAATATTGTACACTTGAAAGAATTGGGCTTTAGGTTTATGGATTTTTTTATAGACTATAAATCCAAATGGAAAAAACATCATGTTGAGATACTGCGAGAGGAATACAGAAAGATAGGAGAGTCCTATGTAAAATGGATGAACGAAGGGGATAAGGTAAGCATAACTAAATTGGATGACATGATAGGCGCTTATATGAGTAAATTCAAATTGGATAAGGTGAGAATGGTAAGAGACTATGCTTATTCTATTGACGTAAATGGTGATATTTACCCTTATGCCTCTGCGGTAGGTAATAAAAAGTTATTGTTGGGAAATGTAGTTACAGGGGAGGAAACCCCGGCAATGGCTATATTGGAAAGTGCGGGAATGGTAGAAAGCTGTAGAGATTGTTGTATAAATGATGCTTGCGTATCGGCTAAAGGAAACGAGATAACTGATGAGTTAGTCCCAATTGCAAAACCAATAGCTTGTGCCAGCTATAAATTGGCTTTCGATACAGCGGACTACATAGTAAATGCAAGGCTTGATAACTTTAATATTACAGCTTCAAATAAAACAACTTAAAATTGAGGAAGATATTGTTTTCCGGATGAAAAGCTTCAAATTGCGAGGTGGATTCCGTGGGTTTGAGTGGACAACTTTTTATTTTATCGTTAATTTTGGGCGTGGTTGGATTGGTTTTGGGTTTTATGAAAAACCAAACAAAAGCACGTGTTGGCAAAAGTGCAATATGCGCGGCGTTCTTACTGTTTAATGGGATATTTACATACGAACCACTATCTTGGCAATGGCGTCTATCTAATGTCTGGAAGTGGTATCCGGCGGTTATATATGTTGGGATATTTGCTATTTGTCTGCTCATAATTTGGCAACCATGGAACAAAAAAGTTCTACGGAACTCTGCGTTGGGCTTGACGGGTGCGCTGGTAGTCTTGACTATTGTAACCGCGTTGGTCGGAACATATCAAGATTCGTTCCTTGAGGAGTTGGGGCGTGTTACGTTATGGTATCTAAACCTCGCATCAATAGTCGGAGCGTTGGTATTGTTTTTGTGTTTCAGAAAGAACTGTGTCGTATCAAAGATTGGCATAAGCATTTTATGCACTCTTGTTTGGTCGTTATCATGGCTTATCGTTTATCATGCTTTTGATTTACGGACTACGGCTTGGTATTGGCATACAGCAATTATTTGTATCGGTGTTTTTATTTGTCTGCTCTTTATCTGGAAGCTGTTTAGTGTTAAGGCGCGACGGGTAACGGCAATCTGTTTGTCGGCTTGCCTTGCCATAATGATTGGCTGGTCTGTAGGGAGCGCAATCTATGAAAAAAATATACTCGAAATCCACGAGGTAGGGGGCTGGATGGAAGAAGTCAACTTGGTTTCTTATGAGCCTTTCCGTGCAAATACGCTTGCGAAAAGTCTTGATGAACCGTCCTCTCTCCGTCTGCAAGGAAACCTACCGAGGCTTGACGGTGCGACAGCACTTTATCCACTATATGCCGCTTTCGTCCGCGCAACATATCCAGAAGCTGAATACAAAGTTTATGATAAAGAAAGCGGTGTTACTTGCTCAAGGACAGCCGGGGCGTTTGATAATTTGATTGAAGGCTCTGCTGACCTCGTGTTTCTTATGGGAGTTTCGGAAGAACAGCACGAACGAGCAAGAGAACTTGGATTGGAATTACGACTCACGCCCATCGGCAGAGAAGCGTTTGTTTTCTTCGTGAACAGATGGAATCGTGTATCCAATTTATCCGTTGAAAACATACAGGATATTTATTCCGGTCAGATAACAAACTGGCGCGATTTGGGCGGCGGCAACATCGAGATACTTGCCTATCAACGCCCCGATACATCCGGGAGTCAAGTAATGCTTCGGGAGATAATGGGCGATGTTCCGCTTGTGTATGTGCCGGAAGCAAATATTTTCGATGAAATGAAAGGAATGTATATGGCTGTGGCGTACAAGAATTATAGAAACTCGCTTGGTTATTCATTCCTCTACTATATCAATGACATGATAGCAGAGAACAGGATTAAATTTCTTTCGATAAATGGCGTTGCACCAACAGTTGATAACATCGCAAGCGGAAACTATCCTTACGCCCATGATTTTTACGCAGTCTCAATCATTCGAGAACCCGAAAATGAAGCGGAGGCAGAGCGAATAATCAACACGGAAAAACTCATTGAGTGGATACTTTCTCCGCAGGGACAAAGCCTTGTTGAAAAGACTGGATATGTATCTCTTCGGTAATGGATTACTAAAATAAACCGCATTTTGAAAACCGCTTGTTGTCGTCTGGCACAAGCTCTACAGCTTGCAAACGGCGGGAACAGGGAATCATGAATAGAACAAACAGGAGGTATCAGCATGGAAGTAAAATTGAAGCGAGCCTTGCTTGAAGATAGGGAGATAATTGCCAACTTGTTGGAAAAATACAGCTACGAATTTTCGCAATATGATGATAGAGATGTAAATAAGCTTGGTTTATACGGCTACCAATATCTTGATTATTATTGGACGGAAACCAACCGCCATCCATATATCATTGAAGCTGATGAAAACATAGCAGGGTTTGTTATGATTAACGATTTTCCCGAAGCGAATGATAGGGAAACAGACTTTAGTGTTTCAGAATTTTTCGTTATGCACAAATACCGCCGTAGAGGGGTAGGGGAAAAAGCGTTTCTGATGGTCATGAATTTACATAAAGGGAAATGGCAGCTAAAAAGACATCCGAAAAACCTAGCTTCCGTATCCTTTTGGGATAAAGTCGTAGATGAGTACACGAACGGAAATTATGAGTTAATAAAATCATATCCCAATACGGAATACGGAGATGGAACATTGGGAGATGTTTTCTTTTTTGATAATAGTCATAGATAATTAACAAAACTTTCAATTGAGGGTACATGCAAGTGGAACATGAAGAAAAAAGGAAATGGCTTAACAAACGAAAAGTTATAATCGGTGCAGTATTACTAGTTATAGTTTTAATTGCTGCTTTTGTTTTCCTAGATTTTTATTTTGAGCGTGTGTATGTCAAACGGGATACTCATGCTGATTTTTTGATTATTTCTCAAAAAGGGAGTCCTGAATGTGTGATAATATCTGACAAAAATGAAATTTCAAATCTCTTGAAGTCATATAGATGGCATAATTATCATGTGCCTTGTTGCTGGGTTGGTTATGAAGATGATTACACGATAAATGTTCTGGAAGATGGATTTATAAAGAGAAACATATTCTTTAGGGATGACTGGATAAATCAATGTAGCGGAATCAACACCCCTTATAACAGAGCGTTCCTCAACAAACTGCACAAACAGATTATCAACTTTAGGGAGAATGAAAACCCTTCATATCAGTACACATTCCATGTTAGCGGCTCCGTGGATTTCTATGCCCTCAAAGAGCAAATTTATAGTGAAGGAAATGGTAATATAGCGTATCGCCCTACTGGTTCAAGTGGGACTCCCATATCCGACGAGGTCAAGGAGTACCAAATAGACGTGGTTTTTGCTAGAGAACAAAGTATGGAAGAGTTAGAGTATTTTTGCCAGCAACACGGCATTGATAGCTTTGACTTGGTGCTTGATAATGACTATTGCTCCCCCAACTAAATTTTACCAAGTATTTACGATAATTTTAGCGCATAGCTTCGTCAACTCCTCTTAATGTGCCTAAAGGCCGTGCCTTAAGGCACTAGTCATCGTCGTTTCCTTGCTCTACACAAAAATTCCTCGCAAATCTTTTGGCAAAGTTTAATTGGTGGAGCAATAAGAATAATTGAAAAATCCTTCTGATTGCGTTACAATGAGGTATAGTTTTGAAGGTAAGGCGAAAGGAATATTGCGAATGGAAAATATAGACATAAAAACCCCGGAAATTGTCGTGGAAAGTCCGAAACAAAAAAACAAAATGTCGATAATTGGCTTCACGTTATTTCTTGCCGGACCGGCGATTTTAGTTCTCGCTAATATACTCATGACAGAGTATGGGTATTTCCCGCAAATAGTGGCGAGAATTATTACTTGGGGGGCAATTCTTTTGCCGGGAGCAGGAGTCATCATTTGCTTTTTCCAACTCTGTCGCTGGAGAAAGACCGGGAAGCTAGGTCGCGCATTATCAATTGTCACCGTCATTATGTGTAATCCCATCGTTTATATATATTATTGTTTATATGCTGTGCTCTATGGTTCTACCATGGCAGGTCTACCATGGATGTAAATGGAATTGTGAAATTCACATTACGATTTCTTTTAACAGCAGGAGTAACTTTTTTGTCTGCTTATATTCTACATGTTTTGGAGTATTGGACTCAGCTTGGTGAAGTGGATAATCTTACCGGCGCAGCTCCACTAATATTGCTTATCGGGATAACAGTATTTCTTTTGATATTAATTTGGAAACGTCACCGAAATGGGGAAACTTCAACTATTGTCTTATCGGTCATGAGTGTTATATGGATTTTGTTGTTTATCCCTGCATTGACGGGCAATTGGTATCCGTTGGCACAAATGCCGGCGGCGGATTTGACATCACCCGATCTCGCTATCTACACACCATTTACCGAAGATAGCCAAGTTGCCAAGCTGCCTGCGAAAGCTTCAATAACTATCTTTAAAGATTTACCCCGATTGGATGGAGCAACCGCACTTTATCCTGTCTATGCCGCATTTGTAAATGCAGTATATGATGAGGAAAGTTATACCCCTGAGGTTTCACTTTGTACTAATACAGTCAACGCTTATCAACGGATTATCACAGGTGATTGTGAGATTATTTTCGTTGCCGGGGCTTCTGAAAAGCAGAAACAAGCGGCGATTGACAGCGGAGCAGAGCTGGTATTTACACCTATTGGGCGGGAAGCGTTCGTGTTTCTGGTGGGTGAATCAAATCCCATAGATGGGCTTTCGATTCAACAAATTAGGAATATTTACTCCGGCAAAACGGCGTATTGGCACACTTTGGGTTGGAACGATGGTGGGAAGATTATCGTCTTTCAACGCCCGGAGGGAAGCGGAAGTCAAACAGGGTTGCAAGGTATTATGCGTGGCTTGCCGTTGCAAAAACCACAGCCGCTACCGGACGAAAGCCTGATTGGCACAGGCAGCATGATGAGGCAAATATCCGTCACATGGGATGGAGTCCAACCTGCTCTTGGGTATTCATATCGCTATTATGCAACGACAATGTATCCGAATCCCGCTGCGAAACTGTTGGCAATAAATGGCGTTTATCCATCAAATGAGACAATAGCAGACGGAAGTTATCCATTTTCTGACTATTTTTATGCTGTCACCAACGGACAACCGATAGGTAATATAAAGCAGCTGATTGATTGGATTTTGTCGGAAGAGGGGCAGTATTTGATAGGGCAAACCGGTTATGTGCCGCTTGAGGGGTGAGTATTTTCACTTATCCCAAACATATGTTTGCTTTTTGTAAAAGATTGTGTTATAATGCCCATACGAGGTTGAAATGGAAAAAAACACAATCATCTATATTAAACATGAAAATGATACCCGCACCCCCGTTACGGTACGAATCCTGTGGTTTCCTGACGGAACAATCAAACCGCTGGCTTACTGGCTTCCCGATGGAGCTTTTCATGTGGTCAAATATGTTTGCGAGACAACCCCATGTGCATTTTTGAAAGACAAGGGGGTGGGTTTGCGTTTTAAGGTGGAATCAGAGCCGAAAGACGAAGAAGAGCGTGATGAAACTTTTTTACAAATGTGTCATGAGAATTATTTATACTTTGCCGATGATTGGTTTTGCGGGAAAAATATAATAGACAACCGTTATCGGAATCCCGGAAAGGAGTATATTACCGTAACTCTTGATGTCTTTTCCGATGCTAGTTATGAGTTAATCTCTTTTCAAGCTAACGGCTCTCGTTATGCGGTGGCGAAAACGCTCACGGCGCAAATGCACAGCAATTATCATACCGGCGGCAGCGGTCTTCGTCACAAGGTTGCGGCACGGATACTTAGTGCAAATGAAAGTGATGAAATCACCTACAGTACTGATGATTTGCTTGAAACAGAACTTTACTTTGAAATCAACAAATGGTTTGTCACCAGGAAAGCGGCGGGATAGCAAACACAAAGCTACTATCCGATGAAGGACTGAAAATGAAGGTGAGATATTTTTGGATGTAACATAATAATCATAGCTAGATAATTTTGTTGAAAAAAATTTTCCCATATGAGATAATCAGACTCAATTCAAGTAGTTGTCAAATAGTAAGCAGGAGAAAAATGAAAAACCAAAAGCACAAATTTGAAACGCTTCAACTTCATGCAGGACAGGAGAAACCGGAAACGGGAACAGGAGCAAGGGCAGTCCCGATATACGCAACGACTTCGTATGTCTTCGATGATTGCGCTCAGGCAGCAGGACGGTTTTCGCTGACAGAACCGGGTTTTATCTATACACGCTTGGGGAATCCGACTACTGATGTTTTTGAGCAGCGGATGGCGGCATTGGAGGGCGGTGTGGGTGCGCTTGCCACATCATCAGGGATGGCAGCTGTCGCATATGCGGTGCAAAACATCACCACCATCGGACAAAATATCGTCTCTGACAAACGGATTTATGGAGGTACTTACAACCTCTTTGCCCATACGCTACCACAAAGCGGGATTACCACGACTTTCGTAGATGGTAGTATCCCGGAGAACTTTGCGAAAGCGATAGATGAAAATACGAGGGCTTTGTTCATTGAAACGTTGGGAAATCCGAACTCTACCGTTACCGATATCGAAGCGATAGCGGCGATTGCCCACCAACACGGAATTCCGCTAATCGTGGACAGTACCTTGACCCCGCCGTGTGTGCTTCGCCCTATTGATTATGGCGCAGATATTATTGTACACTCAGCGACTAAGTTTATCGGCGGTCACGGTACGGCGGTCGGTGGCGTGATTGTTGACAGCGGGCGTTTCGATTGGGCGGCGAATGACAAGTTCCCTGGGTTGTCGAAGCCAAATGCCAGTTATCATGGAGTGGTGTTCACCGAGGCAGTGGGTGAGCTTGCTTATATCATAAAAGCGCGGACTACCTTAATGAGGGATATCGGGGCAACCCCCAGTCCGTTTAATTCATTCTTGTTCTTGCAGGGTTTGGAAACACTTTCGTTCAGGGTAGAGCGGCAAACAGAAAATGCGCTAAAGGTGGTCAAATATTTGTCGAAGCAACCACAGGTGGAGACGGTGAACCACCCTGCCCTCGAAAACCATCCCGATTACGCGCTTTATAATCGTTATTATCCGCATGGCGCAGGAACGATTTTTTCGTTTGACATCAAAGGCGGAATCGCCGAGGCAACCGCTTTCATTGACCGCTTGAAGCTCTTCTCGTGCGTGGCAGACCTTGCCATCGTGAAGTCGCTGGTGTCTCACCCCGCCACCACTACCCATTCACAACTGTCGCCTACAGAAATGGCAGAGCAATGTATCAAACCAACCACGATTCGCCTTTCCATCGGTGCAGAGCATATCGATGATATTATTGCCGATATGGAGCAAGCGTTTAGGTGAAGCAGGGAGGTTTCTTGGTTGGTGGGTGTGAAAAGATGAAAGAGAGCGATGATATGTTAGACATAATAAAGAGACATAAGCTCATTTTGTTTTGTACAGCGTTGCTGTTCATGTTTGTTTGCTATTATTATGCAGCGATAAATCCGGTTTTGCTTAGGTGGGGTGACGACTTCCTACATTTTGGGACTTTTGCCGCCGATCCGATTCCCAGGATTGGACGCTGGAATGTTACTCGTCTATTGCCTGAAAACCTAATGCCGATAATGGGATATTTTTCCGCTTTTTTCATTTATCCTTTGGCAGGTGATTATCTAACAGCGGCGAGTATTGCACTTGCCATTGTGATGGGGTTATTTTTGTCAGCTTTGCTTCTGTCTTTTTATCGCCTCTTTATTTCTCTGTATAACGATAGAACGGCTTGCACAGCAGTCAGTATCATGATTATGGGTTTGTGCTTTGCTATGTTCAAGAGTAATGCGAGTAATAATGTACATTTGTTTTATGCATTTTCATATATTCTGGTATTCTTTTTTGTGATTCCGAATATTCTCAATTCTGTAATAGTCCTTACATTGATGAGGCGATATATAGTCAGCGGAAAATTAGCAATAAATGCAAACAAATTTTCGGGGGGGGGGCAAAATGGTCTGATGGATTCCTTCTTGTAGGCATCTACTTTAGTATCTTTTCGATACAATATGCAGCATGGGTTTTGACGGTATTTGCGCTTTCGGTCTTGATATACAGGTTCTTCACTAACTTCCGAACAAATGGTTCACGGTTATCCAAACTAAAACTCTTCGTTGTCGATATCATCAAAAATTTCAATATCATCATAGTAATAATAGTAACTATGATAATAGCAATGGGTCTTGAGTTAACTAGCGGACGTTCAGCTGACACAGGACATGGTACTTATTTCGGTTCGGTATTTAGTATAGAGTTCATAAAAAGAATCGGTGAAGCGGCGAACTACATCTTTTTACACGTACGCTCGTTAAACAAATACATCTTTTTGATTATTGTGTTGTTAGGGTTGGTTGCTGTCATTCATTATTTTAGGAATAAGAAGCAGCAAAATGAAATGATGGTTATACTGGCGATTAAATGTATAGTTGCGGTGATGATTTTGTATCCGCTTCTCAGCGTTCTTTCAGCAAAAGTGGGAATGAAATATGTACAGGATATTCGTGGAGCTTATGGATTGTTTTTTTACGCTTTGATTTTTGTTGGTTTATATAGCTTGTATATATTAAAGGAAACTCGCTCTGCTCGGCTTTATTTCCCTTTTGTTCTAGTGGTAGTAATACTGGTTATATTAAACTCCAGAAATCCATATACAGTTATCACGCCGCCAGAAAAAGGAGAAGTAGCATTTATATTTCATTATGTACCTTTACTTGTTGAAGCAGATGAAAGGGGGTATACAGATATATTTTTGTATGTCCCGGAAGTTGCCGAAGCGGAGCAAGACCTCAACTGGATAGCAGATACATTACATAAACACAAAGTTACTACTAGGCGTATAACGATAACCAGGGAGTTGAGTGGGGATGGAAGTATCTATTATGTGCCGAGAGAGTGAGGGAGAAAATGTATTGATGTGGCAATATAATAAGAAACGGAGAGAAATAATGTTAAAAAGAGGAGAAAAAAAGGAAAAAAAAAGGGGGGGGGGGGGTACAAGAACTAAACAATACTCTAAAGCATAGCTTTGGAAATGAACGCCCTTGGTTTACAGAGATAATCACCGGTCAACTTTTTATGATGTCTCTTCTTACCATGTCGGCATTAGTAATACGTATTACGATGTTTCATCATATGTCCGGGGATATGAATCGCTTTCTTTTGAGGTGGGTAGACTTTATCCGTGAAAACGGTTATATGAGCTCCTTTGCTGACCGTTTTTCTGATTATGCACCATTATATCTATATTTGCTTACAGCGATTGCTTACTTCGATTTAGATACTGTTATATGGATAAAGATTATTTCGGTTGTATTCGATGTTGTATTGGCAATAGCGGTTTACAAGTTGGTCTCGCTTCGACAGGATTTAAAACCTATTGCTAAGAATATCGCATATGTTATCACTTTGTTTGTGCCAACAATATTGATGAATAGTAGTATATGGGGACAATGTGACAGTCTCTACACAGCATTTGCGCTTTTTTCGATTTATTTTTTGCTAAAAGGCGAAAAACATCATTTAACAGCGATGATTTTCTTGGGTTTTGCCTTTGCGTTTAAGCTACAGACGATATATTTACTGCCACTTTTCCTTGTCTATATTTTAGAGGGTAAATTAAAATGGTACAAATGTCTGATTGTTCCGGCAGTCTACGTACTGACAATTATTCCTGCAGTATTAAGTGGTGCGAGTTTCATGGGTGAACTGCTTGTGTATGTAGGACAAGCAAGTGAAGCAAGTCAAGTAAGAGGATTGTACGTAAATTTCCCATCATTATATACATGGGTGTCGAATGGAGTTGTTTCACCAACATTTGGTCTGGCAGGAGCCTTGACAGTCATATTTGCCGCATGTTCTCTTGCTGTTCGGGCAAAATTGATAGACAAAGGCGACGCTCTCAAATTCGTTTATCTCATGGCAGTTTTAATGCCGTTTGTAACACCAGGAGTACATGACAGACATTTATTTCCTGCTGATGCTCTCGCAGTAATTTATTTACTTGTTAATCCGAAACGTTGGTATGTTCCTATCTCTTTGTGGATGATTTCATATATACCATGTGCTGCGTATCTATTTGATATAGTCAAAATTGACTTTGGATTACTTACAATCTTCTACTTTTTCATCGTTTTGCTATTGATAAAGGATGTTTTTGGTGATTATTTTCGCGAGAGGTTTTATTAGTAAGAAAAGCGGTGAAGCAGGATGAAAGGCCATGGTTTCGTTATTGCGAGTAAAACTCCCGTCCTCATTATTGCGAATAAAACTCCCATCCTCGTCATTGCGAGTAAAACTCTCGTCCTCGTCATTGCGAGCGAAGCGAAGCAATCCATATAATGAGATACATACGTACCTTTCATACGCATATGTCATGGTGTTGATTTATCAATGGGTACGCTCTCGCTTCATACAAAACGTAGCGGTACATAAGGCGGCAGACCCATATAGCATGGGTCTATACACCACCTAAGTACCGACGTTTTGTAAGAACCCATTCAATAAATCACACCACGACATATGCTGTTGAGCATCTGACTTTAGGTATATCTATTGTTTTCAATAATTATTTTTACTACGAGCAGAAATGCCACACTTTCGTCATTGCGAGTAAAACTCCCGTCCTCGTCATTGCGAGCGAAGCGAAGCAATCCATTTACTACGAGATGGAACACCACGTTTTCGTCATTGCGAGGCGGTTTTACGCCGAAGCAATCCATTTATTGCCCTATAAAAATTTTAGAAAAAATTTTTAGAAAAATTTATGTAAAATTTACAAATTTACGATTGACAAACACGAAACAGAAGTGCTATACTGAAAATCCGCCGCAAAAGAATGAGCTTGCGGTTAAGTAATTACAAAGTGATACCGATATATGATGTGCGTTTGCTTTTTGAGCGAACAGAGAGTGCTTTAATAGTGTGTCGGTAACGCTTCGAAAAAGAAATTGAGAAATCCTGAGAATTGCCTCAAAAATTTTCTCAAAAAAATTTTTCAAAAAAATTTGTAAAAAAGTCTTGACTGCCTCTTTCAAGTGTGGTAGTATGCAAAAGTTGCGTCTTATTGTGACGGTCTATGGTTAGCAGTGCACAATACGACAAAACGAAAGACTTGTACCATATTCATCTCGTGCTATTGAACGAAATGAACGCTCCTTGACAACTGAACAGCAATGCAACCCTGAAAATTCGTAGAGAATTATTCAGAACAGATGAAAACGGAAATACAAAATATTCCACGACCAGCGAAGCAATAACTAGTAATGTTAAAACATAACTAGCGCAGAGCTAGTACGTAAAACTTTCTATGAGAGTTTGATCCTGGCTCAGGATGTACGCTGGCGGCGTGCCTAACACATGCAAGTCGAACGGAGTGGTACAATGTGTAAGTGAGTGACTTGTCACAATCTTACTCGTATCACTTAGTGGCGGACGGGTGAGTAACGCGTGGATAACCTACCTCATGCTGGGGAATAACGTCCGGAAACGGACGCTAATGCCGCATGTGTCTCCGAAACCGCATGGTTTTGGAGGGAAAGATTTATCGGCATGAGATGGGTCCGCGTCTGATTAGCTAGTTGGTGAGGTAAATGCTCACCAAGGCGACGATCAGTAGCCGGCCTGAGAGGGCGGACGGCCACATTGGGACTGAGACACGGCCCAAACTCCTGCGGGAGGCAGCAGTGGGGAATATTGCACAATGGGGGAAACCCTGATGCAGCGACGCCGCGTGAGTGAAGAAGCATTTCGGTGCGTAAAGCTCTATCAGCGGGGAAGAAATGAAGTCGCGTAAGCGGCTTTGGACGGTACCCGCATAAGAAGCCCCGGCCAACTACGTGCCAGCAGCCGCGGTAATACGTAGGGGGCAAGCGTAATCCGGATTCACTGGGTGTAAAGGGAGCGTAGACGGCTATGCAAGCCTGGAGTGAAAAACCGCAGCTCAACTGCGGTCCTGCTCTGGTAACTGTATAGCTTGAGTACAGGAGAGGCAGGCGGAATTCCTAGTGTAGCGGTGAAATGCGTAGATATTAGGAGGAACACCAGCGGCGAAGGCGGCCTGCTGGACTGTAACTGACGTTGAGGCTCGAAAGCGTGGGGAGCAAACAGGATTAGATACCCTGGTAGTCCACGCTGTAAACGATGATTACTAGGTGTCCGGAGCTTATCTGCCCCGGGTGCCGCAGCTAACGCGTTAAGTAATCCACCTGGGGAGTACGTTCGCAAGAATGAAACTCAAAGGAATTGACGGGGACCCGCACAAGCGGTGGAGCATGTGGATTAATTCGATGCAACGCGAAGAACCTTACCTGGCCTTGACATCCGGACGACCGGGGCTTAATCGCCCCTTCCCTTCGGGGCGTCCGAGACAGGTGGTGCATGGTTGTCGTCAGCTCGTGTCGTGAGATGTTGGGTTAAGTCCCGCAACGAGCGCAACCCCTGTCCTTAGTAGCCAGCATTTAGTTGGGGACTCTAGGGAGACTGCCGGGGATAACCCGGAGGAAGGCGGGGATGATGTCAAATCATCATGCCCCTTATGGCCAGGGCTTCACACGTGCTACAATGGCGCAAACAAAGGGATGCTAAGCGGCGACGTGGAGCAAATCCCAAAAAAAGCGTCTCAGTTCGGATTGTAGGCTGCAACCCGCCTGCATGAAGCCGGAATCGCTAGTAATCGCGGATCAGAATGCCGCGGTGAATACGTTCCCGGGTCTTGTACACACCGCCCGTCACACCATGGAAGCCTGGAATGCCCGAAGCCGGTAGTCCCAACCCGTAAGGGAGGGAGCTGTCGAAGGCAGGCCCGGTAACTAGGGTGAAGTCGTAACAAGGTAGCCGTATCGGAAGGTGCGGCTGGATCACCTCCTTTCTAAGGAAAAGAGTAGGGAGTTGCATTGCTGTTTTGTTGCCAAGTGGCTTCTGTTGCCAAGTAACTATTGTTACTTGTCGCAACTCTGTTGCTTTAGAGCAACTTCTATTGCCAAAAGTTATTGTTACTTTAGGCAACAGGCTACTATCTGATGATAGTAGCATCGCCCCTTTCGGTTTCAAAGCCGGAGCGGGGAATCATCCGGTGGCGATGCGCGTGGGGGTCACACCCGTTCCCATCCCGAACACGTAGTTGGACAGCTTGCTGTCTAACAGGTTAAGCCCCATGCGGCCGATGATACTGTATTGGAGACGATATGGGAAAGCAGGTGGCTGCCGGATGTTTTTTGGGGGCGTAGCTCAGTTGGGAGAGCACTTCCATGGCATGGAAGGGGCCGAGAGTTCGAGTCTCTTCGTCTCCAGCTCGTGAGAAGAGCGGGAATCGGCCTGATAGGTCGGTACATGGACTACAGCCACTACGAACGCTATTTGTATAAATATGACTAATAATAATCATAGATGTCGAGAGGCGTTCACAACACTGACTTTGATCGGGGCTTATAGCTCAGCCGGTTAGAGCGCACGCCTGATAAGCGTGAGGTCGGTGGTTCGAGTCCACTTAAGCCCATCGGCGAGATACTATCGCCGGGTAATAATTGCTTTTTCGCACATATGTATTTATTCATATGTGAAAAATGTTTCATGTTTGTAAAGCATTCATGTAAAGCATTCATGCTTTATCAAACTTGAGTCCGGTCTCAAATGTTTTACCTCAGTTACCGGATGAAGCCCACATGTTTGCCATTGGCAAACATGAGTCTGATATTTAGAATCTGCGCTTGCGCAAATTCTAAATTCAG
>JAITGA010000032.1 GCA_031280955.1 Lachnospiraceae bacterium
CGGTAGTCGGTTGACGAGCTTCCGTAGTAATCTATTGTCAGCGGAAAAGAGGCTTTGTTAATGAGCTTTTCGTGCTGTTTCACCTTTCGGGAATCGCCATAAATATAAGCGGCGGTTAACGTGCAAAGATTCTTTGCGGTTCGGTTTTCTTGTTGGCTCCAGTCTATATAATCGGCGCAACCCTCGGCGGAGACTATGTTTTCATCAAAGAAAATATCCGGTGTCCCTGTTAATTTTTTTGCCGTCTCAACGTCAGGTACAACCAATTGACGGTATGGTATACCGTATTTCGCTGCGGTTTCCGGGGTTAACTGAAAAACGTCTTCCTCATTCTCACTGTGAAAAGAGATTTCTGCACTTGAAAAAGAATCTGTCTGGGGAAGATTTTGTGCCAGAAACGCCTCGTTGAATTTCATTTTCTCTTGGATACATTGTTGTACTTCGTTCATGATTTTCATCTCCTTTTGATTTTGTTGTAAGCTATATTGTGTAATTTGTGAAAAGTAAAAATGTGTAAAAAAAGAGTCTATTCGATTATTTTCTCTTCAAATTTATCTATATATGCTGTAACAACTGTTAAGAACTCAGAAGCATTTCTCATTTGCTGTACAACATCATTTTTTATGACTATATAGAAATCCTCATAATCGCCGCGATTACGCATTGTGAAAGACTGTCGAATTATAGCGGAAAAATGTTTTTCAAATTTGCCTGTTTTAATATAATTTCTGTGAAACTCGGAAATGATGCCGGAGTGCTTCTTTGAATCGTATAAATCAAGAGCTAAGACTGCTCGTATGCTGTGAAAAATGCAATAATAAGAACGATTAAGTACATCTTTATAAAGATTCGATTCTATGTTGTTTTCGGCTGCCTTCAAGCAATCAAAAGCTTGCGCCAGTCTATACCTAGCTAACTCCATTGATAAACCGCTATCCATGCAACTCAATCCCTTCTTTGATTATGTTTTGATAGTATGGCGTGACTTGATAATAACGGTCAAATTTTGACCTGCTCGTAAGGTGTATACAGACGAGCAAATCATAATCAAACCACAAATCTGAAAGACGGTCATCAATATTGACGCTCCATTTGTTGGTTTCCTCATGTGGAACATCAGCTAACACAAAAATGTCAACATCGGAACAGTTGTCAAAATCACCACGAGCATACGAGCCAAACAAAATTACCTTATCAAGCCTTTCCCCTAAAATATCTTTGGCGGCATGTAGGACTTTCTCAGTTATGGCTTTAATGCGTGTGTCATTCTTGCTATTGTTCATGAATTTTGCTTTCTTAACATTTATACTTAAACATCACATGGTTGCGCCTTTTATCTAAGCGGTTTCCGGCAGGAGCTTATTTCCGCTATTATCTCATTTATTGCTTTTTATACATTTGGTAATACTTTTGTTATTCATCTTGATTCATAAACACATCGTGCCATGTTTCTTAGTAAAAGTCAAGAAAATTTCTGCGCTTATAATTCGCTTATAGAGAGAATTAACGGAGAATTTCCCCCCGTTATTTTCCCTCTTGCAACTACCACAAACCTATGCTACACTATGACAGTTGACAAAAAGCCAGACTATCCTTATACTGGCTATAGAGATTTTAGCATATATCAAATAGAAGAGTAGTGATGGCACAGATAGAGTGTTGTGAAAATGCTACTCAGCTGAATAAGCAAGTTTAGTATGTAAAGTCGGTACTTCTTGCATCGACTAAAGGAAAGGCACGGTTAGTGAAATGAAAAATGGAATCCACCCCCAGTACACTGAAGCAGCGGTGAAGTGTAACTGCGGCAACTCGTTTACCACCGGTTCGACCAAGGAGAATATCAGGGTTGAGATTTGCTCTGCCTGTCACCCTTTTTATACCGGGCAGCAAAAGGCGGTACGCGCTAGGGGGCGTATTGATATGTTCAATCGCAGGTATGGTATCAAGGAGCAATAGCGCAGAAATAGTGTTACAAGGTAGAGGTTGGGACAGTTATGTCTCAACCTTGTCTGCGTTCATGAGTAATATGCGAAGCAACTTGCGAGATTGCGGGTTAGACCCGCAATGACAGCACACGAACTTTGCCTTGCAAAGTTCTTAGTGCCGAAGAATGACAGAAGAGCAAGTCATTCTTCTGGCGTTGGTAACGTTTTGCTGAGATTGCGAGTGTTCGCTCTAAAGGGAAATAATGGCAAAAAAAAGACGGATTTACTCTTCTGAGGTCGGCGGTCAGGCGGTCATAGAAGGGGTAATGTTCAAAAATAAGGACGATTATGCGGTGGCAATCCGCAAAGGAGATGGAAACATCACGGCAGAAGTGGACTTTTTCAAGGGTCTTGCCCGTGGTGTGTTCAAAAAAATCCCTTTTCTCCGTGGTATCTTGAGTTTCGTTGACTCACTCACGCTAGGCATGAGGGTACTCAATTATTCTGCTACTTATTTTGTCGGTGAGGATACAGAACCGACGAAGTTTGACCGTATGCTGGAAAAGTTATTTAAGGATAAAGCCGAAAGTGTTATCACCGGATTTACAATGATTTTGGCGATAGCACTCACTATCGGTATCTTCATCCTTGCCCCTTTTTATTTGACGGATTGGCTCAGAGGCATTATCGAAAACGAGACTCTGATACCAATCATCGAGGGTGTTTTTCGGATAAGTATTCTTTTGCTTTACATCATCGCCACGAGTTTGGTCAAGGATATTCGCCGTGTTTACGGCTATCATGGTGCAGAACACAAGTGTCTCAACTGTGTGGAGGTCGGTCGCCCTTTGACCATGTATGATGTCATGCGTTCATCACGCTTGCATCGCCGTTGCGGCACCAGTTTTATCTTCTTCGTTATCTTCGTCAGTATTATTGTCTTTTTCTTCATCAACGCTGACAATATCTGGATGCGGGCAGGGATAAGGATTGCCTTGATTCCGTTGATTGCCGGTATTTCCTATGAAATAATCCGTTTTGCGGGGCGTGGTAATAATCTTTTGGTGTGGATGTTGTCGGCACCGGGGATGCTGCTACAGCGGTTGACGACACGAGAGCCGGATGAGGAGATGGTCAAAGTCGCCATGACTGCACTCGAAGCAGTTTTTGACTGGAAAAAGTATCAGTTCGATACCTTCGGTTATGAAGTCGATGATGAGTGGATGATGGAAAATAGCGGCGGATATTATGAGGATGAGGAAGACTGGGAATATAAAGAGGGTGAAGAGTACGAAGATGAGTATGAGTATGACGATGAATTGACGGCGGAAGCGGATGAAGAAACTGTTACAGATGATAAACTAACAGAAGACAAAGCAGGAGAAAAGTCAGGAAAAGAGACTATAGAGGAGATAGTAGAAGAAAATTTCGAAGAGATGACTGATGAACTTGATGAAGAGTTAATTGAAAATGATAAAGGATATGAAAATATAACAAATGATGAATTAGTAGAAGAAGAGATAGTAGAAGAGATAGTAGAAGAGATAGTAGAAGATGAATCTACAGAAGATGAATCCATAGAAGTACCCTCACCAGCAACGAAAGCTGATTCTGATGACGTGCCGTGAGCTATATGAGATAGGGAAAAAGCGGTTAATTGCTGCTGATATCGCTACCGCTGATATCGCAACTACTGCTGCCGCCGCTGAAGCAGCAGTTGAAGCACGGTTGTTCTTGGAAGCAAGCTGCGGTATTTCATGGCATGACTTACTCGCAAACGGCGAACACAGGATAACAGAGGAACAAATCCGTGCCTATCTCGGGTATATTGCCGTACGGGAGAAACGAATCCCCCTCCAATATATCTTGGGTGAGCAGGAGTTCATGGGTCTTAGTTTCCTTGTCACTCCCGCAGTCTTGATACCAAGGCAAGATACGGAAGTATTGGTGGAAGAGGTTTTGGCGAATATAGGTAAAGTTCGGCGAGTTCTTGACCTAGGGACCGGCAGCGGTTGTGTTCTGCTCAGTATACTTAATCAAATGCCTGATATCGAGGGTACGGGAGTTGATATATCAAAAGAGGCACTTGGTATCGCTTCACAGAATGAAGAACGTCTCATGAGGTCGCTCACAGCGGAGAAAAGATGGCAGCCGGTTGAGTGGATAGAAAATGACTTTTTGGATGGGTTAGAGTTACATGACAAGCAATATGACATCATTGTCAGTAACCCGCCTTATATACCTACAGCCACATTACCGGGGTTGATGGCAGAAGTTCGTGAGCATGAACCGCTACTGGCTCTAGATGGAGGAATGGATGGACTTGACTGTTACCGTCAGATTATTGACCGAGCCAGTCAACACCTCACCCTTGCCGGAAAACTCTTTTTCGAGATTGGACATGACCAAGCAACAGCAGTATGCAAACTGATGACCGCCGCCGGATTTCATGATATACGGGTAAAAAAGGATATGGGAGGTCATGATCGGGTGGTATGGGGGAGTAAGGTAATCGATAGTGAACTAAAGTGAGAGTTCTGTTCATATCTATTATTACATTCGTAATGACGGTCATGAACTGGTGGTGATAATAGAAAACAGAGGGCAAGACAACCAATGGCACAAGGTTTCCGTGGAAATGCAGCGAAGAAGTACTTCGCCACCATATCAACGGCTCTCGAAAGAGCATCCATACTGTCAGGTACTCCTGCCAGTCAGCTTCCTGACGGCGAAACCGGCGGCTATCAGTTGGAAATCGGTAACAGCTCCAACATCGT
>JAITGA010000029.1 GCA_031280955.1 Lachnospiraceae bacterium
ACACGGCGTACCGATGGCGTATGATGAGTTCGGGGGTAGGCTACACGGGACGGACAGATTCGGGCAACCGTTCGGGTTCACCGGGTATCAAGACGAGGACGTGACAGGGCTTTACTATGCACAGGCAAGATATTATGAGCCGAGGGTTTCACGTATAGTTTCGCCAGATTTATGGGCAGGTGTTCAAAATAATCCACAATCTCTACACAAATATACTTACTGCTACAATAATCCTCTTCGTTACGTTGATAGAGATGGTTTATCACCGGAAACCGTGCCTAATCCAACTTCGTTCCCCACACCATTACCAACATTCACTCCGCGCGCCGGTATTGATGCTATCATTTGGAGCAGTTCGTCGTCACAAACACCTACGCCGACATCTAGTCCGTCACCGACACTTTTCCCTGCCGCAGGTATTGATGCTGTTTTATGGGGTGGCTCGACGTTACCATCACCTATTAGAGATGTAACTGTTGAGATTAATAATGCATTACAAATTATTATTACAGAAGCCTCAGAACGAGTTCCGACCCCATTTCAACCCCATCCATACGTCTCTGCTAGTGTGAGCCATGTACAGCACCAGAGAATAATTATAGAGACGGGAGTAAATATGATGTGGTTTTACGAACAAGTTAATCATAGGGCAGATTGGGATATTAAACGAGAAGCTCCGTGGAACCGAACAATTGGTACAGAGTTTCCGGGAAGCTTTGATACGCAAGTGATTTATAATGGGAAAGTTGTGACACCAGAATATTTAGGTAATTATACTTATGGATATATTGGTGCTGCATTGGGTTTACCTCTTTGGATGTTAAAAGGCGGTTCATGGTATGCTGATGGTTTTTCATTGCCATTCGGTATTAGGGGGGATTGGGCAAATGAGTATGGTGATTGGTATGATATAGCGGTGGGATTTAACGCATATCATAATAATGTTTGTGAAGAATAAATTGGAGTCAAATAATTGACTAATAAGATCTGACGAGGAGGTGCGTTAAAGTTAAGAAAAAAAAGTTGTTAATTTTCACTCTAATCTTAATAATAGCTATAACTATAACTCCTGTGGCTTTTTTTGCATTTGTTGATGTTTTCCTGCCATGGATTACACAACAGCCAACCCTTGATAGAACGGAAAGGGATTTTCAAGCAAATAGAGAATCGCTTTACATAATAGTTAGATATTTAACTTATAGTGATTATGACAATATCTCAATTTGCCACAATGACATAGAGGGTGATAATGTTAAAATGTTTACAGGTTTAGAAACAGGTTATGTTCCTATTGACGATAATAACATAATTGAAATGATTCAACTTCTTTTTCAGCACGGTTTCAAAGGAATTTCCAAAATGGAAGAAGGAGTATCCTTTCTACGGTGGTCTACAAAAGACCATGGTCGAGGCATTGTGTATTCGATTGATGGAAGCAAACCAACCGAATCATCGTTACTCCCATTTTTAACAGAAACAGAAGCTTTAACAGAAGATAACTGGTATTTTTATGTTGAGAATTTTAGTGAATGGAAAAGCTTACGCAATCAACAACAATAAATCAATAACACGATTGAAACTCATCCTATGAACATACCGTGTCCGGTTACATCTCCAAGGTAACAGACGCGCTTGGCAATAGCAGACACTATGAGTGGATTTAACAAGGAATGAACATAATAACTGTATACTCAGGCAATAAATTTATAAAGATTACTGTACAAAATGCGAATCTCCGCGCAAAAAAGCATAGTTGCTTTTTTCCTCTCTTTGTCTTAGAATATAAAAAGATAAATACCCCTGTCTTAGGCACGAAACCAAGTGCTGATTATACTATCATGACGGGGATAGCTTATGTTGTCCGTAGTTCTTAGCAAAGGAGCTGATTATGCGCAAAGTACCGATCAGTATGTTAGAACCGG
Source organism: Lachnospiraceae bacterium (assembly GCA_031280955.1). Lineage (GTDB taxonomy): Bacteria > Bacillota > Clostridia > Lachnospirales > Lachnospiraceae > UBA935. The sequence goes on from JAITGA010000029.1 coordinate 1,923, forward strand.
AAATGAGCCTGGGCAAGTCTATTTACAATGGTGATTCTCTGCTACTTAGGCGGGGAATCGCAAACTTGCACCGCTATATAAACAAGTTGACCGAGCTTGATATCGGGCATGTATATATTGATGATGAAATCAGTGAGGGTATCGAGGTACATGATGCCATTAGTGAGGACACACGGAACAAGTGTAAGACAGCTTTGTCAACCACTTTTGCTCATGTTCTGGAAAATGACCCCAACAAAAATGCCATCGACATTGAGGAATTATCAGATGTCGTCGATGTGATGATTGCCGAAATCCTCAGCCAGCCCAATATTGTCATCAGCCTTCAAGACATCGGTAGTTCTCGTGATGAGACCCTGCTTCATTCGGTCAATAGTACCGTGTATGGACTGGTTCTTGCCAATCGGATTGGAATAAATACCGTCGCCATGCGCGACTTGGCACAGGGTTTGCTTTTACATGACATCGGTAAGGTTCTTTTAGATCAGGAGATTTTGTATAAAAGTGTTGCCTTGACTCGTGAAGAGTTTGACCATATCAAGCAACATACCAAGCTAGGCTACGAAATCCTCAAAAAAGATCCCGTACTGACGGAAATGACCCGGCGGGTGGCACTTGATCATCACGAACGTCTGGATGGGTCGGGTTATGCGGGCAGCCGTGGCGATGAACTCAATCTGCTGGTCAGGATATCGTCGATTGTTGATGCCTATGAAGCGTTGACAGTGAATCGTTGTTACCGCAAAGGCTATACACCGAGCAAAGCTGCTGATATTTTAACCGCTGATGCGGTAGACAAGCTTGATGCCGAGTTGTTGGGGCGTTTTTTCCAATGTATCGCTATTTATCCGAATGGGTCATTACTCAAACTGTCAAATGGAAAGTATGCAGCGGTCAAGGAGCAAAACACCGGAGTCCCATTCCGTCCTGTCATTCGCATGATTGAGATTGAGGGGGGCAAACAAGTAGCAGGGGAGGAAATCAACCTTGCTCACACACTCAACATTACCGTGGTCGAAGACGACCCTGATTTAATCGCCAACCTGATAAAAGATGAGATGGCTCGAACCAAAGAAAACTAAACCAACAGAGTATAAATCCAAAATCAGCATCATTGGGATTATTCTATAAAACAAAGAGCAGAGAGGTATGGACAAAGTGAGTTTACAAGTAGAAAAAAGAGAAAATGGGATGGCGTTGTTTACGGTCACGGTACCGGCACAGGAGCTTGAAGTGGCGATGGAGAAAGCCTACCAAAAGCTAAGGGGGAGACTTAGTGCCCCCGGTTTTCGCAAAGGAAAGATTCCCCGCCCGGTAGCGGAGAAGCTATATGGCAAGGAATTTTTTTATGAGGAAGCTGCCAATATCTTGATTCCTGATGCGTTTGCAGAGGCAATCAAGGAATGTGATGAAGTAATCGTATCTGCACCGTCATATGAAATCGTATATATCGAAGACGGCGAACCGTTCGTATTCTCCGCAGAGGCAGCTCTCAAACCCGAGGTCAAACTAGGCAAGTACAAAGGGGTTTCGATTCCCAAGCTGAGCGATACGGTCACGAAAGAAGAGATTGAGGAAGCACTTTTGAAGGAGCAGGAAAAGAACGCTCGCCACGTAGCTGTCAGCGACCGTGCCGTGATGGACGGCGATATGACGGTTATCGACTTTTTGGGTACGATAGATGATGTACCCTTTGAGGGTGGTAGCGGTGAGGATGTCAGTTTGACCATCGGTTCAGGGTCTTTTATACCCGGTTTTGAGGAACAGCTGATTGGTACTTTAGTAGATGGTGAAAAAGACGTAAAAGTGACATTCCCTGATGATTATAATGCCAAGGAACTGGCGGGAAAAGAAGCGGTATTTAAGTGTGTTGTCAAGGAAATCAAGATAAAAGAACTACCGGAGCTTGATGATGAGTTTGCCGCCGAAGTTTCCGAGTTTGAGACCCTTTCGGAGTTCCGTGAAGATTTGGAAGAACAGCTTCTGGAAAAGAAGATTGAAAATAATAAGGAAACAAGGGGGAATAGCGCAATCGAAGCAGTTATTGCTAATGCGGAGATGGAAATTCCGCCACCGATGATTACAGAATTTGTACGGGAAATAGTGGAAGAGTTTAGTGAACAAGCGAAATCATACGGGATTACTCCCCATGTGTATTTGCAGATACTGGGCATGACCGAGGAAATGTACTTTGAACACGCAGAGAAGCAAGCCGAGATGCGGATTCGTGCCAGCCTTGCCCTTGAAGCGGTTGCTTTAGCCGAGGGTATTACTGCTGATGAAGAGGACGTTGAAGAAGAGTTAAAAGACTACTTGACTGAGAGCAGAAGTGATACCGAATCAGCGCGAGAGTATATGGAAGAAAGAAGGGATGAGTTTGAAAGAAGAATTAGAATAAAGAAGGCAATGAAGTTCGTTGTTGCCAATGCTAAAGAGAAAAAGTAAGCCAATGATGAAAGGGTATAGGTAGAAAAATGAGTTTGGTGCCAATGGTGGTCGAACAGACCAGTCGCGGTGAACGTTCATATGATATATTTTCACGTTTGCTCAAAGAGAGAATAGTTTTTCTTGGCGAAGATGTAAATGATGTGACAGCAGGGTTGGTGGTCGCTCAGTTGCTTTTCCTTGAAGCAGAAGACCCGGAAAAAGACATCGAGTTTTATATCAACAGCCCCGGTGGTTCGGTTTCAGCCGGGTTTGCCATATATGACACGATGAAGTTCATCAAATGCGATGTGTCTACGATTTGTGTCGGTCTGGCAGGAAGCATGGGGGCTTTTTTGCTGGCGGGCGGCACGAAAGGGAAGCGGATGGCGTTGCCAAATGCGGAAATTATGATTCATCAACCTTTGGGTGGGGCACGCGGACAGGCAACCGATATTGACATCGCTGCCAAGCAAATCCTCAAGGTGAAGGAAAAGCTGAACCGCATCCTTGCCGAGAACTGCGGACAGAGCATAGAAACCGTGACGGCGGACACAGAAAGAGACAATTTCATGTCGCCGGAGGAAGCTTGTGATTACGGTTTAATTGACAAAATAGTTTCAAGCCGCAGTACCGTTTAATAAGAAAAATGATATCTGGTTTAACAAAATAATTGAAGAATCCGGGAGACAGAGAAAGTGAAACATAAAAATGACGACAGATGTTCGTTTTGCGGTAAGCAAGCATCGAAGAGCCTAAAGGTTTTTGAAGGTTCGCAGGGTTTGATGATATGTGATAAATGCGTGGATTTTTGTGCCGGGCGTTTGGATGAGGAATTTGGCGCAGATGAAATGATGGAGAACTTCGATATGGACGATATCGAAATCCAGCTCCTTACCCCGATGGAGATCAAGGAGTTCCTTGATGAACATGTCATCGGACAGGAAAGAGCGAAGAAAGTTTTGTCTGTTGCCGTGTATAATCACTACAAACGCATCTTGTCGGAAGATACCGATGATGATGTGGAACTGCAAAAAAGCAATATCATCATGATGGGACCGACCGGTTCAGGGAAGACTTATCTGGCACAAACACTGGCAAAAATCATCAATGTACCTTTTGCGATTGCCGATGCTACCACTTTGACCGAGGCGGGCTATGTCGGTGAGGATGTCGAGAATATCCTGCTCAGTCTGGTACGTGCTGCTGATTATGATATCGAAAGGGCGAGACGGGGTATTATCTACATTGATGAGATCGACAAAATCACCAAGAAGAGTGAAAATGTTTCCATTACCCGTGATGTATCAGGCGAGGGTGTTCAACAAGCATTACTGAAAATCATTGAGGGGACGATCGCCAGCGTTCCTCCCAAGGGTGGGCGTAAGCATCCGCATCAGGATTTGTTCCAGATCGACACCACCGATATTCTTTTCATTTGCGGCGGTGCCTTCATCGGCATTGAGCAAATAGTGGAAACAAGGCTAAACCGCAACTCGATAGGTTTCAATGCCGCAGTTTTGTCACGGACGGGCATGGAGATAGGGGAAATATTAAGTGAAGTCACCCCCCAGGATTTGGTGAAATACGGTATCATTCCTGAGTTTGTCGGGCGGATGCCGATTAGTGTCAGTTTGAACGGACTGGATGAAGATATGCTGGCACGGATACTAAAAGAGCCGCGCAATGCCTTAACGAAACAGTACCAAAAACTATTTGCGATGGATGAGGTGAAGCTGACATTTGAAGATACCGCGCTTACGGCTATTGCCAAAAAAGCTTCAGAACAAAAGACGGGGGCAAGGGGACTTCGCTCAATAATGGAGAAGCTCTTGATTGATGTGATGTTTAGTGTACCTTCGGATGACACGATTGCAGAGGTTGTCATTACTGAAGAGGCAGTAACACAGACGGGCGAGCCTGTTATCTTATACCGTGACAAAGGCGGCACGGCAAGATGGCCGGCGTGATATACTAAAGAAGCGACAAAACCATGATAAAGAGAATCAGAGAAACCATTATTCCTGCCGTGGCGTTAAAAGGGGGAACTATCCTGCCCGGTACGATTATTCATTTTGACATCAACCGCAGCAGATCTGTCGTGGCAATCGAAAAGGCGATGGCAGCCGACCAACGACTGTTTATCGTTGCCCAAAAAGATGATGCGGGAGCTGACCCCGGCTTTGCTTTGCTGAGTTCTGTCGGTACGGTTGTCATCATCAGGCAAATTACAAAGCTTGCCGGTGATGTAATCAGGGTATTGGTGGAGGGGATAAATCGGGCTTTACTTAATCGGGTTTCGGAGGAAACCGAGGAATATTTGTTGGTAGATATCTCCCATATCGCTGACATTCAGGATGTTGATGAGGTCACGGAGGGAGCAATGCTCCTGCATACACGGGAGCTGATGGCGGCTTATTGTTCACTTTCGCCGCGTTTTGGTCAGGGAGGCTCACCGCTGGATCGCCTTGGCAATATCACTCGCCTTGGTGAATACCTTGACCGGGTGGCAATGATTATTCAAATCGATCATGAGAATAAGCAACAGCTATTGGAAGCGATATCAGTACAAAAGCGGTATGAGCTTTTTTCTGATTTTTTGATCAATGAGATCGAAGTGTTGCAGCTAAAAAGTGAGTTGGCCGTCAAGATAAAAGAAAAAGTAGACAAAAATCACCGTGATTATCTTTTGCGCGAGCAAATGCACGTAATCCGTGAGGAACTGGGTGATAGTGATGCTTTTTCCGATGCGGACCAGTATTTGCAAGCGATTGATACCCTCGATGCCGATCAGGAGGTCAAGGACAAGATCAGGAAGACGGTGAAAAGGTTCAAGGGTCTTTCTGCTTCCAGTTCTGAAAGTGCGGTGGAACGTGCTTATATCGAGACAGTTCTTGATTTACCGTGGAACAAGACCTCTGATGACAATGATGATTTGACTCATGCCGAGTTTGTCCTGAACCGTGACCACTATAGTTTGATTCAGGTGAAAGAGCGAATCATGGAGTTCTTGGCAGTTAGGCTTCTTTCGGCGCAGGGCGGCAGTAGTGAAAGTCCGGTTATCTGCCTTGTCGGTCCGCCGGGAACAGGGAAGACCTCGATTGCCCGCAGTATCGCCGAAGCTATGGGGCGGCAATATGTGCGGATATCACTTGGTGGTGTTCGTGATGAGGCGGAGATTCGCGGTCATCGAAAAACTTATGTCGGAGCGATGCCGGGGCGGGTTGCCTCGGGATTGCGGCAGGCGGGAGTTTCCAACCCGCTTTTGTTGCTTGATGAGATTGACAAAGTAAGTAATGATCACAAAGGCGATACATTTTCTGCCTTGCTTGAAGTACTCGATAGTGAGCAAAATGTCCGTTTTCGTGACCATTATATTGAGATTCCCTTGGATCTCAGCCGGGTGGTGTTTATTTGCACCGCTAATACGACTACCACCATCCCCAGACCTTTGCTGGATCGGATGGAGATTATCGAAGTGAGCAGCTATACCGCCAATGAAAAGTTCCATATTGCCAGAAAGCATTTGGTGGAAAAGCAATTTACCAAAAATGGAATAACACATGTTATGCTATCAATAGATGATTCTGCCCTCCACGCAATCATTGCCGGCTATACCAAGGAAGCCGGGGTGCGTGAGTTGGAGCGAAAGATACGTCAGATTTGCCGCAAAGCTGCTAGGGAAATCCTCCAAAACGGTACTGATGAGAAAGATGAGAAGACGATTGCCATCACGGCGGCGAATCTGGAGGATTTTCTCAAAAAAGCACGGTATTCTCAGGACAAGGTACGAGGGATAAGTGAAATCGGACTTGTGCGCGGATTGGCTTGGACGAGTGTGGGCGGTGATACCTTGGAAGTCGAGGTCAATGTCATGCCGGGCAAGGGTGAAGTGGACTTGACCGGACAAATGGGTGATGTGATGAAGGAGTCGGCTCGGGCTGCCATGACTTATGTTCGCTCCGTTTCCGGACGTTATCAGTTGGCGGACGAGATGTTCCAAAAGCACGACTTTCATATCCATATCCCAGAGGGTGCAGTTCCCAAGGATGGCCCGTCCGCCGGGGTTACGATGGCTTGTGCGTTGCTGTCGGCCGCCACCGGTATCCCGGTTCGCTTCGACGTAGCGATGACCGGAGAGGTTACATTGCGGGGACGGGTGTTGTCGGTTGGCGGGCTAAAGGAAAAACTACTGGCAGCAAAGATGGCGGATATCAGATTAGTATTGATTCCCCGTGAAAACGAAAAAGACATTGACGAGATAGAAGATGAAATAAAAGCGGGTTTGGAAATTGCGTATGTGGAAACAATGGAGGATGTCCTTTATCATGCGCTTTTGCCATCATGAGAACATAAGGCGGGCAAAATGAATGTTCAAGATAAAAAGTGCTGACCTGCAAATGGTCTGCGGGGTGGAAAGCAAACTACCCCAACATACATTACCGGAGTTTGCTTTTGCAGGACGGAGCAATGTCGGAAAATCGACGTTGATCAATGGCTTGATGAACCGTAAATCATTGGCACGTACCAGTTCCCAACCGGGCAAAACGCAGACAATCAATTTCTACAACATCAATGATGACTTTTTCCTTGTTGATTTGCCGGGTTATGGTTATACCAAGGCAAATGTAGAAGTAAAAGCCAAATGGGGACAAATGGTGGAGCGTTACCTTAGCTCACCCAAGCGGATGGCGGCTATTTTTCTCTTGCTTGATATCCGTCACAAACCATCCGCCAATGATTGTCGGATGTACGAGTGGATCAAAAGTAGTGGTTATGAGCCTATCATCATTGCCACCAAAGCTGACAAAATAAACAGAAGCCAGATTGGTAAGCATCAGGCGATGCTGCGGATGGGTCTGGGGATGGCAAAGATTGCTCCCATAATTGCGTACTCGAGCCTGACCAAGGCAGGACGTGAGGAAATATACGAAATATTGGCGAGTTATTGTGAGGGAAAGGATGAACTATGAAGAAGAAGACATGGAAAGGCGCAGAAATATATGTTAAGGCAGTTATCAATTTGCTTTTGTTCGCTTTGACCACATTGTTAGTCATCTACGTATTACCGCATGTCCTCATATATTTCATGCCATTTGTCATCGGGGCAATTATCGCTTGGATAGCAGGACCGATTATCCGCTTTTGTGAACGGAAACTGAGACTGCGCCGCAAAGTAACAACTGCCTTGGTGACGATAGTGGTTATCAGCATGGTGTTGACGATGGCGTACTTTGTCGGGGTGTGGCTTGCGAACAATATCATTAGGTTAATAGCGGAAATGCCGGCACTTTGGGATCGGGTAATCCGTGAAGCCACGGCAGCAGGTGATCGTATCGCCTTGCTTATCAATCAACTGCCTGATGACCTAAACATTCCTTTGATGGAGCTTCCCGATACTCTTAGCTACTCGTTTGCGGAAGCAGTTGCAGCGGTTGGTGTGCCGACATTTGCGGCAATGGGACGGTTTGCCATGAGCTTGCCGCTGGTCATCGTCAATGTTGTGATGTGCCTGCTGTCAGCTTATCTTTTTATTGCCGAACGAGGCTTTGTTGCCAGACTCAGGGTCAATCTCTCTGATGCCGTCAACATGCGGATTTCGATAATCTACGAGAGCATCAATCAATCAGTAGGAGGATATTTCAAGGGGCAGTTCAAAGTGGCGTTTTGGGTGTTCTTGCTGTTGGCGATTGGCTTTTTGATTCTGCGGATAGAGTACGCAATCGTGATTGCGGTGGTGGTTGCCATTATCGACATTCTTCCGGTGTTCGCATCGGGGATAGTCCTTGTGCCGTGGGCGCTTGTAAAGCTCTTCAATGGCGATTACTTCAACTTTTTCGGGATTATGATTATTCAGATTCTTTGTTATTTGCTGCGCCAGTTCATTCAACCGAAAATTCTGGGCGATACTATCGGCGTAGCCCCGATACCTACCCTTTTTATCCTCTATCTCGGTTTTCGCCTCGGCGGTATCCTCGGTATGATTGTCGCTTTGCCGATAGCGGTAATCCTAATCAATCTCTACAAAGCCGGTGTTTTCGAGACCACCAAGCAAAGTATCAGTGTAATTGTCGGCGGTATCAACCGTTTCCGGCGATTACCAACGGCGGATGAACTAAAGGACGGGGAGCAGAAAGGATAGCGCATGGCAAAGGAAGCAGCCAAGGCAACAGAGCTTGCCATCACCTACGACCCGGCGGCAATGGAAGAACGCCTTTATCGTGAATGGGAAGAGAAGGGGTATTTTCGGGCAAATGTGGATACAGAACGTACCCCTTTTACCATCGTCATCCCCCCACCCAACATCACCGGGCAACTTCATATGGGACACGCCCTTGACAACACAATTCAAGATATAATCATCCGTTTTAAGCGGATGCAAGGGTATAATACTCTATGGCAACCGGGTACTGACCATGCCAGCATTGCTACGGAACTGAGAATCATGCAAAAATTGCGTGAAGAGGGGACGAGCAAGGAAGAGTTGGGGCGGGAAGCGTTCCTGGAAAGAGCGTGGGCATGGAAAAAAGAGTATGGCAGCGTTATCATTGAGCAGCTAAAAAAACTCGGCAGTTCATGCGACTGGGAGCGTGAACGTTTCACAATGGACGATGGTTGCAATCGAGCGGTTCTTACATTCTTTTGCGCACTCTATGAACGTGGGGTTATCTACCGCGGCAGCAAGATGATCAATTGGTGTCCTGTTTGTAACACCTCGATATCTGATGCCGAGGTCTTACATGTTGAGCAAAATACCAAGCTGTGGCAATTAAAATATCCGCTTGTGAAAAATGACGGCAGTGTCAGTGAAGATGAGTTCATTGTGTTTGCCACGACCCGTCCCGAAACAATCTTGGGTGATACCGCTGTGGCGGTAAATCCAAAAGACGAGCGATATCGCCATCTGGTGGGGCGAAAGGTGTATATTCCCCTCCAAGAACGTACCATTCTTATTGTTGCTGATGATTATGTTGATCCCGAGTTTGGGACAGGTGTGGTCAAAATCACTCCCTCGCATGACCCCAATGACTACGAAGTGGCAAAACGGTGTAACTTGCCGGAGCTATGTATTTTGAATGATGATGCTACCATCAATCAAAATGGCGGTCAGTTGGCGGGATTTACCCGTGAGAAAGCACGGCGGGAGGTAGTGGCGGACTTTGAGCGGCGTGGTTTGTTGGTGAAAGCCACCGACTACACCCACAATGTCGGGACTCATGACCGCTGTGGTACGACGATAGAACCGATGGTCAAGCCGCAATGGTTCGTGCGGATGGAGGAAATGATAAAGCCTGCCGTGGAAGCGGTCAAAAGCGGCGATGTCAAACTCGTACCGCCACGAATGGACAAGCTATTTTATTCGTGGACTGATAATATTCGTGATTGGTGTATTAGTCGGCAACTTTGGTGGGGACATCGGATTCCCGCTTATTACTGTAGTGGGTGCGGGTTGATAAATGTGGAAATGACGGCACCGTCAGTATGCAAGGGTTGTAACAGTACTGATTTGTCACAAGACCCGGATACGCTGGATACGTGGTTTTCTTCTGCACTTTGGCCTTTTTCAACCCTCGGTTGGCCGCAGGAAACGGAGGATCTTTCTTATTTTTATCCTACGAGTGTCCTCGTTACCGGGTATGATATCCTATTCTTTTGGGTAATCAGAATGATGGTAAGCGGTTATGACCAAATGGGGCAAAAGCCTTTCGATACAGTTCTGCTTCATGGGCTTATCCGTGATGAAAAAGGACGTAAGATGAGTAAATCACTTGGTAATGGTATCGATCCCCTCGATATTATCGCCAAGTATGGAAGTGATGCCTTGCGTTTCATGCTCGTGACCGGCAATGCCCCGGGACATGATATGCGTTTTTCCCTAGCAAAAGTAGAAGCGAGCCGCAACTTTGCCAACAAGCTCTGGAATGCGGCACGGTTTATCATGATGAAGACCGCTGCAAATGATGGCAAACCACCCGCTGTCAGCAGCGAAAATGATACTACGCTTTCCCTGCCTGACCGCTGGATACTCCACGCTGCCAACCGCCTGACCGTCGAGGTGACGGCTCATCTGGAACACTATGAGTTGGGACTTGCTGCCCAGGCGATATATGATTTCCTCTGGGATGATTATTGTGATTGGTATATTGAGCTGGCAAAACTGGGGGGTGGTGCGGCACTTCGTCCCGTGATGACGACTCTGCTCAAGTTGCTTCACCCTTTCATGCCTTTCATCACCGAGGAGATATACCGAGTACTGTATAGCGATGAGGAATCGCTGATGATTTCGTCATGGGCGATATCCGATGAAAAGTATGTATGTATAGAAGCAGAAAGGGATATCGAGTTACTCAAAGAAGCTATCCGCGCCATCCGCAATATCAGGGCAGAGGAGAATGTCGCTGCTGATTTGCGCCCTGAAATTCATATAATAGCAAAGAGTGCAGAAGTAGAAGCCGTTTTTGCACAAAACGAAGCGGCGATAATCACTCTCGCAAAAGCGGGGAATGTGTTTATTGAGGATATGGAAACCCTCGTACCACAGGATGCGGTGTCTGTGGTCACAAAAGCAGGGGTGATATACATTCCGTTGACCGAACTAGTCAATGCAGAGCGTGAACGGCTGCGCTTATCAGAAGAAGCAAAACGCCTGTCAGCAGAACTAGCACGAGCAGAAAAACAACTGGCCAATCCGAACTTTGTTGCCAAAGCCCCGCCGGAAAAAGTGGCAAGTGAACATGAGAAGCTACTGATGTATCGGCAAATGATGGAACAAGTCAATCTCCGCTTGCAACAATTGGAGGATTTGGATTAGCCCCGTTTTCGTCATTGCGAGGCGGTTATATACCCGTGTACCGTCATTGCGGCCTACGAGCCGCAATCTCAGGCCGCAATCTCAGGTATTTCACTTGCAACAACTGATTTTCTTTGATAAACTGTAGCGATAGCTACGACTGCTATAATCTATCTTTTCACTTGCAACAACTGATATTCTTTGATAAACTGTAGCTATGGATACATTGCTGGAAAACGTGTTTGAAGAAGTTGATGCTGCCACAGAACAATCATTTCTCCCACGAATGGAAGTGAACGGTTCATATGTCCGCGTCACCCCGGATTCGATGGAGGCATGGTTATTTGTGATGCCGCCATCTGCCAGCGAGGGGAAATACAAGGTCACAGAGTTGGAGACCTATCTGGGAAGCCAAGAAGTACTCTTCGGTTATCACGGTTCAAACCTGCAAGCAATTTGCCAAAAAGGTGTATATCAACGGGAAATCCTTGTTGCCAGGGGTTTGCTGCCGGTCAACGGTCATGACGGTTACTTTGAATATACATTCAATACCGAGGAAAAAGTCCCCGAGATTAAAGAAGACGGAACAGTTGATTATTCAGCAGTCAATCGGATAGACAACGTCCGTATCGGCGACAAACTGGCGACTTATCACAAAGCCAAAAGTGGCGTGACAGGCTCGGACGTAAAAGGGAACTCCCTTGCCCCGGCATCGGTCAAGGATATTCCACCGCTGCGAGGAGCTCATGTCAGTAGCCGTGATACCGATGATACATACTTTGCCGAGCGTGAGGGCAAGGTAGAGCTACGTGACGGCAAGATTGATATCCAAAATATTCACGAAGTCTTCACCGACGTGGACTTGACGATTGGCAAGATAGAGTTCTTTGGTGATATCATCATCAACGGCAATGTTGAAACAGGGGTGGTCATCAGAGCAGGACGCAATATCGAGGTACGTGGTTCGGTCGAGGCGGCATCCTTGTTTGCCGGTGGCGACATCATACTCCAGCGTGGCATCCAAGGACAGCAAAGAGGCAGGGTATCAGCACGGGGCAGCGTTTTTGCGAAGTTTATAGAACAGACAATCATCAATGCCGGGGGTGACGTGACTGCCGACAGTATCATGAACTCCCGTATCCATGCCGAGGGCAAGGTAATCTTGTCGGGCAAAAGGGGAATGTTGTTGGGCGGCTATACCCATGCGCTTCTGGGCGTAAGCGCGGCTACGATAGGTAATGATGCCGAGGCGCGGACGGTTGTTCATGCCGGGTGTGAAGCCGAAGTGATAGAAAAGGGAATATCGCTCAAAAAGCGTGAGGTGCAAGTACGTAATATGCTTGAAGCCCTAGTCGATGAACTCAATGACTTGCGGGAAAAAGCCTCAGTCTATGGCGACAAGCAGGACAAAATGCTGGAAATCACAGCAGCAAAGATTATTCCCCAGGAAAAAGAGCTAAAGGAAGAGTTGGCAGTCCTGCTCGATGAACAAGTAGAAATCCAGACTATGATCAAAAAGGGCAAGGGAGCGAGTATCAGGGTAGACGGCAACATTTATCAAGGAACAGTTATCTGCATTTCCCAGTTACAAATGCCGATAGAAACCAATACAATGTTTATGGAATATACGATACAAGGTGGTATGATTGTCGGAGCAGTTATTATCCGCTGAATACAAAGAATGTGAGCAGAAGTTACTGGCGATACCGCGTTTTGCGGTCAAAAAAAACTCGCTTGATTCTATTCGTTCTTTTCTCACATACCTTGGCGATAACGCAGATGAAAGCATATGTACCAACCTCGACTATCGTGGCTCTCGTCATTGCGGACAAATACCGGGTATTTTTGCCCCGCTATCCAATATCGGCACGAAAGCAAACCCCCTCGCAAACTGCAAAATCATCCATGTCGCCGGAACCAATGGGAAAGGCAGTGTTTGTGCGTATATTGACTCAATCCTCAGACATGCAGGGCTGAAAACAGGTCTCTTTTGCTCCCCGCATCTTTTGACTATCAGAGAAAGAATCCGTATCAATGGTGAAATCGTAAGTGAAGCTGTTTTTGTTTTCGCATATCGCTTGCTTTGTGAACACATGGAAGGATATCGTACTGAGAACAAAATAGATTTCCAACCCACTTTTTTTGAAACGCTTTTCTTGTTATCGTTATTCATCTTTGCTGATGAAAAGCTTGATTACCTTATCTTGGAAACAGGCATCGGCGGACGCTTGGATGCGACTAATGCCCTCCTTCACAAGGATTTGGCAGTAATCACTCCGATTGGTTATGACCATATGGAGTATCTGGGGAATACCCATGCCGAGATTGCCGCCGAGAAAGCAGGCATTATCCGCAGCGGTGTACCGACGGTATCAGCGGTGCAAAGTGCCGCCGCCGCTACGGTATTGACACGGATTGCCGCTGAAATCGGCTCTGAACTGACGATAATGGAAAAAGATGCCATCGAGATTGAAGAAATCACTGACAAAGGCATTGATTTTTCTTTACAATATCGTTATGATAAGAGGGTCAGCTTTTTGTTACCGGGGGGGGCGTTATATCAAAGCGGCAACGCTGCCTTGGCAGTGACAGCCGTACTTAGGTTGGACGATACCGCAGTAAGTAACGAGGCTCTGCAAAAAGGGGTCAACCGCATGGAATGGCCGGCACGGATGGAGGAGTTGAAGCCGCGGGTCTTTTTCGATGGTGCTCACAATGCGGATGGGATAGAGGCGTTCATTGAGTCGGCAAGGGTAATGACAGGTGGTGAGAAGTATCTGTTATTTGCCGTGTCACGGTGGGGACAATGCCGGGAAATGGTGACGGCATTAAAAGAAGCAGATATTTTTCGGGAAATAATCGCTTGCCCCTTGGCAAATCCCTTGACAAATGCGGATTCATGCGTGGATTCGCACAAGGAGTTGACGGCACTGTTTGCCGTAGAGGATATTTTTCCCGATATTAGTAAGGGAATGGCATATTTAACACAAAAGAAAAATGAAAAAGACTATCTCTTCATCGTGGGTTCACTTTACTCATATGGTGAGGTAAATGAAGCTTTAGAAGTTGTCCATTAAACCAAGATAGTACGCATGACCGAGAGGCAAGCTCTTTTGGGAGGTAAATAAATGATCAAATTTGAAGAAGAACTAAAAAAATTTCATCCCAGCTTGGAAGTCGAGGATGCGGAAGAAGCGATATACAATCAGGATTTGACTGACATGACCGATATCTTGTTGCGGATGCTGGGCAAAGCCGGGAATTACGAAGCAGACGTGGAAGATAATTAGGAGAGCATCATGGTATGTTACCATTGTGGCGTGCGTTTGTCCGAGCATGATTTTTGTACCGGCTGCGGAGCAGATGTTTCCCTATACAAGAGAATATTAGCCGCTTCCAACCGTCTCTATAATGATGGGTTGGAAAAGGCAGGTGTGCGTGATCTTGCGGGTGCTGTCAGTGCCCTCAAGCAAAGCTTGAAATACAACAAAAACAATATCAAAGCACGAAATCTACTCGGTCTTTGTTATTTTGAGATGGGTGAGGCGGTTGCGGCGCTCAGTGAGTGGGTTATCAGCAAGAATATCCGCCCGAACCGCAATATTGCCGATGAATATATCAAGATGATTCAAGCGAATCAGACCCGTCTTGACACCATCAATCTTACCCTGCGCAAGTTCAACCAGGCACTATCTTACTGCCAGCAGGATAGCCGTGATTTGGCTGTCATTCAGCTAAAAAAGGTATTGTCCAACAACCCTCGCTATGTCAAGGCACATCAATTATTGGCACTGCTTTATATTGCCGATGAGGAATGGAACTTAGCCAAAATAGAACTGCAAAAATGTAGTGAAATTGATGCCAACAACACCATTACCCTTAAATATCTGCAAGAAGTGGGGCGGATGATGTTGCCTGAGGATGTCAACTGGAACAATGGCAAAGGAAAAGGGAATGAGGATATTGTCCGCTACATGAGCGGGAATGAGACGATTATCCAACCTGCCGGCCGCCGTGATTTCCGAATTTTGACGACGATATTTAACTTTGCGATCGGGATTGCGATTGGGATTGCGATTGCCGTCAGTCTGATTTTGCCCGCACGTATCAAAGCGGCGCAACTGGAGGTGAATGACCAAGTTCGTGCCATCAGCGAGGAAATGGATACCAAAACTGCCACTATCAATGAGATGGAAAGGCGTTTGCTTGGTTTGACGGAGGAAAATGAACGTCTTGCCGCGTTGCTTGATGAGTTCCGTTATGCGGAGATAGATTCCGAGACCAGTGATAATCTGCTTTTGGCAGCAGCGGCATTAGTCGTGGGTCCGCTGGAGGATGACAGGGAAAGTTTGTTGGAGAGGATACTCTTTTATATGGATTCGGTCAGCCATGATGAACTGTCGGAAGCCAATCCCGCTTTTCATACGCTTTACTTTACCATTTTGGAGACCGTGGGAGCAGAGTTGGGTGAAATGTGCTTTACGTCGGGCTATGATTTTTATCGTGCCGAGGAATACGCCAGTGCAATCCCCCATTTGCTGAGGGCTTTCCAGTATGACCCCGAAAATGACGAGGCAATATGGTTACTTGCCAATGCCTATGATCGCAATGGCGAAACTGACAAGGCTCGCGAGGCATACGCCCAAGTGATAGAATACTTCCCCGACACCGACAAAGCCACCCGCTCACAGGAACGTTTGGTGGAACTCAATATCACGGGAGCGTGATAGGCGGAGTAATACATCCGAGGGAGTCTAACCGCACCAACCCGTGAATACCCAAACATATGCCAAAAATCATCTTACAACCTGAATATCCTTACCTCTACGAAACGCACTTGCATACCAGCCACGGAAGTGCGTGTGGAATTGCCTCACCTCGTGAGATGGTGGAAGCCTATCTGGCAGCAGGGTATACGGGAATTTTCATTACCGAACATAACTGGGGCGGCTATACCGCTGTTCCGACTTATCTTACATGGAGTGACTGGGTACGGAGATTTACCAGCAGCTATTATGAGGCAAAGGAGTATGGGGAACAGTGCGGTCTGGAGGTCTACTGGGGTTATGAGGCAGGCTTCAATGCCATTGAATATCTGGTTCTGGGACTAACTCCCGAGTTTTTGGAAAATCAGCCCGACTTACGCAATACCTCGATGAAAGAGCATTATCATATTGTAAAGTCTGCCGGAGGCATGATTGTTCACGCCCATCCTTTCCGTGAAGCATATTATATTCCCAAAACCCGCCCCTTGCCTAAGTATAGCGATGCCGTCGAAGGTATCAATGCTACCCATCACAACCGTTATTTTCCCAACAATCATGTCTTTGATGAGCGGGCAATCGACTACGCTAACCGCCACAATCTGCCGCTGACAGGCGGCTCGGACATGCACAGCACCCGCCTTATTCATGGAGGGATGTCATTCGCCACCCATCCGGCGGACGAAAAAGCCATAATCGGGCAAATAGCCACCGGTAGTGGCTATGTATTGACTGATGGTGTGTTTTGGTATGATGCAAAAGGGGCTAAGATGGGCGATGTAAGGTATTATGTATGATATTTGCATGTTGCTTTGGGTACGAGGTATAAAACAAATAGATAATCAAACCTATAACACGATTGTTAGTTTCATGATACGAGCATTTGAATCAGAGTTCGAGGGGTTATTAGAAGAGGTGCTTGGTAGGTAGGCTTTAAATCAGTTGGTAACAAATTGTTACCAATTGAAAATGCAAATTTTACGTCATTCCGAGCTTGACTCGGAATCTTCTCGGTGCTGCTGATGGTTCGATGGATTGCGAATGATTAAGGGGATTGCGGCTCAGAAGCCGCAATGACGACGGATGAAAGTTAAATAAACAGAAAAATGGATAGTTTGAAATTATTAGAAGAAAAGTAAGTGCGTACAGAATGAGATGAAGAAAACGAAAAATAGTGGTTTTTGGTGGTGGATATTATTTCTGTTCTGACGGAACAGCGATTATCAAACCGTCCGTAAGTATTGGAATAAACTAAAACAGAGAATGAAGGAAGAGGGAAATCAGTCGGTGATAAATTATCACCAACTGAAAATGCAATCAGCAGAGGCTGTATGCTGATAAAGGTGTTTTTCAAACACCAATGCAAAAGTGTACAGCCGCCTCATTTACGGCATATATGAGGACGAGAGTTACGACTACACACGCAAGCAAGGTATCATCCATAAAGAAATCCTCCTGCCTGTTGAACTTACGCAGGGGTAGAACACCGCCCTCGCTCGCAAATTCGCACAAGAGATTTTCGTCAATACCGGAATGTGCGCTGATGTTTGCGTACATGACACAGGAGAGGGTAATCCCCACGCTCACATCATACTTACCTTGCACCCGATTGAGCCTGATGGAACATGGGGGCAGAAATTCCGGCAAGAGGGCAAACGTAAAGTGCCGACCGTTGACTGGAACGACCGCAACAAAGCGGAAGAATGGCGGCGGTTGTGGGTGGCATATCAGAACACCGCACTTCGTATAAACGGTCACGCCGCCGTGGTTGACAATCGCAGTTACGAAAGGCAGGGCGTGGATACAGTCCCAACCGTGCATCTCGGTCCCGCCGCTGTGCGGATGGAGAAGTGCAGTATCCGCACCGAACGCGGCGACATAAATCGTGAAATCGAAATCACCAACAAGGAAATTCGACAACTACGAGCGCGTATGAACAAGCTGTCCGATTGGCTGAAAGAAGAAGCGGCGAACCCAACGCTGCCGAAACTCTATGATGTGTTTGTGGAAATCCTCAATCGTCCGGGTCGGTCGAAAATAACCAACATTCAAAATACCGCTGATATCCGTGCATTCCTCCAAAGAAATGATATTGCCGATGATGCGGATATGGATAAAAAGGTCAACGCAATGCACGGCAGGCTCAACTCCACCTCCAAAGAATTGAATGAAGTCGGACGGCGGATTAAAATGCTGAACAAGCATCTTTACCAAAGCGAACTTTACAATGAACACCGTCCGCTCAAACGGCAGTACGACAGGCTGTATGCGAAATACGAGGAAGCCAAAAAGATACTGGGCTTTTCAAGGAACGTAAAGTGAAAAAGGCTCTTGAAGCTGTCAACGACTTCCGCGAAGCCAATTTTAGAGGGCTGACATTATACAACGCCGCCGAAAAGCATTTGCGGGAGCATATGCAAAAACACTACAACCCGAAAAAACCGTTGCCGATAAGCGATTGGAAAAATGAACTTAAAGAAAAACTCGCAAAAAAAGCCACGCTTACTCGCGAATATGATACGCTTAAAGATGAAACCTACAAAATCGAATAAATCCGAGCGAGCGTTAAGACGGTTCTACACAACGAAGAACCGCAGCAGGAACGGACGGTTAAGAAGTCGCGCAGATTTAAGATGTATCGTTCAGTTCGGAGTTGAGCGGCGATGCTCAGGCACTTTTGTGCCATCTTTTTTTGTATATCTTTTTACTACAACTATTTTTTTCTGCTGAACTCCTCTAACGCTTGACTTGGTTTTAGCCACTGATTGTTCCTCCTCTCCAGTTAAATCCCATTATAATTATCCCAGCGCCAACGTAAAAACTCGCGGCTTGTGAACTCCGGTAGATAAATTTGTGGCGGTACAGTTGCGCCGTAGTCCATCCTTGCGCGGGTGGAAAGTGAAACCTCTCCAGCATCAGAAATCCGCAAATGTCCTGTGTCAAACAGTAAATGAATATCCATGCGCATAGGAAATCCGTTTGCAACGGTATCTTCACCTTTGTATTTAAATGGTTTTATATGAGCAGCTTCAAGGACTTCTGGCATAGTAACATTTGTAATGATGCACCGACCATATGCTGCAAGAAGCTCTTTACGGAAACGAGCTTGATTTGGTCTGCTCGTGCGTTGAACATCAACGCGCTTCCTTTCAATATCTGATGCAACATCGCTGATACGAATACGGTCAATTGCTTTTTGCATTGATTCATCAACAGGCGGTTCTGCAAGGATGGCGGCAATTTCAGAATCAAGGTCGTAGTTGTACAAATATTGCTCGTCCATCCGAGTGCTTTGCTCTTGACGGGTAATGTAACCGTAATGCGAAAGAAATAAAAGATATTCGCGGGCGATGCGTAAATCATTGGCACCGGGAACGCAGTCCGGCCAACCGATAAGTGTTACTTGCTTGGTTCTAAACCATAAAATGAAATTAAAGTAATCCTCGATGTCTGCTTTGCAAGCAGATAGAGGAACAATGATTTTGATAAGTTCCTCGGTGGTTATGAATCCCTGTTCTCTGCTTTGCAATTCGCGCAGTATTGATAGTAATAGGCGGAGAGGATAAATAACAAGCCCATTATCTATCCAACGCTGGCACTCGTCAGCATTTTGTATTTGTAAATTAGGCAGTTTGAAAGTTTGAACTGTAATTGCCGCAAACTCAGTTTGAGATATATCATGTTCAGCAACTCGCCTTCCGAAGTCTGTTAAGCGAATCTCGCCTCTCGTATCAGAAAGTAATCCAACGGCCTTCCAATACTGCCCAGAATTACGGATTAAGTTTCGTTCTGGTGTCCTTTCTAAATTTATGCTGTTTCCGTTTATATCCACGATGCCAGAGTCTTTAATATCATTGGATAATTCTCGCATTTCGCGCGCAAACTCGTCTGAATTGAATCTTACTCCCAATAGCTCAAGTTTGCGCATTCGAAACAGAACGCCTAATAAAACAACAGGGTCATTAAGCCCTTCTGAAGGAGCATAACTTGCCCATTTCCATTTGAAATCGGGAAACGGCAATTTAGGGACAAAGTTTTGAGCCAACATATAAATCTACCCCCCCTGTATAATTGTTGAACTGCTTTGCAACCGCACACGCCAATACAGGAGGAACCGCATTGCCGATTTGTCTGTATACGGACGAGCGAGTTCCGACAAACACATAATCTATCGGGAAACTCTGAACAGTAGCAAGTTCGCGACATGACATACGCCGTTGATTGCTTGGATGATGAAGAACAACAACGCCACCTTTATCATCACCCCTCGCGGTAACAGTCGGTGCAGGCTTCAACGGGTCAATCGTTCTATGTCCAAGATAGCCGTTGAACCGTAATTTATATTTTGAATAATCGTGATTAGGAATTGTGTTAGGTTCATCCGGGTTTGGTAATATTGAAAGCGCATCACCAACACCAATCCATTTCGACAACCCACAAGAGCCATCTGAATTATGTGTGGGCGTGGGATAGTCAATCAAATGCTCTATATCATTACGAACTCCTATAAAAAACACTCTTTGCCGGAGTTGTGGAACCCCATAATCTGCCGCATTTAGAATTTTTACCTGTACTTTATAGCCGATACATGATAAATCATTAAGTATCATTTTTAGAACCTCGCCTTTGGCAAGACTGAAAATACCTTTTACATTTTCTGCAAGAAAGAATTTTGGTTGTTTGGCGTTAATAATGCGCATTAACTGTTTATAAAGTTGATTGCGCTCGTCATTGATATTGCGTTTTGTATTGGCAACGGAGAAGCCTTGGCAAGGAAAACCGCCGATAATAATATCGCAGTCCGGAACTTCATTTTCATCAATAGTAAATATGTCCTTGCATATAACATGGTTGCCCAAGTTTGCTCTGTACGTTTCGACTGCATCGCTGTAAAGGTCGTTTGCCCATATTATATCATGCCCTGCCATTTTGAAACCGAGGTCAAGCCCTCCAGCTCCACTGAAAAGAGATACTATTTTCATAACATATCACGCTCCAATCTTGCCAACTCTTGCCCAAGCAACTTTGCAAACCTAACAGGAACAGCGTTGCCGATTTGTCGATAGCACGAGTTCATTTGCCCAATAAACTCGAAATTATCTGGAAATGTCTGTATCGCTGCGCTTTCTCGTATAGTCAACCTTCGTTTTCCATTGTAGTGTGGTATGGCGCACACTCCACCCTTTCCGTTACCACGAGCAAGTATTGTCGGGGATGGTTTGTCTGGGTCTGTTGCTCTATGTCCAGTAAAGTTTCTAAACTCCACTTTATAAGACGAATAAATATGATTTATGTATTCATTTGACTTGTCTGGGTCGGGATAACAGTTAAGAGCAGTTTTAATTGAAACCCACGGTAGTGGCAAGCCGTTTTTTCCGTGTGTTTTTGCCGGAAAACAAAAACACATCGCATTGCCTAAATCCTTACGTTGCCCAACTATAAAAACTCTTTGTCGCGATTGCGGAACTCCGTAGTCAGCAACATTAACAAGCGTAACGGTTACGATATAACCCGCATTTTCAAAGTCCTTCACAATTCGTTTGATTGCGTTCCCGCCGTCTAAACTGAGTATTCCACGAACATTCTCTGCTATAAAAAATTTAGGCTGTTTGCTGTCTACTGCTCCATAAAAGAATTTATACAGGTGGTTGCGTTCATCATCGACAGTTCTTAATAAATTAGCCTGTGAAAACCCTTGACATGGAAAACCGCCCACTATAGCATCTGCCATTGGAATATCTGCGATAGCAACATCTTTTATGTCGGCGCAAACAATGTGGTTGCTCAGGTTTTTGCTATATGTAGCAACAGCATCTTTATCAATATCATTCGCCCAAATGACTTCGCTTCCGGCTTGAATTAAACCTAAGTCAAGTCCGCCAGCACCGCTGAATAATGAAACTATTTTCATGCTCCACCAACCATCTCAACTAAAAATTAGTACGCGGAAATAGAGCCACAATTTTTGCCTCCGCACTATCGTCTTGCTCATCAGGCAATACATCTGGCTCTAAGCACAGAACCTCATCGACAACGTCCTTGGGTAATGATGTTCTATATTTCGCAAACAACCCAAAGATTTGCGTTGACGATAAATAATCATTTAGAAGAAGCATATTTATTGCTTGTTTCAGAGCTTTTGGCTTTTTCACCACCATAAACTCATCAAGGGGTTCCTGTGTTCGCCAACCATTTCGCGACATTTGACGCATTAGGTACTGGTATTGATTGGCGTTAATAATTTCAAGGTCTGAAGCACGATGAATCATAGCAGAAATAGCAACTTTCCACTTGCGTTTCAGTTCAATATAGTAGTGTAGCTTATTACAATATGGGCGTACATCTTCTTCAAATGTTTCTCTTGGCAAAAGAAAAGCGGAAGCAAATTTATTTGCTTCAATTTCTCTTTTTCTGAACTCATCTTTGTCCAATTCATCAATGTCATTATTATGCTCGTGTAACAATATGTGAGCTAGTTCATGTGCAGCATTAAATTGACGTCTGGCAAATGTGAGTTTATCCGTACCTAACACTACACAGTAGTATTCACGACCGAACATCTCACCATATTGATAAAAGGCATCTATTGTTTTGCCTTCGGTGGAAAACTCTGAAACTATGATGCCGTTTCGCTCCAATAGCGACACCATATCTGGAATTGGCTCTCTGCCCAAC
This sequence comes from Lachnospiraceae bacterium, assembly GCA_031280955.1. Classification (GTDB taxonomy): domain Bacteria; phylum Bacillota; class Clostridia; order Lachnospirales; family Lachnospiraceae; genus UBA935. Next base: position 24,576 of record JAITGA010000029.1, read on the forward strand.
CCCCAAAAATCTCTCGTTTGATTTGCAACGCGCTCAATGTCATCAACATCAACAAAACGCGGTATATTTAACGTAGGGAAGTCAACATACTCGGAAAGACAGCTCTGAATGAACGCAACATACTTCGCTTTAATACGCTGAGAGTGCAAATCTTTTTTATTACTTGAAAACGGCGCACGAAAATATGTGTTGCCAAGCACAGCGTCTTCCCCCATATCTTCTCTAAAAAAACGAATGGGAAAATTAAGAGCTTTGCTGATTTTGTCCAACGTACTAAAATCGGGGACGCTTTTTTTGTTTTCAAATTGAGAGATAGCTTGCTTAGATGCTCCAATAGCATTAGCCAATCCCTCAATCGTCATTTTTCTATATAATCGCGCTTCATTTAAGCGTGATGGATTGAAGCTATTCATAATAACCCCTTCCTCATTTTAGTTAGCGATCTCTGACTCTGATGGTATCGAAACCAAATCGTCCAATGATTCCTTCTGTTTTTTGGGTTTGAGGCAAACAATCGGTTCGGAATCATCGTCAATCATATCCTCGATGAATGAGGTCTTCCCTATAATATAGGGAGTTTTCAAGAAATTGCTCCAATCCTCATCGAACGCAATATCAAACTGCGGAGTCAATAAAATTGCTCGCATAGAAACAACTCTGTTAAAGTTATAGTCAAACAGGATAAGGATGTGATTCTTTATTATACCCGCAAAATCAGTCAGTAACATATTGCGCAACTTTTCAACATCAGATGGATTGCGATGGTGGTCACAGCCAGCAAGCCGCATTTGTCCTTGTATGACATCATAGCCTGTATTCTTTGAGATAAGTGACTCAATATAATGGACGTTTTTGGGTAAGTGTTTTTGTAAAATGGTAAAGTTTTTTTCGGACATAATTGAAAAAGTAAATCCCAGATTATTCTCATACAATAACATGGCCTTCCATGCTCCTCGGGGAGCATAGTGAACCTGAAACCTTCCTTCAAGATTTTCGGAAACCCTCTTGTGTATCCAATTCCAACGAGCTTGTCCAAAACCAATAGCCGTTGGTAATCCATGTTCTTGAATAAGGTCAGGTATGTCATGTGTAATCGCAGAAAAAATTCCATGGGTGATAGCGTGTTTGGCGTCATTGGATATATCAAGTGACTTAAATTTAGGCATATGTGCCGTCCCTCCTCCTTTCGGAAAATGGTTCCATAAGCCTATTTTACATTATTCGTCGAAAATGTCAAGTGGTTTTTCTAAAAACATGAAAAATGTTACTTGTAAATAAATACTGCTTGAAGCAGTATTTATTTCTGTCAAATGCCTGTTATGGTGCTTTACTTATTTTTATTCACAAGCATATTAAGACTTGCGGTGTCTGCTTCGTCGTCTACAACAAACAAGGCATTACCATCGCAGTAGTGCGATGACGAAAGGTTGTTTTTCCATTTTTTCAAAATGTTTCCGTTTTTCTTTAGTATAATAATAGCGGGCTTACGCATTTGATTTGCGTTGAACGCATATTCGTCGGTTTCTCCGCAAACACAAAAATCAGGCAAGTCGTTACGAACTCTAAAAAGTGTTTGCTGTTACAAAAGTGTATTATCAGTTGTAAGCAATATGAATGTCGGAAACCCTTCATCAGCGGCAGAGCTAATTAAACCGAACAAATGACTGGTTTTACCGTTTTGAACATTTCCGAGCAGCAAGGCAACAACATGGTCTTTATACGAAAACGGAGTTATATACTCCGGCATTATGACCGACATCGAATGTTAAAGCGAATACCGGGCTTTGGAGCAATAACGTCAAGTCTTTTTGTAAATATGGTTTATCACCGTAATCGCCGCAGTTTTCTACGCAAATCCGAATGTCGGAACCGCCGATTGCCGCTGTACAAGTGTCCCGGAAAGCGGTCAGTTTTTGCATATACTCCGATTCATATTCGTCAAAGAGGAACACTTTTTTGTCGGGCAAAGTAAACCAAACGCCGGGATTCATGTGCATATTCAAAATCGGAATAGATAACTGCTTTGCATTATCAATCGTTCGTATTACCGTTTCGGTGTTAGCGGTTGCTACCCTTTCGTTGAAATCACAGGGGTCTAAATTTTCGTCAAGATGAATGGTGAAATAAATATCGTATTCATCAGCAATCTCATGGAGTTTTGTCACATCCAGTTTATCCGCTTGATACTCTGCAGATTCATGTTGAGTTCAACAAAAGCAAGCCCCAAATCTCGGCAAAGCGCGGCGCAGGCTTCAAGCGATTTTATTTCGATTAAGGTCGGCATACCGAGTTGCATTGCTTATCCCTACGCCTTATTCTTCAATGCCGTCATAATCTTACGGCATACACCGCAAGCGGAGCGGCAATCACTTATGTCTACATCAAGATTTTGTGATTCGGCATATCGTAAAAGCTCAGGCACTCCACCATTAAGCATCGCTTGCCAAGCAGGAATGGAATATGGGTCATAGCGGTCAACAATATCTAAAACGTCAGTCTTATAAATGTTTCCGATGGTGATGGAACACAAATTTACATCACCGTTTGGATTTATACCAAAACTGCTGACTTCATCAAGCCTTTCGGTATAAGGCATAGAGCCGCAGGGTAAAGATAAATCAACATTTCCCGGTGTAGTGAAATATTCGCCGAGGTGTTTAAGAGCGTTACCCGATGGGAATATGTTGTTTCCTTCATTGGTTTGTATACCTTTATCGTTAAACAGCTTTAACAACCGTTTTGTTTCAGCGTTATATGGATTCTCCGCATTTTCATTGACAACCCAAGCCGGCTGAACACTTAGAGAAGGTATTTCATATTTTAAGAGTGCTTCGGCAAATATCATAACCGGCTCTAATGGGATGTACTCTTGATGGAATACATCTACAGATATTCCTATATCGTTCACGCCGGACGTAACAAGGGTTTGCGCCACTTCGTTAATTCTCCGTTCGTCTTTCGTGAAGAAACCGTTGGTTATCAAGTCTCGCTTAGGGATGCTGCAATCACAGGCAGCAGCATGGATTTTATAAACAGTATCGGCAAACAGCAACGGTTCGCCGCCGAATGTCATTAAAGATTCGATAGCGAATCGCTCCGCAAGCCGCTTGACTGCGTTTACAGCGGCATCCGCATCTACGCCATCGTTCCCGGAGCGTTCGCCGTTGGAACAGTGTTTACACTTGCCGCTACAAGCATCGGTAATGACAAACTCTATGCGGTTGAGTTTTATATAACGGTTCATTTTTCGTTCACCTCATATTCTGCGACGTACATTCTTTCGCAATCGTTTTTACTATGTGTCATGCCTGCTTTTTCATAAACACGACAAGCGCGCGGATTATCTTTGTCTGTGAGAACAAAACTCTCACAATAACCGTTGTTTTTCGCCCAATCAACGGCGTATTGGACAAGTTGGCTACCGTAGCCTTTATCTTGATACACCGTATGGATGTCAACAGAATAAATGAAAAACGGCGGAGATTTGCCGTCCATACGGGTTAAGGAATACCCATAAATTAAACCGATTATTTTATTATCGAGCTTTGCCACAATAGCGATGTTTTGCTTTTCGGATAAGAACACTTTGATTTGTTCGTGATTACATTCCATAAACCAATCAATGATTTCATTGATTGAAGGAATATCTTTTTCTTGCAACAATTCAAATGTTATGTTCATAACTCCACCCTTTCCACAAGTATGTCAAACCACTCTGCCGCCTGCGGTATCTTTTCTGATATATCGTTCAACGAACTGATTTGTGCGAAGTATTCGAGTTTTATCTTTTCAGTTTCGGGAATGTGTTGCGAAATATGAACGAGGTAATACTCTGTGTGTGCCGGTGTGTAAATCAATCTTAGCAAGTCTACGAGTGGCTCTAATATATAGCGGTTGTAATAGGCATACGCTTCAAGGTACTGCCCGCGCTGGACATATTTTTCGGCACGATTATGTTGCGTCCTGCGGTATTTCGCTTCTTCAAGGCGGTTGCTGTTCTGTTCAAAAAAATCTGAGATGTTGAGCGGTTTGAATTTGACAATGTTTTTCTTATCGAAAATTATTTTAGCTGTTTCAATATTGTCGTTCTCATGTAATGAATACTCCGGGCGGCTGTGTAGCTGCCAACAGAAGTCAATCATCAAATATTCGCTCGTTCCGGCAAGGTGGTATATCCTCTGACGGATTTGCGGATGCTCATGCCGCATGATGTACTTGTAATCAATTTCGGCAAGCTCCGATAAAGCGACTTCTACAGCTTCGATTACCTTATCTTCATATGCGTCTTCGAAATCAACCCAATAATCAATATCGCTGTATTCGTCTGCCGTACCATTGGCATCAGCACCTTCAAGCCAAAAGGCGTAGATGAATGGAAGCGGATTCAAGACTTCTTCTAATTTGGCGGTTATTTCGTTTCTATCAAGCATTGATGTATTCCTCCATGTGACTACATTCAAAAATTCGTAAAGCAACATAATACATGCCGTCCAAGATTATCGCGCAATCGTGTTTTGCTATAATGACTTTCATATCTTCAACGCCCTCCATTCTATTTTATTAGTGTCGGTTTACTTCACAATCCATCGCCCATTTTTCTTTGCACCTTCGCGTTCAACCAACCCTGCTCTTTTTAGTTGGCTGATGTGATAATCAACTTTGCGCCTTGTAAAGTTGAGAGAATCTGCGATGGCTTGCGTTGTAGTCAATGGATTGTCAGAGATTAAACCAATAATATTTTGCTGTGTTTCGTTTAATCCACCATTTATTCCACGTTTTAATCCACCATTTATTCCACCGTTGGAATCACGGCTCCCAGTTTGATTTTCGTTGTAATTTACATTTCTTAATACCACTTTGAAACTTGATGTCGTGGAATAAAAAACGGGAACAAATTTGTCAGCATAGCCGTATAACTTTTTCGTTTCGTTTACAATTTTTTTCAAGCCGCTGCCACGTCTGTCCATATATCTCATACGGTGAAATAAATCTGCCAAGACCGGGTTTCGGCGTTCGGATTCCAATTCAAAAATATTTTGTTCTTGAATTATTTTACCGCTGTACATTTATTGTCAACGCCGAAAAAGAGCGTACCGCCGATGCAATTTGCAAACGCGCTCACACTCTTCAACCAACTAACCGGCTTTTCTCTTTCTAGCGTGATTTTGAAATCGCACTCGGTCGCCTCTGCTATCAAAGCATGAATCATTCCTCTGTCCTCCGTTTAGGTTTCGGTCCCGGCTTAACCGGAACGGTGCGTGTTGGCTTAACAGCATCTTTCGGGATAGCCCATGAGTTTGAAAATTTTATTACGCCGGGAATCATATCCGCCACACACATTCTCTGAACTTGACGTTCCGTAACATCCCATCGTTCCGCTGCTTCCTTTGAATACAGTTTCTCCAATGTATTTATGTTATTTATAACAAAGACGGGAAACCGATAGGCGAAGAAACCGTTGCCAGTTATCACGGTTAATGCGGCAGGTGGTTTTATTTTGTCGGTATCGTATCACCTCACCTGATGATACACATCAAAGAAATCTTTGGTCGTCACATCTATATTATTGATGAAAGTCACTTGCTCCCATAACTCGACATTGATATTCCGGGTCAACGTCGCTACGAAGCGGTCATATTCCTGCCCGAAAACTTCCTCACGCCGTGCGGTGACGATGCGCTTTTTGTTATTGTCAGTTTCTTCACGGTTAAATGTGGACAGGCACTTGATGATATGGAAACCGAAACTCGTCTCGACGACCTCACTTATCTCATCGGTCTCCAGTTGAAATGCCGCAGCGGTAAAAGCGACTTCCATGTCATTCATACCAAAGGAATAAACCGCCTGTTCATCTTCGCTGTATAGCATAATCAGACGTTCAAAATCCTCACCGCCGACAGCTCGTTCACGGATACGCTGGGCTTGGCGGAAGGTATTGTCCCTTGTTGTTTCTGTGAACTCAATTTTCCGCCCTGTTCCATCGAGGGCATAGGTACGAAGTAGGATATGGGAAACAGTTATCGTCCGTGCTTCATCATCGCTGATTTCGGGATTGATATCCCTGATGATATAATGATAGAGCTTGTCAGCCAGGGCATATTCTGTATAAAGTGTCTTGATTGTATCGAGGGAAACACCCATCAAATCCTTCTCTATTTCATTGAGTGAGCTGTAGTAAATCTCTGCCGCTTGCCACATTGTGGCAATTTCCTCTTCATCAAGACTTATATCATGAATGACTGCCAAGAGATTCATGGTCTTGATTTGGGCGATTTGTGCCAGAGCTGTTTCTCGGATATGGTATTCGAGGTTCTCCCCGTCAAAGTCCACCGTCCATACCTGACGACCAAAAACACTTTCATACTGATTCTGGGCAGTCGTCAAATAGACAAGGATTTCCGGCAGCATACATGATATGGTTTCAATACGGAACACCTCATCACGCATGAAACCGGCGGTCAGCACGACCTTGATTTCGGGGTCGTCACGTTCTCCGCAGCCACCGATAGAGAAGACGAGGATGAAAAGGAGTAAAAAAACTAATTTTTTGGATTTTTTGAACTTCATATGACCTCAAAACGAGAGGAGGCGTAATAACCGCACCCACTTTTACCCTTGTAGCACATTGTTATCTATATTTTCATCATATCACAAAACCGGAAGATGTCAAAATGTGAGGAGAGAAGATAGCCCGTACCACGGTCTCGTCATTGCGAGGCGGTTTTATACGCCGAAGCAATCCATTTATTCAAGACTGGATTCTACGACTAATCCGACATCTACATATTTTGGCAACATATTTTTTGAAAAATCATTTATCTTTCATAACTTTTGTGGTATGATGTCCTTAGGCATCATTATCCCGAAAAGGAGCAATGGTTAATAAGTGACCGTTTCCATCATGGATAATGAGGCAAAGCTTTAAGTCACGAGTGGTAAACGAGGGCGCAAGATGATCAAGAAAGAAATGGTCGCCATGCTATTGGCAGGTGGGCAAGGAAGCCGGCTTGGTGTGCTTACGTCAAAAGTAGCAAAACCGGCGGTTGCTTTTGGTGGGAAGTATCGGATTATCGACTTCCCTCTCAGCAATTGCATCAATTCGGGTGTGGATACGGTCGGGGTCTTGACCCAGTATCAACCGCTCAGATTGAACACGCATATCGGTATCGGTATTCCTTGGGATTTGGATCGAAATATCGGCGGGGTGACGGTACTGCCGCCGTATGAGAAGAGTATCAACAGCGAATGGTATACAGGCACGGCCAATGCGATTTACCAAAACATTGATTATATGGAAACCTTTAACCCGGATTATATCCTTATTCTGGCAGGCGACCATATTTACAAGATGGACTACGAGGTGATGTTGGAGTTCCATAAGGAAAAAGAAGCTGATGTGACGATTGCGGTTATGCCCGTGCCGATGGTTGAAGCGAAACGTTTTGGGATTATGATTACCGATGATGAGAAGCGGGTGGTAGATTTTGAGGAAAAACCGGACAAACCGCGCAGCAATCTGGCTTCGATGGGTATCTATATATTCAATTGGCATGTGCTTAGAGAAGCTCTGGTCAAAAATGCCGACCAACCGAATCTCGATTTTGGCAAACATGTTATTCCCTATTGCCACAAGAAAGAAGCTCCGCTATTTGCATATGAGTTTAACGGCTACTGGAAAGATGTCGGAACGTTGGAATCATACTGGCGTGCCAACATGGAGTTGATTGACATTGTTCCTGAATTTAACCTTTACGAAGAGTACTGGAAGATATATACCAAGTCCGAGATTTTACCGCCTCAATATATCGCCGGGGATACGTTCGTGGAACGCAGTATCATTGGCGAAGGAACGCAGGTCTACGGCAAGGTATATAATTCAGTAATCGGTTGCGGCGTGACCATCGGCACAGATACGATAGTTCGTGACTCAATCATCATGAACCGTACCAAGATAGGTGATGGTTGTGAGGTGTACAAAGCGATTATTGCCGAGAATGTCACCGTCGGCAATGGTGTCAAGCTGGGTGTGGGCGAGGAAGCGGAAAATGAGACCGACCCTCATATCTACGACAGCGGCATCGTCACTATTGGTGAAAAGAGCATAATTCCAAGCCATGTGGCAGTAGGAAAAAACACCGTTATCTTCGGCGTGACCGATGAGGAGGATTACCCCGACCAATATTTGGCGAGCGGCAAATCCTTATTGAAAGCGGGTGTCTGATGATGAAGGCGATAGGAATAATTCTAGCAGGCGGAAACAATTTCCGGATGCGAGAACTTTCACAAAAAAGAGCGGTTTGCGCAATGCCGATTGCCGGTAGTTACCGTAGCATTGACTTTGCCCTGTCCAACATGTCCAATTCCCAGATTCAAAAGGTGGTAGTTTTTACCCAGTATAATGCCCGTAGCTTGAATGAGCATTTGAGTTCGTCCAAGTGGTGGGATTTCGGACGAAAGCAAGGCGGATTGGTAGTGTTTACCCCCGCTGTCACCAGCGATAATAATTTCTGGTATCGGGGGACAGCAGATGCAATCGCCCAGAACCTAGCATTTCTCAAAAATAGCCATGAGCCTTACGTCCTCATTTCTTCGGGCGACTGTGTTTACAAGATGGATTTTAACAAGCTACTTGACTACCATGTTGCCCGCAAAGCCGACATTACCGTTGTTTGCAAAGAAATGGGTGTAGACTGCAATGTTGATCGCTATGGTATTCTCAAGATGGATGCCGAGGACTGGATTGAAGAGTTCGAGGAAAAACCCGCTATTGCTCGGACGAACATGGTATCTTGCGGGATTTATGTGTTACGTCGCCGTCAGTTGATTGAGCTGATAGAAAAAAGTGCCGAGGAAGACCGCTTCGACTTCGTCAAGGATATCTTGATTCGTTACCGAGGGTCTAAGCGCATCCTTGGTTATAGAATGAATGAATATTGGAGCAATATTGCCACGGTTGAGGACTATTATAACACCAACATGGATTTTCTTAACAAAGAGACTAGTGATTATTTTTTCCGTCAACACCCTGATATCTATTCTAAAGTGGATGATTTACCTCCGGCGAAGTATAATTACGATGCCCGTGTCCGCAACAGCTTGATTGCCAGCGGCAGCATTATCAATGGCACGGTCGAGGATTCGGTGATTTTCCGGAAGTCATTCGTCGGTAATAATTGTTACATCAAGGATTCCATTATCCTTAATGATGTATACATAGGAGACAATTCCCATATAGAAAGGTGTATTGTGGAGAGCCGCGATACCATCCGCGCAAACTCATACCACAAAGGTGAGGACGGAATCAAAATAGTGATTGAAGGTAATGATCGGTTTGTCATTTAGCTTAGATTGTCACTGCCAATCCATTTATAGAGGGGAAGCGGTAGCAATAGCAGAAGGGTGAAGGTGGACTATGCAGATTACTGATGTACGAGTACGCAAGATCACCAAGGAAGGCAAAATGAGAGCGATCGTGTCGATAACCATTGATAATGTGTTTGTCGTTCATGATATCAAGGTAATCGAGGGTGAAAAAGGGATGTTCATCGCCATGCCGAGCAAGCAGTCAGCCGATGGGGAGTATCGGGATATCGCCCATCCGATCAATTCGGAAACACGCGATCTGATCCAGCAGACTATCTTGGAAAGCTACGAAAAAGCACTATTTATGCCTGATTACACTTAAAGACGCTTGATAAAGAAGCGATTGTTCCTGTTCCGTGATTGGTACAGGACAGCCTTTGTGTTGCTTCATGAAAAGGGAATTACTCCGTTAATCAATCTTGCCAAAACTGCTCCCGATACCTAGTATGGGTAGGGGAGTAATAAGAAAAGGGGATGAAGTTATGAGCATTGTAAGAAAATCAATTTGGTTGTTCGTTGCCGGGGTGGTGTTTCTGGTTATCGTTACCGGGACTGTCTATACACTTGACACCCAACATGCGGCAGTCGTGACCACGTTTGGCGTACCTACAGTAATCGCCGACCCGGGAATCAAGTTCAAAATCCCGCTGGTGCAAAGAGTGCAAAAAATCGACACCACAGTACGTGAGTTGGCAATCGGCTACAACGCCACCACGGGTCAGAGTATCAATGAGGAATCGGTGATGATTACTTCGGATTTCAATTTCATCAACGTTGACTTCATTATCATCTATCAAGTATCCGACCCGCTCAAATATGCGTTTGCCGCGGAGTATCCCATCACGATGATGAAAAACATCGCCCAAAACTGTATTCGCTCCGTCATTGCCTCATACCCGATAGACGCAGTCTTGACGGTGGGGAAGAGTGAAATCCAAACAAATATCAGGGATATGTTATATGAAAAAATCAATAGCCATGATATCGGACTTTTGATTAGAAATGTCACGATAATGGATGCCGAACCGCCGACTGAGGAAATCAAGGTGGCATTTAAAGGCGTAGAAGACGCACGGCAGAATATGGACGAGTTTATCAACAAAGCCAATGAATATGTCAATGCGATTATTCCTGAAGCTCGTGCCAACGTTGACAGGACGATTAGAGAAGCAGAATCATCACGGGCGGCACGGATTGCCGAAGCGAATGTTGAGGTATCAAAGTTTAACGCCATGTACGAGGAATATACGAAGTTCCCGGAAATGACCAAGAAGCGGATGTTTTATGAAGCAATGGAGCTGATTATGCCGCATATGAAAGTGGTCATCGTCGGTGATGACGGTGAAACCCAAACCATCCTCCCGCTTGATTCATTTATGAACTAGGGAGTATTAAGCGAAACCGTAAATATTATGGCAACAACCAAACAGGAGATAGATAATGGACAAATTTATTCGCAACAAAGATGTGACGGGCAATGGGGACAATGAGAATCGCGGACGCAAGAAAAGTAATTTGATGGCATCAGATTGGGTATTGATAGTAGCTGCGGTATGCCTAGTCTTGTTCTTGTCTACAGCGGTAGTCACCAGAGCCGATGAGTATAGCGTAATCTTCCAGTTCAGTGAAATCGTCCGTGTGATAGATGAGCCGGGATTAAATTTCAAGCTTCCACTTATCCAGGTGGTTGAGCGGCGTGAGAATAAAATTCTCGTCTATGACATCACCCGCTCCGATGTCATCACTTCCGATAAGAAAACGATGATTGTTGATAGTTACGTACTATGGCGTATCAGCGACCCGAGGCTTTATTACCGAACCCTAAGCGGACTTAGGGTAAATGCGGAAGGGCGGATTGATACGGTGGTGTACAACGCAATCATGAACACGATTTCCAGCATGACCCAAGAAGAGGTCATCGTATCTCGTGACGGCAAGCTGAATGTAACCCAACTAGAGTTGGTGACGGATGCGGTATTCCTTGATATTAACGATGGCACACCGCTTGACCCCAATCGGTTGATAGAAATCAAATCGTTGACGGAGGGAATTGCCGACAACTTAATCGATATCAGCGATAACGGCGTGGAAATTATTACAGTCGAGATTAAAGCACTTGATTTGCCCGATTCCAACAAGGCTGCTGTTTACAACCGGATGATTTCCGAACGGGAAAAAGTGCGGACAATGTATATTTCCGAGGGTGAAGCGGAAGCGCAGATGATTCGCAATCAAGCTGATATGGATGTCAACATTATGTTGGCAGAGGCGAAGTCACAGGCGGCGACGATTATTGCTGCCGGAGAAGCGGAATACATGCGTATCCTCGCCACCGCCTATAGTGATGCCAGCAAAAGTGAGTTCTATGAGTTCGTCAGAGCCCTTGATGCTGCCAAAATAGCCTTCAACAACAATAATGGCAATATATTGGTGCTTGACCGTCATGCGCCGCTGTCCAAGATATTTTATGACTTTTCCGGACTGGGCAACCAAGTTTCCATAGAACCTCCGATATTCATTTTTGATAATGGCGGGGATGAAGATGTTGATTGAGAAAGCGGAGTGAGCAACTTAACGTCCGACTGCTTGTTATCTTACTCCGCAAGTGGTCTGAAACTAAATACTTGACCGTTTGTTTACTTACTCCGTAAGTGGTCTGACAACTAAACGTCCGACTACTTGTTATCTTACTTTGCAAGTGGTCTGAAACTCAAAATCCCGAGTGTTGAAAACGCCGGCACTTTGACACCGCTCTTTGGTGTCATTAGTACCGTTGCGTTTTCACCACAGCGCAAGCGGTCGGGTATTGAGTTATCGGACCGACTTGCAGAGTAAGTAGATACCACACCTGACTCTCAAGCAAAATAAGCTCAAAGAACTATAGATATATTCAGAACCAAATCCCACAAAAACCCTGGGCAGACATATGAAAATCCTGCTAGTTGCCATCAATTCCAAGTACATTCATACAAATGCAGCAGTTTATAGCTTGCGGGCTCATGCCATGCAGGCTTTAGCAAGCGAAAATGACACTTCCACCAGTATTGATATTGTCGAGTACACAATTAACGATATACCCGATGATATCCTTGCAGATATATTTCGCCGCCATCCTGATGTTATCGCTTTTTCTTGCTATATCTGGAATCGGGGGATGGTGGGGTATCTGTTGACAGAACTACCGAAGATATTACCCGAAACTGTATTTTGGCTAGGCGGCCCGGAGATGAGCGGCGAGGGAGCAGTATTCTTTGACCACCATCCAAATGTGAAAGCAATAATCATAGGCGAGGGTGAACTGTCATTTACCGCACTGGTGACGGGTAAGCCTTGTCATCATAGTTTGACGGAACTTAATGAACTCCCCTTTTCTTGCCCCGAACTGCAGCAAAGTGAACGACAAAACAAGATAATATATTACGAATCTACCCGCGGTTGTCTTTTTAATTGTTCTTATTGTCTGTCGGCAAGTGAGCAAGAAAGTGACTGTCAGACTGAGATACTAAAGCAACATTTACAGGAGAATCGGCAATGCGAATATTCAGATGGGAGACCACCTGACAAAGAGGACTTTACAGATGAAAACACACAGAAAATACGGCAATCAAAAATTAGAGCAAAATCACTGGAGAAAGTAAAAGGCGAGTTGTCACAGATTCTGGCACAAGACTTTGCCAACGTAAAGTTCGTTGACCGTACCTTCAATTACGATGCCGCTCGGGCAATGGAAATCTGGCAGTTTCTGCGTGACTATGACAACAAAGTGACCCGCTTTCACTTTGAAATAGCTGCCGACCTTCTAAATGACAGGCAACTCCACTTGCTAAAGGATATTCGCCCTGGTCTGATGCAATTTGAAATTGGCGTGCAATCTACTCATTTGCCAACCCTTATAGCCACCAACAGACGGATGGATTTTGAACATCTTCGAAAAATGGTACTCAAACTTACTAGCGGCGGTAATATCCATATCCATCTTGATTTGATTGCGGGGTTGCCGTATGAGGATTATAGTACCTTTGCCAATTCCTTTAATGATGTCTATGCCCTGCACCCACACCATCTGCAACTCGGATTTCTCAAAGTCCTACCCGGCACACCACTAAGGCGGACGGCGGCAGAGTTTGGGATAATCTATACGGAAACACCGCCGTATCAAGTGCTTACGACCCCATGGCTTTCATTTGGCGAGTTGGAGCGGTTGCGGCGGATTGCCGAGATGGTTACGGTGTTTTATAACAGCAAGCAGTTTACCCATACTATTTCTGTTTTGGAACTGGCTTTTGCGAGTCCTTTTCATTTATATGAGCAACTGGCAGACTACTTCATGGCACAAAGTTTGTTTATGAAAAAACTATCACGCCCTGACCGCTATCAGGCTCTCTTTTCCTTTGCTTGTTTGCATGATGGTAAAAATGCTGATTGCTACCGTGAACTCCTGACCCATGATATGTGTTTGCGGGAAAAGATGAAAAAGATACCGGATTTTGTCGAAGTGAAGGCAGCAGACAGAGCAGAAAAAGAACCGTCCCTGTACTCACCAATGGCAAAAGAATATTTGACCAAGCTGAGCAAAAAAAGAATGATGGGTGTTGGCGTTTATTGCTATCATGTTGAAGCCAAGGAAGCGATGGCGAAGCTCTGTAGGGTTGAGAAACCGCAATTTATTTTGTATGATTATGAGGACAAAGATGTCTTGAGCGGTAATGTGCGGTTTGAGGTACGTGATATAACACCCGACTGTCATTGACAAGAACATGAAGCAAACCAGCGTTTTGAAAGGAAGAAAAATGGGTATGGGAAAATGGGGTAGGGGTAAATGGGGTAGGCGGGTTTTCACTTGACTGCTTACAAACAATCGCATATAATGGAATTACATTCCATAATAATCGAAACATAACAAGGAGACGCACGATGTACTATCATAGACATATAGAGCCGGTTGTTGAACGAATCTCTAAGCGTAAGCCGGTTATCGTCTTAACAGGCGCTCGGCAGGTTGGTAAATCCACTATGCTTAAAGAGGTTTATAAGGATATTAACTATGTAGCGTTAAACCGTCCTCTTGTACGTGAGAGCGCGAGGGAGAACCCTTCACTGTTTTTTTACGTGAACAAGCCCCCGGTCATCGTAGATGAGATCCAAAAAGCTGCGGAGTTGTTCGATTATATCAAAGATATAGTTGATGAAGAGAAGGTCAAAGGACAATTTTATCTTACAGGCTCTCAGAGCATGAAGTTGATGAAGAATGTTAGTGACAGCCTCGCCGGACGGGCTGGCGTTATTAAGATGATGGGACTTTCTATACGGGAGCTTGCGGAGGTTTCTTACCGCGAACCGTTTATACCTGTATCGGAGCGCATGGGTCAGCGTGAAAAGGAGCGTAGCGGATTTGATTATACAAGGGTCGTGTCGTTCATTCACAAAGGTTTCTTCCCTGAACTGCATGAAACCGAAAGCGATCTACATGACTGGTCAGATTTCTACAGCTCCTATTTTCAGACCTACATTGAGAAAGATATTAGAGATGTCTTGAATATCCAGGACGAGTCTGCGTTCATCAAGTTTGTTAAAGCGACCGCATCGTTGACGGGTGAAATGTTAAACCAAACTACCATCGCCGAGATATGCGGGAAGGACGTTAAGACAGTTAAGGCTTGGCTCTCGGTACTAGAATCCAGCGGACTCGTATATCTGTTGGAGCCTTATCACAATAACCTAAACAAGAGGATGGTTAAAACACCTAAGTTATATTTCCTCGATACGGGTCTTGCTTGTTGGTTATTAGGCTGGAACACCCCGGAACAGCTAACAAACGGAGCTATGTGGGGACATATCTTCGAGAGTTTCGTCTTTGCCGAGGTTCTCAAGAGTTATTATAACGATGGAATGGTCAAACCTCCGCTTTATTATTACCGCGATACGGATAAGAACGAAGTTGATCTAATAATAGCAGATGGAGATTATCTCTATCCTATAGAAATAAAAGCAACGAGCGACCCCACGAGGTCAATGATAAACGCTTTCCAACGACTAGAGAGCATCCCAGCAAAGAAAGTCGGAACGGGTGCGGTTATTTGCCTTGCTAAGGAACGGCTGCCGCTCATTGATAATGTGTGGATTTTGCCCGCCCAAATGATATAAGCAAGTCGTTTTAGCGATTCGGCTTATAATAGCGAACGTGTTTACTATACTACCGTATATGTAAAGCCAACGAAATTTTCTAACATATCGTAGAATACTTTAAAGATACCAACTAAATTATTGGAGGGGAAGCAATGAAAACAACAAAACAAATCCAAAACAGAGCAAAGTTTTCCGCTATTATACTGACCCTATTAGCAATTACCATCAGTATGGCTTGTAATGAAGCGAATGACGAAGCTGCCTCTAATAATGTTGTAGAACATAAAGGCATAGCCATTGCCGATGCTTATATCGCTGAATCGTACTCCATTGATAATATTCAAGGAGTACACATTGCCGCAGCTCATGGTAATACTATTTATTTGTCCGGTTATGAATATCCACCCAATTATAAGGAAGGCGATACCATAGCTGATGGTGACGCAAATCTCCACCTCTATTATATTGATATGGATTCAGACGAAACGAAAGCCATAAGACTGCCTTATGATCATTATGAGGTTGAACCAACTGCATTTATTAGCAGTATTTCTATAAACAATGATGAAAGCATAAATCTCGTCATATTAGAGTATTCAGATGATGGCAAAAAAGCTGATGTTAGTATCAAGCGTATCCATCGTGATGGCACTGAAATTTCCAGGGTTTTTCTTGCTGAGGATATGCAATACGTTGAATATATCTATCCAGATAACATAATAGTAGATGCTGTTGGCAGATTCTACTTAATAAATCTAGATATGATTTATGTTTGGGATCAGCAAGGAGGCTTGATTAGTAAAATATCAGTTAATGGATCTAATGTTAAAATGTCATGGGATTACACTTATGAAGAAATATATGTAACTTGGATTAGTAATGATGGCGGAAGAAGAATAGCAATCATTGACCAGGATTCCAGTTTACTCGGGCATGGGCATGACCTAACTACAATGATTCATTGTTTTGGGATGAATCCGGGTGTCGGTAGTGATTTACTCTTTGCATCAGAAATGGGAGTTTATGCCTATGACGCAAAGAGCCGTAACTATGATGAAGTGTTTAGTTGGATTTCTGTTAATATGCAAGTTGATCAAAGGGGTAAATTTCTTCCCCTCAGCGACGGACGTGTTGTTTGGGTTGAAAATAAACTCAATGGTGTAGAGATGCATGTTATCCGTCCGCTTCGTGAAGATGAAGAGGTACCAGAGGTAGAAACTCTGATTATTGGCGGGACGATGTTTTTCATTGATGATGCATTGCTTACAGCGATAACTGAGTTCAATTTGAACAGCTCCCGATACCGAGTTGAGATAAAAGACTATACTGACAATGATTTCGATATACGCGCAGGGTTTCTCAGGCTCAATTTAGATATTGTGAACGGAAAAGGACCTGATATCATTGTTTTACCGTCTAACATATCAATGGGACTTTATGCAAGGCGGGGTGTTCTTACTGATCTTTATCCGCTGATTGATCAAGATGTACAAATGGAACGGGCAGATTTCCAAGAGAATATTGTAAGAGCATATGAGATTGATGGACAACTTTTCGGAATGCCCGTTTTTTATCACATCCATACTCTAATTGCGGCAATATCTGAAATTGGCGATATAATAGTATGGAATCTTGATGAAATGATGAGTTATGTAGACAATCAGCTGCCTGACAATCAAGTTTTTGATGACCATAGTAAGTCTGGAGTGCTTTCGTTGTGTTTGCGAGCGAATGGTGAAGCGTTAGTGGATTGGACGAGCGATGAAAGCGGATTTCAACGTGAGCTATTTTTGAAAATGCTTCATTTTGCCGACCAGTTTACACTTGATAACTCTTTCGTTTATGGAGATAATATGTTTGAAAGGATTTATGATGAACAGGTAAGAATTTTAAGCGATTTGGTAAATAATTATAGTAGCCATGCTTATTTTAGCACCATTTTTGGTGAGCAAGTATCTTATCCCGGCTTTCCATCTGAAAGTGGAAGCGGTAACTTAATAAGCTCATATTCAGTAATGTCCATAAATTCAAACAGTCAACATAAAGATGCTGCCTGGGAATTTATTAGTAGTATGTTGACTGATGATTTTCAAACAAGAGAATTTTTGATTTCGTCTATTTCTTTTCCGATTCTAAATAGTGCTCATGAAACCAGAATCAAGGAAGCGATGAACATGGAACAACCAATCGTTTATAGTACGAGTGATGGTAACAGTATAGATGTATATGGACCCACAGAAAATGACGTTAGAGTTATTAGCAATCTCATCAATAGTGCGGAGAAGATTCGGATTTATGACGAGCAGATTATCAATATTGTCATGGAAGAAGCGCAGTACTTTTTTGGCGGTGCAAAGTCAGCAGAGGAAGTTGCTGATATTGCTGAGAATCGGATTCGGATTTATGTGAATGAAATGAAATGAGGAAGATGAAATGGGTATTCCAATAATTAAAGTCAGCTTATTGTCAATTCTCGGCATACCTTCATTTATAGTTGCAAAAGCAGGGAAAGTGTTTACCATATCATTTATTAGCATACTTATTTTCTGTGGTTGTGTACAGAGCAAAGAAAGTGAGTATGATGATGGGCTTCAAACTAAAACAATAGAAAGTTACGTAGAAGAAGAAAACAATCAGAAATACGTAGAAACTAACAACACGGGTGAAGATATTGAACCCGCCAACATTTTGGCAAAGCCTCTTGAATTTCCCACAAACACCAATGCCGTAGATATTTCCTTTTATGGAGATGAGTATATTGAACTATTATCGAGCTCTCTTTGTAAGACAGATGGCAGGAATATATATTTCCATACGGAACTAGGTTTTTATGCAATGCCGGTCGGTACAGATGAGTTGAACCCAATATATATTGAAATCCCAGAAGAAATGGATATTTTTTAATTTTACTTTTGACAGTTATGGAAAGATGCATCTGCTCATTGCAAACCGCATACAAGAAGAGTACTTTATCTGGCGACTTGATGAAAAATATAAGGTTGATAGAGTAATTGATATTTCAGCATATACAGATGCAATCCAAAATCCCGCTTGGGGAGTGCGTTGGTTTCTGGTATTTGAGGACGATACCTATTATGTTCAATGGGGTTGGGAGCAAGATGGAATAATTATTTCAAGTGAAGGGGTTTTAGAACACAAATTTACACGAGAATCTCTGGGAGTTGGTTGGGTACGACAGGTTGCAGTTGGCATGGATGGTCATATATATATTACTCACGCTCATGATGATGAAAAAGTAGAAATTGGCAAACTTAATATAGAATCCGGTTTAGTAATAAACGAAAATCCAGACCTTTATTTTCCATCCGGTGAGCTTTTTCATACGATGTCGGGTGGTACTGATACAAACCTTTTGTTGTTTAGCATATATAGTGGAATTTGGGCTTACGATACAGAAGGTGAGATTATGGAAAATCGTATGTCATTGACGGATGTTCGGATGGGAATGGATAAAGATTCTGACTTTTGGAGCAAATTATTTTTTACCCGATGGACGACTATTTTTGATAGGGCTTCCCACAAATGAAGACACTATGGGAAGTGCTATCAGTAATAATGAAAAATCATTGCTTTTAAAGTATATTCCAGTGGGGAAATAAAGGTAGACCATGAACGCAGATTTGGATAAGTCAAAGAGGAAACCTCAAGAGAAAACCTCACCAGAGGTACTCAAAGATTTCCTTTGACATAAGCTCTACGCTTGCCTTATGATTGAACTAGTTGAACGATACTATATTTCGTCGGAGCTTACATGAAAAAACTCTCCCAACTTCTCATCTTTTTACTACTTTCACTCCTCCTTTTCGCTTGCATCCAAAATAACACTGATGATACAAACCCTGCAACCTCACTTACAGATACCGCCTATATATCCGAGCCAATATCCATCCCTCACAGTACTTTTCTCTGCGCCACAGTATATCAGGATACTCTGTACTATATCATAAATGACGATGACTCAACTCTAGCAGCAGATACTGCATTGACCCTAGTATGGCTTCCCCTCGCCGAAGCAAGTATAGTTGGAGATACTCCCCCTATTCTCACCCCGCTTCGTGTAGATTTCCCTGCCGCCACCCCTGATTTGACCGCACCTTATATGATGCTTGCCATTGACAGTAGAGGTGGCATCCATCTATTGCTTTATCAATACGATGCCGGCGGGGCAGTAGAGGTTGGCAGTGCTTACTGGTATCAGTATGATGAGAGCGGACTGTTGCTTAAAGGTTTGGATATTAGCAAAGCAGTAGCGGGTGGTCATAATAGTGCCGTGAGTGATTTTGCCATTGGCGAGGCTGGAAATCCTTTCGTGGTCAAAGATGGTAAATTCATAGTTATTTCCCACGATGGTGAGGCAGCATTTGAAGTTGTTTTCGATGGTCGCAATGCCTCCTTGTTTGATAATGACGGCGAGACGGGAATTTTGTACTATGGGGCGGGAAATGCATATTATCTAGCGACAGTTGATACTGCTGCCGGGTCACTTATCAGGCAGACGAAGCTTGAAATTGACAATATTATCAGCCAGAGCGTGGCGAAGACAAAGGAAAACACACTTTTCCTCGCTACAGCTGAGGCAGTTCTTGATTATGACCTTGTTCGCCATGTCGTGACAGAACGCTTTACCCTTGCTGATGCAGGCATTGCGGTTGTTAGCAACTTTACCCGCCTTTTTCCACTTTCCGATGGGCGGGTCTTATTTGCCGACAGATACGATTTTGACCAAAAACCTTTTCGCATGATTCGCCCGTTGACCGAGGCAGAGCTAGAGGTGGCGAAAGCGAATGAGCAACAGGAGAAAAGCGTTATCACGGTTGGATTATTAGGCCCGTTATTTGATAATCTTCCCCAATTAGTGTTTGCTTATAATCAAGCAAATCTGGACAAACAAGTAGAATTGATTGAATACTTTGACAACAAAAGCCCTTACTCCGGCGATTGGGAGCGGGAGTTTTATTCACGCTATGACGCGGCAATATTCAATCTAGAACTAGATATCATCCGTGGTCAAGGACCCGATATTGTGATTTCTCGACAGGCTCTTTCGTGGCAACGCTATGCTCAGACAGGAATTTTTGAGGATTTATATCCATATTTAG
Organism: Lachnospiraceae bacterium; assembly: GCA_031280955.1. Lineage (GTDB taxonomy): Bacteria > Bacillota > Clostridia > Lachnospirales > Lachnospiraceae > UBA935. Next base: position 45,185 of record JAITGA010000029.1, read on the forward strand.
ATACGGACTCTGTTTTTGACTGGTCGGAGTATTATGAAAACCATATCCGTGCATATGAAATAGAGGGTAAACTCTATGGTTTTCCGGTAGGAAGTTCTATCCAAGGCTTGGTGGTCACAGAAGCGGACATCGGCGACAGAACGAGTTGGAACATGGATGAGTTCATTGCTTTTGTTGATAGTTTCGGTTCTAACGCTACGGTTTTTGCCCATCCGACCAAGACAGCAGTTCTTAACTTATGCCTTTATGCAAATGGAGACATTCTCATTGACTGGAGCAGCAAGGGGGTAGGCTTTAACCGTGATTTCGTCATCAAGATACTGGAGTTTGCCAATCGCTTCATTGATGATGAGAGGCATGATAACAACAGTCCGCTTGATTTGCGAGCGAGGAATGGTGAGGTGAAAGTATATGCTCCCGGTGGCATTGGTGAGCTATGGACTATCCACACACTCCCCTCGTTTCAGGCTGTTTTCGGTGAACCGGTTAGCTATATCGGCTTTCCCGCCGAAAAGGGAAATGGAGTCATTACCCATTCAGACAGACTTGTCTCGCTTACTGCCGGAAGCAGCAGCAAGGAAGCGGCATGGCATTTCATCAGCTATTATTTGACAGAAAATCATATGAGCAAAGACAGTTACATGGAGCTTCTAAATAATCAGAAAGAAACAACATTCAGGTATAATCGTGATGATATATCTACCATATACGAGTATCGCATTGATGACGAGGCGATTACTTCTTTCTTTGAGTTGTTCATGGGTGAAGTGCAAATCCGCATATATGACCAGACCATCGAAAACATCATCAAAGAGGAAGCGACTTCGTATTTCAGCGGTGGTAAGTCTCTCGAGGAAGCAGTTGCTATAATCGAAAACCGGGTGAGCGTGTTTGTAAACGAGTCGAAGTAGATTTACCCCTTTTCCCCCTCATGGTAAATTATCGAAAAACTCCCTTTATTATTCTTTTCTTTTTACACAAATTATCGAAAAATTCTTTTTTATAGAAATTCTTTAGGAAAAAATTTTTTTCTTTTACAAAAATTTTTCTTGACATGAAAACAACTGACAAGTATACTTGCACAAATAAAGCGTAACGAATAAGCATACGGCATTTATCAAAAGTATTTGTCGTGGTGGCGAATAATCCTTTCGCTACTTGCTAAGATGTTGCGCAACAATCCAAACCCGGAGGGTGTATCGAGCTTAATTTCGCTTCTTTTGGAAATTTTCACCCCTCGCGAAAGCAAAACGAAAAGGAGAGCACCATGAAAGAGAACAAAGTTCCCTACAAAATATATTTAGACGAAAGTGAAATGCCTGAGAAGTGGTACAACGTCCGTTCCGATATGACGATCAAACCGCCGCCGCTGATTCATCCCGGCACCAGACAGCCGATGACAGCCGCCGAGTTGGAGGGCGTATTTTGCGCCGAGTTGGTTCGCCAGGAACTGGACGATAATACTGCTTATTTTGCTATTCCTGAAGAAATTCTTAGTTTTTATAAGATGTACCGCCCCTCGCCGCTGGTTAGGGCATATTGCCTTGAAGAAAAACTGGATACACCGGCAAAGATTTATTACAAATTCGAGGGTAACAACACCAGCGGCAGCCACAAGCTAAACTCTGCCATCGCCCAAGCATACTATGCCAAAAAACAAGGTCTCGTTGGTCTTACGACGGAAACAGGAGCGGGACAATGGGGAACGGCACTTTCGATGGCTTGCAGTTATCTGGGGATTGACCTCGAAGTGTTCATGGTCAAAGGCTCATATGAGCAAAAACCATATCGCCGTGAGGTAATGCGGACATTTGGAGCGAAAGTCACTCCTTCACCATCTGACCAAACGGGAATCGGGCAAAAAATGCGAGCCGAGTTTCCCAACACATCAGGCAGTCTTGGTTGTGCTATCTCTGAGGCGGTGGAGAAAGCGGTGACGACAGAGGGTTATCGCTATGTACTGGGTTCAGTGTTGAATCAGGTATTATTACATCAATCAATCATCGGCTTGGAAACAAAAGCGGCACTTGACAAATTTGACATCCGCCCTGACATCATCATTGGTTGTGCGGGTGGCGGCTCCAATCTGGGTGGTTTGATAGCCCCGTTCATGGGTGAAAAACTGCGCGGTGAGGGGGATTACCGGATTATTGCCGTAGAACCTGCTTCCTGTCCGAGCTTGACACGTGGCAAATTCGCCTATGATTTCTGCGATACGGGGATGATTTGTCCATTGGCGAAGATGTATACCCTCGGTTCAGCATTTATTCCCTCGCCCAATCATGCCGGGGGACTTCGTTATCATGGCATGAGTACTACTTTGTCACAGCTATATGATGACGGTCACATGGAGGCGGTAGCCATTACCCAAAATGAGGTTTTCACCGCTGCTGTGGAGTTCGCCCGTGTCGAGGGTCTGATTCCGGCACCGGAAAGCAGCCATGCGATCAAGGTGGCGATTGATGAAGCGAAGAAATGCAAGGAAACAGGCGAAGCCAAAACAATACTCTTCGGATTGTCTGGAACGGGTTATTTTGACCTTGGTGCTTATCAGCAGTATCATGATGAGACACTAAGCGATTATATACCCAGCGATGAGGATTTGGCAAAAGGATTCGCTAATATTCCTTGAAGCGGTTATCAAACCCAAAGCTAAAGGGATAACCATGTAAACATTGTTGGTTTGGATTGTAAGCGGGGTGTCAACGTCGGTAGACGAAGACACTCCGTTTTTTGTGAAAGGATATATCCGTGAAAAGATATATCAAAAAGCAGTCATTTTTCCCCCAACAACTTGCCGAAAGACTGCCTAATATGTTATCATATCGGGGAGAGGAAATTGATGCGTCAAGCGAAAATAACGAGTAAAACGAATAGTGCAACAAAGAAAGGTGTTTTTCATTCCTACTCGCTTGGGATTATGTTTGTTTTTTGCATTATATGTCTTTTCAGTATCGGGTGCGGGAATCCATTAGTAGTCGATGAGGTGAAGGAGGTCAACATGAAGCTTAATATTTATTACGCTAACTGGTCAATGAACAGCAAGCCCTTTCAAATGCAACAGGTAAGAGACCTGCCGTGGGATCGGCTTTCGACCATCAACCATTCATTCTGGCGCATCAACCCAAGTGAAGACGGAACGAAGTTCCCGATAGGAAGCATTGATGAAAATGCTGATTTCGGAACGGGAAATTGCTTTGACCAGTATGAAGAAATGGGGTCACTTTTTCCTGATGTGGATATTGTCCTCGCTATCGGCGGTTGGGCGGATTCACAGCATTTTTCACTTATGGCGGCGACAAAAGAAGGTCGTGCTTCATTCATCGAGTCATGCCTTGAGTTTCTCGTAAAATATCCTTTTTTTACCGGTATCGACATTGACTGGGAGTATCCGGGACCGTCACGCAATCATGATGGTTTCAGTGGCAGCAGTGATGACTATGACAACTTCACCGCCTTGATGAGGGAAATGCGGCTTGCTTTTGATGAAGCAGGAATGAATGACAGAATTATTACTTACTGCGCCCCGACATCGACACAGATGATGAAGAGCGGACAGGTTTATATTGATTTTGCTGCGATTGACCCTTATGTGGATCGGGTCAATATTATGACTTATGACATGGCGGGTGGTTGGAGTGATACGGTAATGCATCATAGCGCCCTCTTTCCGGGACGAGGGGTTGCGCCGGGGATTTCCGCTTCGGAGTCAGTCGAATATTTGCTTTCACTGGGAGTTCCTGCCCACAAAATCAATATCGGCTCACCGCTTTACTCACATGGTTGGATAGTCGATGCCGAAAATGGCGAGGCGGCACTAGGGCAACCGGTGGCAGGCGGAGCACGCGGCAATACCAATCCCGGTAATTTCAGTTGGTATGAGATTGCACTAATGGAAACCAAACCGGGTTGGGAAGTTCTCTATGATGAAGAATCAGAAGCGGCATATATGTTTAATATCGACCCTAGTAGCTTCTTTTACCGAAATTTTTATACATATGAAAGTCCTCGTTCATTACAGGCAAAACTTGATTACATCAATGAAATGGGCTTGGGTGGTTTGATTGTTTGGAAATCATCAGGTGATGATATCGCTGGCGGTTATCCGATGCTCACGCAAATGGCAACAGGGTTGGGATTGTTGCGAGACGAATAAAAGATGAAAGAGTGTACCATTATCAACAGGGGGAAGAATGGCTAGTATCAGTCTGTGTATGATTGTCAAAAACGAAGCGGAGGTTCTTGCCCGTTGCCTTGATTCCATTGTCGATATGATGGATGAAGTGATAATCGTTGATACGGGATCGAGTGACGGCACGAAAGAGATTGCCGCTGAGTACACCGAGCAAGTCTATGATTTCACTTGGATTGATGACTTTGCCGCCGCCCGCAATTTTGCCTTCACAAAAGCCAAGTGCGATTACATTTATTCTGCTGATGCCGATGAGGTAATGGATGAGGCGAATCGCCGTCACTTCAAGGAACTAAAGGCAAGGCTTGACGGTGAAATCGAAATCGTCCAGATGTATTATGCGAACCAACTGGAGCAGGGAACGGTTTACAATTACGACCGCGAATATCGCCCCAAGTTGTTTAAGCGTGAGCGTGGCTTCGTCTGGATTGACCCGATTCACGAAACGATACGTACCGAGCCGGTAGTCTTCGACAGTGAAATAGAGATTAGACATTTGCCAAAGGAAACACACGCCAAGCGAGACTTTGCGATTTTTCTTCGGACAATCAATGATGGCAAACCTTTATCAAAACGTTTGCGGGGGATGTATGCCCGTGAACTTTTTATTGCCGGTGATATGGAAGACTTTCAAGCCGCCGAGCCGTATTTTGAAATGCTGTTGCAGGAAGCCATTGATTTGGAGCAGGTCAAAGAAGCGGCTTGTGTCGTAGCGAGGGCAGCACGGCAACGTGGCGAGATAGCGAAGTTTTTCAAATTTGCCCTCAAGGACATCGGAAGCGAGGGATGTAGTGAAATGTGCTGTGAACTGGGGGATTATTACCGCAGCCACGGCGACTTGGAAGAAGCAGTAATTTGGTACTATAATGCCGCTTTCGAGACGACCAGTATCTTGAATGTCAAACTAAGCAGTATCGTCCCCCTGACAGCTTTGGTTGAGTGTTATCAGGCTCTGGGTAATCATGAAGTGGCAGCGGAGTATGAGGCAATGTTACGGGCATAATCTGCAAACTCAAGGGTGCTGATGTTCTTTAATGCAGGTGCTATATTCTCCACCCAATACGAAAGGAAACTACATGTCCTGGGACAGCAATATCCGTAAAGTCACGCCATATATCGCCGGCGAGCAACCCCGCCAAGCCGATATTATCAAGCTCAACACCAATGAATCACCCTACCCGCCGTCGCCGAGCGTTGCCGAATGTATAGCAGGGATTATAGCCGATGATTTCCGCCTTTATCCCGATCCTGATTGCAAGTCCTTGGTTCATGCTTTGGCAGAGTACCATCATGTGAAACCGGAACAGGTATTCGTCGGTGTTGGTTCTGATGATGTATTGGCACTCTCCTATTTGACTTATTTCAATAGTTCCCAACCCCTGCTCTTCCCTGATGTTACCTACAGTTTCTATGAAGTGTGGGCAGATTTATATCGAGTTCCATATCGTGTCATCCCCTTGGATGATGATTTTCAGATTGTGGCAGAGGATTATCATACTGCCAACGGCGGTATCATTATTCCCAATCCCAATGCCCCCACCGGAGTTTTTGCCGAGCTTGACGTGCTGGAAGATATCGTCAGGAGGAATCGTGACAGCGTGGTGATAATTGATGAAGCATACATTGATTATGGTGGCACGACCATCTTGCCATTGATAGATAAATATGACAATCTTCTCGTTGTCCGCACTTTTTCCAAATCACGGGCAATGGCAGGGGTGCGGATTGGCTATGCGATAGGCAGTAAACGCCTGATTAAGTACCTAAGCGATGCTAAGTTTGCTACCAACTCCTACACGATGAGCAACTTTTCCCTTGCTGTTGGTGTTGCTTCGCTGGCAGATGAAGCTGATTTTCGGGAAAAAACTGCACAAATTACGGCAACAAGGACATGGTTTGCCGAGGAACTTATCCGCCTTGGTTTTTCTTTCCCCAAGCCAATGGGGAATTTCGTGTTTGCCACCCATTCAACAGTACCTGCTGCCGATTTGTTTATCACCCTAAAGAAAGCGGGTATTTTCGTCCGCTACTGGAATCGTCCCCGGATAAACAATCATTTGCGGATTACGATTGGTACTGATGAGGAAATGCGGACGGTGACAGAGTTTTTGAAGAAATACCTAGGCAAATAAAGAGCATTATACCGTCGAATTTGCGACAAGACGACAAAGGATTAAGTTGGGGAGCAATACATGCAAATGTATGAGGGGTTTGCCGAGGTATATGATTTGTTGATGGAGGATGTGCCATACGAGCGGTGGTGTGAGCGTATCACTCGCTGGCTTGACACATATGGTATATCACAAACCTCTGAACCGGGTGAACCGAACATTATTGTCGAACTCGGCTGCGGAACCGGCACGATGACCAAGCTGTTGGCAGATTTAGGTTATGATATGATAGGCATTGACAACTCATCGGCAATGTTGGATATCGCAAACAGGAAAAAGGATGAACACGGGCATGATATCCTTTATTTGTGTCAGGATATGCAGGAGTTTGAGTTGTATGGGGCAGTCGGTGCTTTTGTTTGTGTGTGCGATTCCATCAACTATTTATTGGGCGATGAAGAGTTGGCGGCGACATTTCGTTTGATTCACAACTACCTTTGTCCCGGCGGGATTTTCATTTTTGATTTCAATACGGTTTATCATTATGAAACCCGAATTGGCAATGCGACGATAGTTGATTCTTATGAGGAATGTGATTTTATATGGGACAATTTTTATCATCCTGACCAGGAGCTGAATGAGTATGCCTTAACATTTTTTGTAAAGGAAGCGGATGGACGTTTTCGCCGTTTTCAAGAGACACATTGGCAAAGAGGGCTTGATTGGGGAAAGGTTGGGGAGCTTTTGACGGCAGCAGGGTTTACGATAATTACTGCCGTAGACGACGAAACCGACGCCGCTCCGCACGATATGAGTACACGGATAGTGGTAGTAGTGAAGCGGGTATGAGGAGTGAAAAGTAAATAGAGTGTAGAAATCCCGGCAGATTCCCACTAACCGGATAATACTGGCTAAGCGGATGACACCGGAGCGACCAAGGAGAAAAAGATGAGGAAAAACAAAACTACTTTTGCCCCCACCCCACCGATGGGTTGGAACAGTTGGGATTGTTATGCCGCAACGGTAAATGAGGAACAACTCCTTGGCAATGCCGCTTACATGGCAAAGCATATGAAACAACATGGGTGGGAGTATATCGTCTGTGATATCCAGTGGTCAGATCCGCTGGCGGGAACGGAAGCGATGGAATATCGTCCGTTTGCGGCATTGGAAATGGATGACTTCTCGCGGCTTATGCCCGCTAGGTCACGTTTCCCCAGTACGGAAGATGGCGGCGGGTTTACCACTATCGCCGCCAAAATCCATGAGATGGGACTCAAGTTCGGGATTCATATCATGCGGGGGATTCCTCGGCAAGCGGCACATCACCAGACCCCCATTATGGGTGGGGAGTGGACAGCGGACGAAATCGCCGACCCTTTTTCCATTTGCAAATGGAATAGTGATATGTATGGGCTAAAGGCAGGACATCCCGGGGCGCAAGTTTATTATAATTCACTTTTTTCACTCTATGCTTCGTGGGGTGTTGATTTTGTCAAGGTTGACGACATCGCCAATACCAATATCTGGCCGCAAAATCCCTATTCTGCCCAATACGAAATTGAAATGATGCGAAAGGCGATAGATTCTTGCGGCAGGGAGATGGTACTCAGTCTGTCACCCGGACCGGCACCCATTGCTCATGCCCGTCATTTGGGGCAAAATGCGGATATGTGGCGAATGACAGATGATTTCTGGGATCGTTGGGATTTGCTCAAGGATATGTTTGCCCGCTGTGAGGTATGGCAAACACATGTAGGTGATGGCGGTTGGCCTGATTGTGATATGTTGCCGCTGGGACGGATTGGTATTGGTCATCGTGATGATCGGCGGTCACGCTTCACCCGTGACGAACAGCAAACGATGATGACGCTTTGGAGTATCTTTCGCTCGCCGCTGATGATGGGTGGGGAAATGCGAGATAATGATGAGTGGACATTGTCGCTTTTGACTAATGATGAGGTTCTTGCCGTCAACAAATGCGAAAACCGTGCTTGGCAGATTGCCCGTGATGACAGTCAGGCAATATGGGCTAATCGCGACGGCAAGACCGTATATCTTGCCTTGTTCAACTTGTCAGATGAGGAAAAGAGGGTCTCGTGTCCACTGGCGGAGGTGGTGATGTGGGAAGCTTCCGTCCGCAACTTGTGGGAACATACAGATGAGGGTATCCACAAAAGAGAAATTAGCTATTTTCTGCGCCCCCATGCTTCGGTGCTGCTGAGGTTGACGGTTTGAGGTTGATTTGACTTTCACCAACGAAATATGGTATAGTTCGCTCATCAAAATCTTGAAAACCTGTATATTGAAAGGATGTGTCTTGATGAAAAAGATTAAAATTTTATTAGCAATGTTGCTCATTATAGCAATGGCTCTGTCGGCTTGTGCTACAGATACCAACAATCAGGTGACAGGACAGCAATCGGTATTCACAGAAACGCAAATCCGCGAGATGACCGTGGGGTTAAACGCACCGATTACATTAGCCGATGGCAAAGAATCAGTTGCCATAAATCTTGATAATGCCGCCACCACACCAACGCTCAGACCTATCCTGGAAGCAGTCGAGGAAGCATTGGAAATGTACGCTTCCATCGGACGGGGAAAGGGACAAAAAGCGGTCTATTCCACCGATATATTTGAGGAGGGGCGGGCAAAGGTACTTGATTTTGTTAACGCATGTCCCGACACATATACAACAATATACGTAGGAAATACCACCAGCGGCATCAACTTACTTGCCTCAGCGTTGATTACCAGCAAAGATGATATTGTCCTGCTGTCACGGATGGAACATCATGCAAACGACCTGCCGTGGCGGCATTTGGCGACTCCCATTTACGCTGATGTTGATGAAAACGGACGACTTCTTTTAGACGATGTCGAGCGGTTGTTACAGGAATATGATGTAAAGTTTGTTTCCGTAACCGCTGCTTCAAATGTAACCGGTTATGTCAATGATGTTCATGAAATAGCACGTCTGGCTCACGCAAATGGAGCAGAAATTATCGTAGATGGAGCGCAAATTGTGGCACACCGTCCTTTTAGCATGTTGGGGCCGGATGGGACGGGAAATATAGATTACTTTATTTTTGCCGGACACAAAATGTACGCACCTTTTGGCAGTGGAGCGATAGTCGGACTTACCAATAGACTCAACGAGCATATGCCGATGTTATATGGCGGGGCAATGGTGGATGTTGTAACTGATGCGATAGAAACATATCAGGACGCTCCGTGGCGATATGAAGCCGGAAGTCCCAATTATCTGGGTGTGGTAGCTATGCTCAGAGCTATCGAGTTTTTGAAATATGAAGTTGGCTTTGATTACATCGCCGAACACGAACAGGTTTTGCTTCGCAGAACCATAGCAGGCTTAAAGGAAATACCGGGTATCACTTTCTTTGATGATACAGAGAATTTCGCCGACAAAGTAGGTCTATTGGTTTTCAATATTGATGGCATGTATAGCGGCGATGTGGCACAGCTGTTTGCCGACAGATGGGGTATAGCAGTCAGGCAGGGTGCATTTTGCTCACATCCTTATGTATTTAGGCTGCTTGGTATTCCTGATGAAGAGATAACGGAAGAAATGTTCAAACGTGATTTTACCATGCCAAGTATGGTGCGGGTAAGTTTTGGAATCTATAACAATGAAGCGGACGTGGATGTATTACTGGAGGCAGTAAGGACAATCGCCGCAGAAAGAGATGGAAGTTAGGGAAGTTGGTGATTGCATTATCAAAAGAACTAAAGTATACTGAAATACGCAAAAACATCAGAAGAGTGTTGCTTTGAAACTCATAAAGTAGAAGAAAGGATACCGATATGGAAGAAAAGAAAAGTATTCTCACATACAAAGGACTCAGGGAAAAAGAGGACGAGCTGCAAGAGTTAAAGGTGGTCAGGCGTAAGCAAATCGCAGAAAAGATAAAAGAAGCGAGAGAGCAAGGCGATTTGACGGAAAATGCCGAGTATGATGCCGCCAAGGAAGAACAGCGTGAAGTCGAATCACGGATAGCCGAGTTGGAAAAAATCCTCAAAAACGCCGAAGTCATCGTCGAAGATGAGGTCGATTTGGAGAGTATAAATGTCGGTTGCAAGGTCAAAATTCGTGATATCCAGTTAAAAGAGGAAGTCGAGTACAAAATCGTCGGCTCTGCCGAGGCAGACAGCTTAAAGGGACGTATATCCAACGAATCCCCTGTAGGCAAGGCACTCATTGGCTGTAAGGTAGGCGAAACGGTGGCTGTAGAAACACAGGTGGGGATACTCAAGTACAAGGTACTGGAGATCCATAACCGTAACTGACCAACCGCATCGGTTGACCGAATCAGTCAATCAACCCGAATAGCCGAGCCAATCAACCACGCCACCCCTCCATCAAAGGAGCAACATGAACCAACCCCCCGATACCCATCAACTCAGAAAGATTAGGTTAGAGAAACTAGCTGCTTTACAAAGCGAGGGCAAAGACCCATTTCAAATCACGAGCTACGATGTGACCCATCATAGCACCGGGATAAAAGAACGTTTCGATGAGTTAGAGGGCAAAACCGTTTCGATAGCAGGGCGGGTGATGTCAAAGCGGGTTATGGGTAAGGCTTCTTTCATCAACATTCAAGACCGCCCCGGCGATATCCAATGTCACGTCACCCGTGACGGTATTGGCGAGGATGCTTACGCCGAGTTCAAAAAACATGACATTGGCGACATCGTCGGCGTGAAAGGTGAGGTCTTCCGCACCATGAAAGGCGAGATAAGCATAAGTGTTACCGAGCTGGTTTTACTTGCCAAAAGCCTGCAAGCCCTACCGGAGAAGTATCATGGACTAGTTAATACCGACTTGCGTTACCGTCATCGTTATACTGACCTCATCATGAATGAAAAGGTCAAGGATACTTTCATCAAACGTTCACACATCATCAGCGCAATGCGCCGTTATCTCGATGATTTGGGTTTTTTGGAAGTCGAAACCCCTGTGCTTACCGCCAATGCCGGTGGTGCTGCGGCGCGCCCGTTTTCCACCCACTACAATGCCCTTGATGAAGATGTCAAGTTACGTATTTCCTTGGAGCTATACCACAAGCGGCTCATTGTTGGTGGCTTGGAGCGTGTTTATGAGATAGGGCGTGTTTTTCGCAATGAGGGTCTTAGTACTCGCCATAATCCTGAGTTTACCTTGATGGAGCTTTATCAAGCATATACTGATTACCACGGCATGATGGAACTGTGTGAAAACCTCTTCCGACATCTGGCGGAAACAGTACACGGTACGAGTGAGATACCTTTGGGTGAGGGCAAAATTGACCTGGGCAAACCGTTCCGGCGCATTACGATGGTGGCGGCACTTTTGGAACAGACGGGAATTGACTTTGCCACGGTGACGACACTTGAAGAAGCCCGCCGTATTGCTGAGGGTAAGGGTATCAAATATGAAAACCGCCACAAAAAGGGTGATATTTTAGCGTTGTTGTTTGAAGAGTTGGTCGAGGAGCATTTAATTCAGCCGACTTTTATCCTCGACCATCCCCTTGAAATCACGCCGTTAGCGAAGAAAAAGCCGGAAGATGAAGCTCATGTTGAACGCTTTGAACTCTTTATTGCCGGGCGTGAGATGGCAAACGCCTACTCAGAACTCAACGATCCCCTTGACCAACGTTCGCGTTTTCTTTATCAAGAGGAGCTGCGGGAGCTTGGTGATGATGAAGCCAATCAAATGGACGAGGATTTTCTTGCTGCTCTGGAAATAGGGATGCCGCCGACGGGTGGTATCGGTATCGGCGTTGACCGTCTTATCATGCTTCTCACTGATTCCCCTGCTATCCGTGATGTAATTCTATTTCCGACGATGCGTAGTGTGAAAGTGTAGAATTTCACCCAATTTTTCGTATAAAAATCAAATATAAAGATTTTTCGCAAGTTTGCGGAACTTTGCGTGAAAATTGTGCAAATTTTTCGCAAATTTTGCTACTAAACACTAAAGTCTTGACATAATCTACCGATAATATAAGTAGATAACAATGTCTGAACGACATTTTATGCAAACCGCAGGGTAATTTGGCGGCTGCAATATAGATGAGTAGCAGGTAAAGGAGAGGGATATGCGCGTAGAGGCATATACACAAGTACAACAGGCATACAAAGCCACCTACACGAAGAAGACGGATGCGAAACAAGATGTCAAAAAGACTGACAAGGTTGACATCTCCAGCATTGGCAAGGACATTACCATTGCCAAAAAGGCGGTTAGGGAAGCTCCTGACATTCGCATGGATGTGGTCGTGGCACTAAAGGAAAAGCTCAACAATGGCACGTATGATGTGAGTGCGGAAGAGTTTGCCGACAAGTTGCTGACGGAGTATGACGGAGCACTCTAAGGGTGCGGGTGATAGTGCGGATATGAGAATCGCTGCTTTATGTCGCAATACTATACGGAAAAAGTACTGTATAAACAGCAAAATTCATAAATGAAAGGTGTGATAACCGTGGCAAGTTTGATTGGCAATCTCACTTTAATACTAGAAGAAATATGCGTGGAATATGAGAGCTTACTCGAGTTGTCCATGAAAAAAACGCCGGTGATTATCACCGGCGATTTAGATAAAATGGCTATTATCACGGATGATGAAAGGCTGGTAATTAGCAAAATCAACAAGCTAGACCAAGCAATGGGCTTGACGATGAGCGAAATCGCCGAAGTGATTAACAAGGATGTTAGCGAGCTAGACTTAACGGTGGTCATCGGTTTCATGGGACCCAAACCCGAAGAACAGCAAAAACTGGCAATCGTTCATGACAGATTGAAAAATGTGACGCAAAGGGTTACGCAGGCAAATGAACACAACCGCGAACTGATAAGCGACTCACTGGATATGATTCAATTTGAAATGAACATCCTCCAGGCCGCCAAGGCCGCTCCCGGTACTGCCAATTATGACCGCAGCGCCGTCACTGACGGTAGTGTCATCGGCGTAACCGCAAGAGGTTTCGATGCCAAACAATAACACATCCTTGTAATCGGAAAGGCGGAAAAATATGTCATTGATGGGGAGCATCCACATAGGTGCGTCGGGCTTACAGACCAGTCAAAATGCCCTCAACACCACGGCACACAACCTAGCCAACGCCAACACCCTCGGCTATACTCGGCAGCTTGTCATGCAAAGCGCACGCCAATATAATACAATTTCCATAAATGGTTCTGCTATTGCCAGACAGCAGCTAGGACTTGGCGTAGTTTATGCAGAAACGAAAACCCAACGTGATTATTTTCTGGACAAAGCATTTCGGCGAGAATCCGGTCGCAGTGCTTTCTACGAAGTTTCAACGAAGACTCTGGAGGAAGTGGAAAATCTGCTTCAAGAGCTTGACGGTGAAGCTTTTGCCAATGCCCTCAATGATTTGTGGGTGTCGATTCAGGATTTGGCGAATGAGCCTGACCAGGCATCACGGCAAAGCGTGTTTATCCAGCGTTGTTTTGAGTTTTTGACTCGTGCCGATGCCGTTTATCAAGGTTTGGTTGATTATCAGGTCAACATGAACCGCACCATCAGGGATGATATCGAGCGTATCAATACGATTGGACATCAAATTTACGACCTCAACATTCGTATCTTGCGGGTGGAGGCAGGTAATGTGGAACGTGCCAATGACTTGCGTGATGCCCGTGATAGACTTCTGGACGAGCTATCGGGTTTGGCGAGTATTTCGTACTCACATGATGCCTTTGGCAATGTCAATGTAAAGTTAGAGGGCAATGATTTCATCAAGACTGACTCTATCAACGAAATCGCCATCTATACCGACCCGCTGACGGGGTTTTATACTCCTTACTGGGAAAATATGGCAGTTAAATATATAGATTTGCATGGTTACGAACAGCTCAACATAGACGGAGCGCATGTGTTCAACCTCCAGCAAACGATTTCCACAGAGATGAACACCGATGTCGGACAGGTGAAAGCAAAGCTTTTGGCAAGGGGAACTCATCAGGCAACATTTGAAGATATCGCCAAGTCGCAAGATACGAGCCGTGATGATTATGACCCGAATCATTACGACCTTTATATCTCCCAATCAATCATCATGAATATGCAGGCGCAGTTTGACCAACTCATCAATCTGGTGGTTCAGGGTATCAATGATATCCTGCGGGAAGCGGCACTGGCAGCTGAGGCACTTGACCCATCATCAAACTACATGAAAGATGCTTATGGCAATCCCTTGCAGGTATTTAACCTTATCGCCACCGATGAACCTTTTACAATCAAAAACGTAATCATCAACTCGGACTTGCGGCAAGCGCCTACCTTGCTTGGTTTTCGCCTTGATGATGGACAAACCGATTATGCAACGGCAACCCGCCTCAAAGAACTGTTCGATGCAAGGGATCACACCCTCAATCCCAACGTTCAAACAAGGGTCAATATCGCCGGATATTACAATGCGATGGTTTCACAGGTTGCCAATACTTCATCGGTATCACGGGAAATCCTCAAAAACCAAGAGTTGACGGTTGAACAAGTCGGTGCTGCCCGTGATCAAGTAGTCGGTGTATCGACTGATGAAGAGCTTGGTTTTATGATTATGTTCCAAAATGCTTTCAATGCTTCCAGCCGCTATGTTAATGTCATCAGCGAGATGTTGGAACACATTATTTCTCAGCTTGGCAGAAGATAGTGATAAACGGGTAATCATACGGTACTTGTGTATGTAACTCTCAGCGCAGAATGGCAACGAACGGGTCATTCACTCCAGAAAGGATTTTTATGCCTTCACAATTTTTCGGACTCCATGTAGCCAGCAGCGGTCTTCGCAGTTCTCAAGCCGCTCTCAATACAACCGCCAACAACATTGCCAACACCCAGACTCCCGGTTTCAGCCGTCAGCAGGTGGTGCAGGAAGCAAGTGATGCTCTCCGCACTTTTACCACATACGGTAGTGCCGGAGCAGGCGTAGATGTCTTGGCGATAGAACGTGTTCGCAACCACTTTTATGATGTCAAATACTGGAACAATGCCAGTCGCTTGGGTAAAGCCGAGGTGCAGCAGTATTATATGCGGACTTTGGAAGACTACTTCGAGGATGATGAGATGTCCGGTTTCAACACTCTTTTCAACCGGATGTCAGCAGCACTTCAATCAGTTACCACCAATGCCAGCTCGACCTCGACCAAGGCGGACTTCGTTTCTTCGATGAAAGCGTTGACAGACTATTTCAACAGTATGTTTGGAAACATGCAGGAAATGCAAAACGACCTCAATCTGGAAATCAAGCAGACTATAGATGAAATCAATTCGATTGCCGAAAAATTGTCGATTCTCAACCGTCAGATTAACATAATCGAGATGGGTGGACCGGCAGCCAATGAACTGCGGGATCAGCGGGAAAAATTGATTGACCGTCTTTCTTTACTCGTTGATGTGGAAGTAGACGAGTTTCCGATTGTCGATGTCAATGACCCCACTCGCCTGACCGGCGGAACGATGTATACGGTGCGAATCAATGGCGGGCAGATACTCACTCGCGGCAACGAGTTTAACCGTCTCATGTGCGAGGCGAGGATGAGTTACGAGAAGCTGAATCAGACCGATATCCACGGACTTTTCGATGTCAAATGGGAAAATGGTAATGATTTCGGGCTTCAAAGTGCCGTAATGGGTGGGAAGCTCCGTGGCCTGGTAGAAATGCGTGATGGCAACAACGGCTTTTTCTTTAACGGTCGCCTGACGGAAATCGGGACAATGATTTATGAGGGTGTCCCGACTTCAACTGCCATCGTCTCGGTAACGGACGTGAACCTGATGGATATGAAGCTGTGCAACTTGTCCGATACCGGCGGCAGAATCACGATAGGCGGGCAAATCTATTATTATCAGGACTGGAGTTATCAAGTCGTGGGAGGTATCGCCCAGTATACTTTCATCCTTGATAATGACCGCAGTGATGAGATTATCAATTCATCCAAGCTTGGTACAGATGCGACCTGCGGTCGTGCCATCCAGTATCAGGGCGTTCCTTATTATATGACCCAAATGAACGCATGGTTGCGTGGATTTGCCGAAAAAGTCAATGAGATTTTTCACGGTGAGTATACATTTAATGGTACGGATTACGATTTTGTCGCCAATGGCTTTGATGCTCTCGGTAATGCCGGTTCGCTTTTCTTCACGGGACGGCATCCGGTTGACGGTGAGTATGGGGCGACCGACTTACTGGCAGCGTATGGAAAAGGATTATATGCGCTCACGGCAGGGAATATCACGATATTTGAGGAACTGATGCGCAATGCTGACCGCTTGGGTAGCAAAAGCACGGCTTCTGTCGGCAATGAAGAATCAGAACAGGTGAAGTTGATGATTCAACTGCTCAACAGCAAGGAGATGTTCAGTTTCCGTAACGGAACGGCAAAGGATTTCTTGGAAATGATACTTGGCGACATCGCTTTGAATGCCAGTAATGCCAACACATTCTATAATACTTACCGAGGCATGGGTAATGCGATTGATAATCAACGAAGTTCTATTTCGGGGGTTGATGAAGACGAAGAGGCAGTCAACCTCGTTAAATTCCAAAACGCCTACAATCTTTCCTCACGAATGATTCAAACCCTCACGGAAATCTATAATCGTTTGATTTTACAGACCGGGGTATAGAGTGCTTGCTCTGTCATTGCGGGCTTGACAGCAGCTTCTCCTCTTAGTAGTGATTGTGAATAGAGGAAGTAACGGCGGAGGAGAGCTGCGCAATCTCAAGCCACAGAAAGGATTCAAATGACAGAAAATGCTTATATCTATTTTATGACCAACAAAAACAATAGAGTCTTGTATATCGGTATTACAAACAACCTTGAACGGCGTGTCAGGGAACACAAAAATGAAGTAAATAAGGATAGTTTTACTAGTAAGTACAATTGCCATAAGTTAGTCTATTATGAGCAAACCAATAGTATACGAACTGCGATAGAAAGAGAAAAGCAATTAAAGAATTGGAAAAGGGAATGGAAAAATGAGTTGATAGAAAAGCAAAACCCTATGTGGGAGGATTTGAGCATTGGGTGGGAAGGAGATTGCGGGTCAAGCCCGCAATGACGAGGCAAGCTCAGTTTTCGATATGCGCTTGTCGATTTCGGCATAGTCAAACCATTATTGCTCCGTCATTGCGGGCTTGACCCGCAATCTCTCCACTCGTTCCGCAAAGTTCCGCTACATCTATAATAAAGTTTTATCCTTAGATATCCGATAACTAACATAGGAAGCATTATGGCATGGATGCCGAACACGCAGGGAATGGTACGCCCACGATGGGGTGAACCTTTTTGCCCGACAAGAAAGGCGGTATTTCCATGAGAATGACCAACAAAATAATGCAGAATAACTCGCTTTACAACATCAACCAAAACAAAATCCTCCAGGATAAATTGAGTACCAATATGGCAACGCAGAAGAAGCTGACCCGCCCTTCTGATGACCCCATCGTTGCCATCCGTGCTTTGCGCCTACGTACTAGTGTATCGGAAATCACCCAGTTCAGGGACAAAAACGCCAAAGATGCCGATGCTTGGCTTACCGTGACCGAGGATGCCCTTAGTACTGCCGGGGCGATTATCGGCGGACCGAGCGGACTTATCAATCAAATGACCAAGGCTGCCAACAAAGACCTGACACCGACTGATATTGACAGTATCATGCAGCAGATTAAATCGCTTAGCGATGAGCTTTATGCGACTGCCAACGTAGACTATGCCGGGCGTTATATCTTCACGGGCTACCGCACTGACACCCCCCTTAGCTTTACCAAGGATGTCCTGAGCAAAAACCTTAACTACAACATTACCGAGCAGTTTACCATCAACTCGCTTGATTCGATTAACTATACTGATCAAAAATACGTGGCAGGACTGAGCCGCGGTAATTACAATGACCCTATACGTGTCGGTATCGAAGAGCAAGGGATAGTCAATTCCGATATCCGTCGTCTTCGTCTTTCTTATGATGAAATCGCCGCCACTCCCGCACCAATGCCGAACATTACCTATATGATAGGAACACCGCCGGTAGAGACTGACTTTATCGCTGCTCACGGTATTACTTATACGACTGTTTCCGCCCATACTACTTATTCAGCAGGCCCGCCGCCTGTGCTTGACCCTTATCAAACCGTTCAGGCGATGAATAGTGCCGACCCTCCCATCATGGGCGTGGTCTTCGTTCCCGAGACAGGGGAGTTACTTTTCTCCGATACGGCGTTTGACCAGTTGCGGACTGATATCAATTTCAACCCCAATATTGAGATTCGGGTTTCATATGACAAAAATGTCTGGAAAGAGGGTGATTTGCGCCCGGAACACTACTTTGCTGCCGTGTCAACAGAAGTAAGAGATGACGGCACGATCCGGACGATTAATTACAATCCTGAATATCTCGATGGAGTCGGCAATAGACAAATCATCGAATATGATGTAGGATATAATCAGAGGATACGGATTAACACCTTGGCTGAGGATGTCTTCCAGCATACGATGGGGCGCAATGTGAGCGACCTTGAACGAGCGGTGAATGAACTCAAAGCGATTCAAGTCACTGTGGATGATTTGCGGGCGATAATCGATGGTTTGAGTGAGGGGACACCGGAATTTATCCAAGTGCAAAAACAGTTGGATGCTGCCGTCAAGACTTATGACTTTGTTCGGGAAAACGTCCACAAGATGTTTGAAAACTCGATTACTATCATGCAAAAAGCTTTGGATGATATCAATTTGGCAGTAACCGACAGCGGTACTCGCAGTGCCCGCCTCGACCTCATCAGTAATCGGCTTTTGTCGCAGAAGACGACCTTTGAAATTCTCAAATCAGAAAATGAGGATGTCGATATCGCTGAGGTAGCAATCAAACTAACCAGTACCGAATTGTCATACAACGCCGCTTTGATGGCAACCGCCAAGATAATGCAGACTTCACTCATGCATTTTATATAGTAAACATCAAGTTACACTAAACTCGTGTACGTCATTGCGAGAAGCGAGCGCAGCGAGTGACGAAGCAATCCACCGTAGCGCAAAGCTCATGTACGTCATTGCGAGAAGCGAGCGCAGCGAGTGACGAAGCAATCCACCGTAGCGCAAAACTCATGTTCGTCATTGCGAGAAGCGAGCGCAGCGAGTGACGAAGCAATCCACCGTAGCGCAAAACTCGTGTTCGTCATTGCGAGAAGCGAGCGTAGCGAGTGACGAAGCAATCCACCTACATCGCAAACATCACACTAAACTCATAAACAAGGAGGAAGGAAATGCAGATAGTAACCAAGAACTTCGGAGAAATCGAAGTTGATAACGACAAAATCATCCAGTTCCCCGCCGGCATCATCGGCTTCCCGGAACTGACCGATTTTGCCCTTGTCCACGACGATGAAAAGGGAGCCGGCAACGTCCATTGGCTTCAATCAGTACAGGAGGCAGGCTTTGCAATGCCGGTCATGGATCCGCTGATTGTCGCCCCTGACTACAACCCGGTAGTGGACGATGATATCTTTGCCCCAATTGGCTCGCTTAATGAAAGCGAGATGCTGTTACTTGTCACTTTGACCGTACCCAAGGACATAACCCAGATGTCAGTCAACCTAAAGGGTCCGCTGGTCGTCAATGCCGCCACACGCAAAGCCTGTCAGGTGATTTTGGACGATGCCCAGTACGAGGTGAAGTTCCCGATTTATGAAATACTACTTCAGAAAGGCGGTGAGTAGATGCTGGCTTTATCTCGCAAAAAAAATGAAGCAATCATGATAAACAATAATATCGAGTTGACTATTCTCGATATTCGCGGCGAACAGGTCAAGCTAGGCATCTCTGCGCCCAAGGAAATACCTATTTACCGCAAAGAAGTATATTTGGAAATCCAAAAAGCCAACCAGGAAGCTACCGGAGCTGAAGGTATGGCAGCCCTTAAGGATTTGTTGGGCTAAGTTGGCGATACAGGGTTATGCCAACAGTAGCAGGATAAACCAACGGCAGCGAAGCTAACCGCCGTTTACCATGTATGGTTTCTTATTATACATAAGCACTTTACTTCGATTACTTTTTCAGCAACAACACGGAGTAAAAGGTTCTATGCTTATTTACCAATGAATTAATTTTTCAGCGAGTTCATTTTCGCTCTTTTTCCGCTAAATATTTTCTCACATAATCCGATATATTTATCATAGAGGCGAACTTTGACAGCCTCTATCAGAAAAAGAACAAAAGAGGAACGATAAAAGGCAGTAAAGAGGGGGGATTTTCATCCCACTAGCACGTGGCGGGCGTACATAGCGACCGTGCTTTACAAGTCACACGGAGGTGAAAAATGATGATGAGTGTAAATCCGATGGGGGGAAACCCATCAATGACGAGTAACAAGGTTGCTCCAAGTACGGAAGTCAAAATAAAGACGGCAACTGCCGATACAGACAAAAGTTCGGTGGCAGGGGGAGAGCAGGTTACGCAAAGAAGTGAGACTACTCCGAGTGTAAAGAAGGAAAGGAAAGAGCAAGAGCAGGCGGACAGCAGGGGGCAGGAAAGCCAACAAGTATCCGCCGAGCAAATCAGAAAGGCAGTCGATCAAATCAACCGTAACATTTCCCATTCCGAAGCAGTGTTTGGTATTCATGAGGAAACCAACCGGGTGACGATCAAGATAATTGACAAGGAAACCAAGGAACTGATAAAAGAACTGCCGCCTGAGAAAACCCTTGACATGATTTCTAAGGTCTGGGAGTTGGCAGGGCTACTGGTAGATGAGAGACGGTAACGGGACGAGGCAGGATAGCTCCCCGAGCGGATAAAGGAGAAGTTGATGATAAGAGTAACAGGAATGCACTCAGGACTAGATACGGATTTGATAATCCATGAGCTTATGCGCGGTCATCGTGCCAAAGTTGATACCATAAAAGGTAATCAAATTTCCCTGCAATGGAAGCAAGATGCCTGGAAAGAACTCAATACCAAGGCTCTTAGGTTGTTTAACGGAGTCGTGAATCAAATGCGCTTTTCGGATGCGTATGCCCGCAAGACCAGCAGGGTATCGAGTGACAAGGCAACGGTAGTGACCGGGCAAGCGGCAGTCAATGGCGTTCAACGGCTTACCATCGACAATCTCGCCAAGACCGGATATCTGACCGGCGGAGAAATCAAGCAAACAAACGGAGAAAATGTCGCTGCCACCACGCAGTTGTCGGCACTGGGGATTACCGAAGCCGGCAGTTTTACGGTGAAATCGGGTAGCAGGGAACGGGAAATAAATATCCACGGTGATATGAGGGTGTCAGATGTCGTCCAACAGCTAAGAAGTGCAGGGGTCAATGCCAACTTCGATGCTGCCAACGGTCGCTTCTTTATCAGTTCACAGACGATGGGAACAGCAGGCGATTTCTCCCTCACCGCCAACAATGCTGAGGGACTAGATGCTTTGATGAAGCTTGGCATCAATTATCATAATGCCGATAATTATACGGAACTGGCAGCAGTAACAGCCGGAAGTGACAAATATAACGCTCTCGTGGATGCGGAAGCCGCCAGATTAAAGGGAATCGAGGAAGCAAAGCTTACTGCTTTTGAAAATGAGTTCGCATCCTTGGATGGTGCGGACGGCAAAATCGCGGCTAGGTTGGCGGTATACCGTGAGTATCTGGAAGCGGCAGGCGAAACAGGAGTAGAGACGATGAGCAATGATGCGGTTGTTGCCGCCGTCACTACGAGAATAAACGCATACAATAGTGAAATAGAGTCACGGGAGAACGCAATTGAAGCGGCAAAGCAAGCTCTTGACCCCGATGCGGCTACATATGAAGATGACAAAGCGGCAATCGTCTTGTTGGAAGAGGGTTTGACGGCATACAAAGAAGAAAATGCGGCAACAACAGCACTTATCAAGGATAATGACATAACTGCGTATGCGATTGATGTAGCCAGACGTGATGAACTGATGACTATTATCAGCGAGCAGGAGCTTGTCGTGGCTAATGATGGGGATTTTGCGGCTAAAGCCACGGAAAAAGTGGATAGCGATATCGCTTTTGCCATCTGGGCGGTGGCTAACGGCACTAGTTCCGGCGGCGCAACCAGAATCGTGGGTGAGGATGCGCAGATTACCTTGAATGGTGCGGTTTTTACCAATAGTTCCAATATCTTCAACATCAACGGCTTGACGATTACCGCCAATCAATTGACGGCAGCGGGTGAGGAGATAACGATAACCACCGAAGATGATACTGACGGTATTTACAACATGATCAAGAACTTCTTTAGTGAGTATAATGCCTTGATTATTGAAATGGACAGGCTTTATAATGCCAACTCAGCTCGTGATTTCCGTCCGCTGACTGATGAAGAAAAAGATGCAATGAGGGAATCGGAGGTAGAGGAGTGGGAGAACAAAATCAAGGACTCCTTGCTTCGTCGTGACAGCTCACTTTTCAACTTCTCAAATGCGATGAAAAAAGCGATGAACGACGGAGTGACGATCAATGGCAAGACGATGCGCCTGTCGGATTTCGGGATTGATGTGCTTCCGTTCTTCAATGCCCCGCAGAATGAGCGCAATGCGTTCTTCATAGATGGTGATGACGATAGTTTGCTTGGTGCGGGCAAACCCAATATCCTAAAGGAAATGATAGCCAGCAACCCGCAGATGGTAACGGACTTCTTCGTTGCTCTGAGCCGGAATCTCCATACGGCTATGGACAAGATTATCCTTGACCGCAACTCGAACTTCAAGAGTATCAATACCATTTATAATGATCGCCAGCTACAGCGAGAGTACGACAACATGACAAAGGCGATAGAGCGGCAAGAGGAGCGAATCAACCGCATCGAGGACAAATACTACAAGCAATTCACAGCGATGGAAGTGGCAATGGCAAAAATGCAATCAAGCCAGAGTGCAATAATGGGATTGATTGGGATGCCCATGCGATAGATTGCGGGTTACACTAAACTCGTAGAGTACCTCGTTAAGTGTAACTACCGAAATCACAAGAACGCAAGCGTTCTTGTAGAAGAGTACAAGTAACTTTTGTGTCATTGCGCAAACATCGAGTTACACTAAACTCGTGGAAAAGACTACGATTTACTTACTCCCTCGTCATTGCGAGCGTAGCGAAGCAATCCACACCGCAATTCACAACACATACTAAGGAGACCAAAATGGCAATGATGAACGCATATGCACAATACAGCAACTCACGGGTACTAACCGCTTCTCCGGCAGAGTTGGTGTTGATGTTATATGAAGGCGCAATCAAATTCGGCAATATCGCCATATCGGCAATTGAGCAAAGCGATGTTCCCAAGGCTCACAACAACATCGTCAAGGTACAGCGTATAGTTGACAACTTCCGTGCCACCTTGGACATGAACTATCCTGTTGCTGAGGATTTTGACCGCGTTTACGTCTATCTCCAAGGACGGATAATTGATGCCAACTTGAGCAAAGATATCACGATACTGGAGGAAATCATCACTCACCTGCGCTCCATGCGTGACACATGGAAAGAAGTCATGCGCCAAGGACGATAGATGTTTGCCATTACCCATCCTCGTCATTTTACCCCATATCAATACCTATAAAGGAAAGAGGACAACATGATCGAACTGGCAATCTTGGAAGACAGCCTTATCAAGAAAAAGGGGATACTGGTACAAATAACCGAAGCCAATCAGGAACAGGAAAAAGCCCTCAGTCAAGAACCGGTCTCATATGACGATTTCGAAGTGGTGGTTGACCGCAAAGCTATCTTAATAGAAGAACTGGTCAAATTAGATCAAGGTTTTGAAAGTGTCTACGACCGTATCAAAGATACCCTCCTTGCCAACCGTGAGCAACACAAAGAAAAAATCGCCAGCTTCAAGGCTCTAATTTCTGACATAACCGAACTAAGTGTTTCTATCCAAGCTCAGGAAGTCCGCAACAAAGCCTTAGTGGAAAATGCCCTAAAGCAAAGTCGCAAAGACATAAAGAGCGACCGCGTCCGTGCCAAAGCCGCTTACGACTTCATGAATCGCATGGGTTCACCTGCCGAAGTCCCGGCTCGTTTTTTAGATACACGGTCATAAGGTTCTTGAAGATAACTATAATTATCTCGTCATTGCGAGCGTAGCGAAGCAATCCATACCGCAAGCGTTCTTGAAGATGACTTATGATTTCCCCGTCATTGCGAGCGTAGCGAAGCAATCCACAAAACAACCCAAACGAGTAAACATTGAGTTATACTAAACTCGTACGTCATTGCGTCAACATCGAGTTACACTAAACTCGTACCTCGTTAAGTGTAACTAACGATGTCAGCAAGAACGCAAGCGTTCTTACGAGCGTAGCAAAGCAATCCATACCGCAATCTACAAAGGCAAACAAATGAAAACACAAAAACAAGGTTATGTTTACATCTTATTCAACAAACGAGACGGAACACTATATACAGGTGTAACAACTGATTTGCGTAAGCGTGTATATGAACATAAAAGCAAAATGAGAGAAGGATTTACCACAAAATACGATGTAGATAAACTAGGATATTATGAAGTACATATTTCTATTACATCTGCAATTCAACGTGAAAAGCAAATCAAGGGTGGTTCAAGGAAAAAAAAGATAACATTGATAGAGAGCATGAATCCCGGTTGGGATGATTTGTATGACTCTATTTTATAGAATGGTGACATGTGGTGGAATATATTTCTCTAGACATGTGGTGGAGTAAACTTCTCTAGACATGTGGCAGATGTGTGGCAGAGTTATATTTATCTAGCCTTGTCATTGCGAGGAGCATCACGTTGTTATGTGATGCGACGTGGCAATCCATTTATACTATTGGTGGTATTGGTGGTATTCATATAGGTTGGCTTGATAATTACATAACAGGACGGATTGCTTCGTCACACTTAGAGTTCCGCATAGCGAAACCCTAATTGATTCCTCGCAATGACGAGCGAAAAATTCTTTTCCAAAATCTTTCTCTCTACCCCTAAAGTTTCCTCCCGATATGTCGATACATAAACTGTAAACCAAATATTAGTCGCAAGGATGCGACGCGGTAAACGCCAGAGTGATTACATCACCACGGCTACCGACATATTCAAGGAGGAATATATTATGGTCGTACAAAACAATCTTACAGCTATGAATTCCAACAGGATGCTGGGAATCACCGTATTATCCCAGGCGAAGTCGACTGAGAAACTCTCATCCGGCTACCGTATCAACCGCGCTGCCGATGATGCCGCCGGATTGGCGATATCAGAAAAAATGCGCAGGCAAGTCCGTGGTCTTACCCAAGCGACTGCCAATGCCCAAGACGGCATATCCGCCCTGCAAACAGCAGAAGGTGCCCTCAATGAAGTTCACGCCATGCTTCAGCGCATGAATGAACTCGCCATCAAAGCCGGCAATGAAACTTTGCAATCACTTGATCGCAGTTTCATCCAGTCTGAGCTTGTGGCACTTCGCACCGAGATTGACCGTGTTGCGGCAACGACTACCTTCAATGAGCAGATGTTGCTTGATGGTAACTTCTCTGGTGGCAAGCGGGTTCAGGTAGGTGCGGAAACAGCTACGCCGAACCAGATTATGATTACGATAGCTCACATGAACTGGACTTCAATTACCAGATTTGCGAGTGAGTTTGACGGTGTACAAGGACGCTTGGATGTAATGGGTTCGGATGATGATGCGGTTTACCAGAACATCACAGAAACGGTAGATACGATTAAGTCAGCACTCAAAAATGTGTCAACAATACGCTCTGACATGGGTGCAGTCCAAAACCGGTTGGAACATACTGTAGCAAACCTGAGGAATGTTGTAGAGAATACGACAGCTGCTGAATCAGCTATCCGTGACACCGATATGGCAACGGAGATGGTCAAGTTCTCGAACAACTCCATATTGGCACAGGCAGGCCAAGCAATGCTGGCACAGGCTAACCAAGCCAATGCAGGGGTACTGGCTCTACTCTAAGAGAGAAAGTTGCGGAGACTCCGGCAAAATCCGCCGGAGACTCCGCTCTAGTCTCTCCCTTTGTGATTTTATAAATTGAGTGTTATACGTTCCACCCTCGTCATTGCGACAAACATCGAGTTATACTAAACTCGTGAAGTACCTCGTTAAGTATAACTAACGAGCAAACATCAAGTTATACTAAACTCGTGAAGTACCTCGTTAAGTATAACTAGTGAGCAAACATCGAGTTATACTAAGTTCGTGAAATACCTCACTAAGTATAACTAACGAGCAAACATCGAGTTACACTAAGTTCGTGAAATACCTCACTAAGTGTAACTAACGATGTCACAAGAATACTGCGTATTCTTGAAGCAATCCACATGCAGCACAAAGGATTACGCAAAGCGAAATCTGTGTGCTACACCAAGGGTTTCACAAAGAGCTAACCAGCTCTACGAAACCCATTAACCAAATACCGTGCGAAGGCCGCAAGGATGCGGCTCGTGCTTACGCAATAGGGCGTAAGTGAATAAATTCAAGGAGGAATAATATGGTCGTACAAAGTAATCTCACTGCAATGAATTCCAACAGAATGTTGGGAATCACGATGGGTTCTCAGGCAAAATCAACTGAGAAACTCTCATCCGGTTACCGGATCAACCGCGCCGCCGATGATGCCGCAGGTCTGGC
>JAITGA010000027.1 GCA_031280955.1 Lachnospiraceae bacterium
GGGTACGCTTGGCGATTTGAATCCGGCGAGGTCACGGTGCGGATAGATAGACCGATGAGCGGCAGTGAACGCTTCGCCTTGTCTGTCAAAAATGTCAATATACTTGTTCGCGGCACATCATACACGGTGACAATGCTTGAAGAACTTGAACAACAGCTTGCGCAGCTTGAGAGATTTAAAGCAAGCATAGAAAGCATCATCGCAACCCTTGAAAGTGTCAAAACCCCGGCGGCTACGGAATTACTTATAAGATATAAAACACTACATATTCAGGTGCAAGGTGCTATTAACTTAGTGCATGGCTATATTGCTATTTTATCAATTGAGGTACATGACGGTATTGTGGTCATTGAGGACGAGGACGGCAACGAAATCGAAGAACTGTCCGACGGTCAGGACATGGTGATCGGTATTGACGATACAGATAATTATGATGAAGAAAGTATAATAATTATCGACGATCCTGGTGATATCATTAGTATTATCAATCCGCCATCGACTACCGAACCGTTACCACCACCTACATCAGACAACAGCGGCAATGAAGAAGCTGCGCCGTGGGATTTAATTGATGGATTTCACACAACGACGCATACTGATGGTGCAGGATTTACTTGGGTATATGAAGGATACTGGCAAAATGGTTTGCCTAATGGTCAGGGTACGATGACATCGGCAAGAGATTATGTAACAGTCATTTTTTCGGCTAGTTTTGTTGATGGAATAATGAACGGTACGGTAACGCAAACAAATACGCGTACGAACCCATTTCGCACAGATATATTCACATTTGATGTTGTTATGGGCATACCGCATGAAAAAGAATCAGTTAGCAATCTGGGGCAAAGAATGCCGCATAACAACTTAAAATATGGTGTACCGCCATGGGGTTTTTATCCCGTTGATTACAACAGGCATAATAATGATTCACCTATGCCCGACACAAGCTGGCAGAATCCCACAAATTTCCCCGATGGGTTTCACCGTTATGAAACTGAAGGTGGTTTTGTTGTATATGAGGGTTATTGGATAGATGGTCTGCCTAACGGTCAGGGTACGTTAACATACGACAATAATGAGGGGCGAGTATTTACATACACCGGAAATTTTGCAAATGGGCTACTGCATGGCATGATAACAATGACAGCCATTGACCCCGAAATGAGGATGAATGTGACATTTACAAATGAGTTCAACATGGGGATTTCAATAGAGGGGGAGAGAGTTGTTGACGGATTCACATTTTCTTTCTTTGAACCTACAGGCGTTCCGCCATGGGGGATTAGTTAGAAGAACCGCAACGTCGTATACCGTTTGTTATATGTAGTGTGGATGAATGAGGTAGATGTTATCATTCAACACTCAGTAAAGGTCATATTCCACCCATAAGTTTCAAGGAGCAAGCCGGCTGACTATTTTTAAGCCGGATGTTGGAGTCGCCGGCACTTAGGCTACAGACACGTTCTTTGGGGCTGAAGCCTTAGTACCGCTGCGACGACACCATAGCGCAAGCGTCCGGCGATAAATACGTCAGCATAGGCTTGCGGTGTACCAAAAAGGTAAACAGTAATTTCCTTCTTTTACCCAGAAGAATAAATCTATCATCCACATTGCATATAACTGATTGATAACCGAAACATATTACTAATAAAATCACTATTGACAATATGGCAAAATATACATATAATAATAAGCATGATCTTTGAATGGGATGAAAACAAAAATATAGGAAATGTTAGAAAACACAATGTTTCATTTGAGATTGCTCAAGAGGCATTCTTTGATTCAAAGCGCATCATAATAAAAGATACGAGGCATTCCAAAGAAGAGGAACGGTTTTTTTGTATCGGGAGCGTTGGTATAGGAATACTAACCGTAAGATTTACAGTACGAAATGGAAGTATCCGAATATACGGAGCAGGGTATTGGCGAGAAGGGAGAAGCAGGTATGAAAAAGAAAATAGTTTACACTGACGCACCAAAGAATATATCAAGAGCAATAACAGATGGCGAAATTGTTGCTAATCTAATACCACCCCCAGAAGACTTGATAAGAAGAGATTCAAAGGTGAAAATAACAATAATGTTAAATAGTGGGAGTATAGAGTTCTTTAAGAAGCATGCACAAGAAAACAATGTTAAGTACCAGACAATGATAAATGAAGTTTTAGATAGGTATGTTCAGACATATAAATAAATGTCTAGTTTGAAATGAATAGTCCCGTACACTTGCGCATTATTTTTTATAAGGTGTTCGGAACGTCGTATACCATGAACGCTATTTAACATGGTTTGTGGCGTATACCGTTCTTCAATAATTTATTACAGTTGTATTAAAATTAATCTTTACCTCTCGTATCACTAATCTTTGAGATTTACGTTAGAGTGTTGACAATGTACATGCCGCGTGTTACGCTGTACACACGAGGTGGGAGGTGATGTAGTTATGGCACAAACAACAACAGTAAATGTAAGAGTTGATGAAACGGTAAAGCAAAACGTTGAAGTTTTGTTTGATAGTATGGGCATGAACATTAGTACAGCAGTAAACATGTTTTTTAAACAATGCCTTTTGGAAGAAGCCCTGCCGTTTCAACCTAAAGCAAAACGTGGTTCATCGCTAATGGATGCACTAAGAGAAGCTCAAGACCAAGCAATAATCAATGGAACATGTGATATGACATTGGATGAGATAAATGGTATTATCGCAGAAGTACGGCGAGATATACGAGGTCAAAAATGAAAAAAGTTGTAATTGATACTAATGTCCTCGTATCATCAATTCTTACGTTTGATGGTAATCCGGCAAGAGTAATGAAGCAGATATCAAACAAGCAAGTAACACTTGTTTATTGCCCAGAGATTTTAAGGGAATATGAGAGAGTGTTGATGTATGATAAGCTAAATATAGCATCGCAAACTCAATTAAAGATAATTAATGAGATAACAAAGTTAGGTGTTATGATAGAGCCGATTCCCAGTAACATCATATTATCAGATGAAACAGATTGCATCTTTTACGACACCGCAAAAACATGTGAAGCTATACTAATCACCGGAAACATTAAGCACTACCCAAATGAGCCTTTTATCATGACACCGGCAAGTTTTTTATTGCAACACTGACAACAAACCACGTCATAACACACAGTATACACCCACTTGCGAAGTAAGTGTTGCTGTTTGAAAGTGTTGCCTCCTTATTCGGTGACATGGGCTGCGCCACATTCCGGCGATTGAATGACAATGCTCCACATTGTTTTTGTAAGGTGACCTGAACGTTGCATACCTTGAACATTATGTGAAATCTGAAAATTGAGCAATTTGAAAATCAGGAAAATCATTACTAAGCTGTTGACAAATGCCAATAATTTTGCTATTTTTACCTAAATTGAGAAAGAGAGGTGTTATTAATGAATAAATCAATTGTTCGACCAGCTTCACTGATACAGCAGGGGAATTTGGTACTATACTCAACATCATTAAAGGTGTCAGATTTACTAATTCCTAATTTTTATAGCATAGATAGACTAGATCCAGAAAATGCTAATGAAAAAGGATATCAACGATTATTGAATAAAAGTAGAGCAAAGAAACTCGCAGATTACATTATTGCTGGTCAAGATACTAAAGATGCGTTTTTGCCAACAAGTGTATTCATGGCAACTGATAAAAATATCGAATTTGATCAGGAGAAAAATACAATAACTATTGTAACTAATGATGTATGTCCATTAAATATCGTTGACGGACAACATAGAGTTGAAGGTTTAAAAATGGCCGCAGAAGAAGATGCACGGGTATTAAATTTTGAGATACCAGTAAACCTAGCTATTAATTTAACAGAAATTGAGCAAATGTGTCATTTTCTTATTGTAAATACAACACAAAGATCGGTTGAAGAAAGTATTGCTCAGCGCATTCGTGCAAGGTTAACCAAAGCAATGGATGTAGATGATACACCGAATTTACCCAAATGGATATTCAAATCTGTACAAAAAGGCGAAGACGAAAAAGCATTATCTTATGTTGACTACATAAATAATGAAAAGAACAGTCCTTGGAAAGATAAAATTAAGATGGCAAATGTTGAGAGTAATAATGGTAGTGTAAACCAACAAAGTTTTGTCAAGGCAATAAAAAAATATATTCTTGTTGATGATAATCCAATAATACAGCTAGAATCAGAAAAACAGCATAAAATATTTCTGAATTATTGGCGTTCAATAGCAAATATTATTGGGACAGACGAGCCAACTGTTCTATATAAATATAATGGTGTAGATTTATTTTGTAGATTTTGTATTCCTTTTTTAAAGAAAATGGTGGATATGCCAGACTATAAAGTTTCTACAATGCAACCATTACTTTCTAGTGTTTTTGATAATGCAGAAGGTAGTGCTATTGGTGTTGGACACACCGATTTTTGGGTAAAAGGTGGAACAGCTAGTGGCTTAAATATGTCCGCCTTAACAAAAATTAACTCTGAAATGGTAAGAGCTCTATATTCTGCTATTGGAATAAATATAGAAAAGGAAATTTAGTGAATATTAATCAATTACTACCAAAGCCTAATAAAAAAGCGCAATTTAAACTATCATTACATAAAAGCATTCCAAAAGAATCTGGATGCTATATATTAACAACGCACGAACATGAAATTTTGTATATAGGGCTTTCTAAAAATTTATACAATAGATTTCAACAACATCTAGACAATCCTGTTAAAACACTGCCAACCATTAAAGGTAAAGCAGTATGGTTTCATTTTTTAGGATATGATACAACCAATTTGGCACATCTTGAAAGAACTTGGCTTAACCAATATGAAGCAGAGCATGGGGAATTACCAGTTCTAAATAAAGTAAGTTCTCCTTTATAATTGAGACAATAGTGTTCATGATTTCGCTACCCCCTCTTGACATTACCGTATATCTGTTTATAGTAAATATATAGTAGTATCCTAGAAAGAGATGACCTCTGCTTCATTAGAGTAAGAGAATATTTTGGTCTGGGCAGGAGTTAATCTCAAGGCAATAAACTACACTTGGGATATATCTTTGGGTTAAAAAGAGGAACTTCCATGCACAAAATCCTCAAAAAACTTGGCAGAATCCTTGATGTACGTCAAAAGAGGCATATGCTGTTCTTGGTGGCAATGATGTTGATTGGGGCGATACTGGAAACTGCCAGTATTGCAATTTTGATTCCCGTCGTGACCCTCGTGATGAACCCCGACATGGTCGAGGGGAATCGTTTTATTGCTTGGATTTATGAGACGTTGGGGTTTAGAAATGTCGGCACATTCACCGTTTTTGTCATGACATCGCTGATTATCTTCTTTGTTCTCAAAGGACTTTTCCTATTTTGGCAAACCAAGCTCCAGTTACGCTTCGTATACACCAACCAATTCGCCACCTCACGCCGCTTGATGATCAATTTCATGAAACGCCCCTATGAATACTATCTTCGTGCCGATACTGCCATTATCCAGCGCAGTATCACCTCCGATGTCATCAACATGTACGGGCTTGTCCTTGCTCTTTTGCAACTCCTTAGCGAAAGTGTCATTTTCGTCAGTTTGGCAGTCGTCTGTATTATCATGGAACCGATGGTATCGCTTATCTTCTCGGTACTGTTGGTGAGTGTTTTGGTGATTATCAAATATATTTTACAACCGATTATGAAAAAGGCGGGTGAGGAAAACCAAAACCATTACAGCGGTTTATTCAAATGGATCAATCAATCCGTAACCGGAATCAAGGAAATCAAAATTGCCGCCCGTGAGCATTATTTTATCAATGAGTATGCCAAGTGCGGTCACGGTTATGTAAATGCCGTCCAACGATACAATCTCTTCAATGCCACCCCCCGCCTGTTGATTGAAACGATTGCGATTTCGGCTATGGTGGTGTTCATCATGGTACAGGCACTGCGGGGGACGGTGCTGAGTGATTTTCTGCCGGTTCTGACAGCGATAGGTTATGCGGCAATGCGGATGATTCCCAGTGCCAACCGGATCAACAACTATCTGACTTCTATTGCCTATTTTGAACCTTTCCTGATGAGCGTGAGCGACAACCTAAAAAGTGAAATTCAAGATGATGGTACTTTGTATGATGAAGCGGTTTATCAAGAAAAATCCCGCCGCCGTCAGTCACTTATGAAGATGGAGATAAAGAAGGACATCGTCATGACGGATATCACTTTTCATTACCCCGCCACCGATGTCCATATCTTTGAGCGGGCAAACTTGGTAATTCCGATAGGCAAGGCAGTTGGCATCGTCGGGACATCCGGTGCCGGCAAGACGACGATTGTGGATATCATGCTCGGTTTGCTTCGTCCCCAAGGGGGGCAAATACTGGCGGATGGCGTTGACATCAGCGAGAACTATGATGCTTGGCTCGCTAATATCGGCTACATTCCCCAGATGATTTTTATGTTGGATGACAGTATCCGCAGGAATGTTGCCCTGGGGATGGCGGACGATGAAATAGATGATGAAAAAGTATGGCGGGCGTTAAAAGAAGCCCAACTTGATGATTTCATAAGGGAGCTTCCTGACGGTCTTGACAGCGGTATCGGCGAACGTGGTATTAGAATATCGGGAGGACAACGTCAGCGGATAGGCATCGCCCGCGCCCTTTATGACGACCCCGAAGTCCTCGTCCTCGATGAAGCGACATCAGCCCTCGACAACGAAACCGAAGCGGCAATCATGGATTCCATCAACCGTTTCCGAGGACGCAAAACCATGATAATCATCGCTCACCGTCTGCAAACCATTGAAAAATGTGATATGATATACCAGATAGAGGGCGGCAAAGCGGTACTGAGGATGGGTAATAGTGACGATGTCTAAACCAATGCGATTAACCAATTTTGAGTTGTTGCGGATTGTCGCCATGCTAATGGTGGTCACAATGCACTATTTGTGGTATGGGGGTTCGCTGCCTTCATTGACCGACTCGGTCAACAGCATTGGCTATTTTGCCCTTGCGGTTGAATCACTGGCGATAGTTGCAGTCAACCTCTTTGTCATTGTCAGCGGTTATTTTTTGGTAAATATCCGCTTCAAACTAAGCCGCCTCCTACGCTTGATGGCGCAAGTACTTTTTTATTCCCTGCTCATTCCCTTGCTGTTATTCCTCATCGGTATCCCGATTCTCGCCGACAGCGAGGGTATCTACGGAGTCCTGGCATATGTCCTGCCCGTATCCACCCAACATTACTGGTTCATCACCTCCTATGTCCTGCTCATCCTGCTTAGCCCCTTGCTAAACAGTGCTTTTTTATACTACGAAAAAAAGGAGCTTGGAGTAACCATCATCCTACTGATTGCCGTCTTCAGCGGTATTAAGAGTTTCGTCCCCGTCATGCTCAATTTCGATAATTTCGGCTATGACTTTGGCTGGTTCATCTGCCTTTATTTGTGCGGAGCTTATATCCGCACTTATGATTTGCCGTGGCTCAGAAAAAAGAACCGTGCCGCGCTTCTTTATCTCCTCTGTACGGCACTGATTTTCGGGCTAAAAGTCGGTAGTCACTTTATCCATAGCAAGACAGGACAACTAAAATTCTTTTATGATGTGCCGTTTCATTACAACTTCATTCTGGTTTTTGCGGCGGCAGTTGCCCTCTTTTACGTTTTCAAAGAGCATGACTTCAAGATTAACATAAGCTCCGCCATCATCAACCGTGTTGCTCCGCTTTGTTTGGGGGTTTATCTGATTCATATGCACTATGATATCCGTGATAACTGGTTCAGTTGGTCAAGAATTTGGCCACTTAGCTGGCGACAGGGTGGGGTTTTCGGCTTCGCACTTGACATGGTCTTGACGGTGATATTGGTTTTCGTGATATGTATCGCCATTGATTATATCCGTTTGCTGCTTTTTACTACGGTGGAAAAAGCATGGGCAAAAGTAAGGGGCAAAAAAGAACAAAGATGAAAACCGTGACAAGCAAATCCACTAAAATTGATAATCTGGCGAAAAACTTTTTCTTTCCGCTGTATCTTTTGATATTCTCGCTTACAGGGGTCTACAAAGGCGTTGATCTCACCGACAGCGGCTACAGCTTGGGGCATTATGTTTTCTTTCCTGTCATCGAAAGCGGTTTTATCCTCAACACCTATCTCGGCAACGTGACCGGCTACCTCTTTACCATGCTTCCTTTCGGTAGTTATATGCTGGCAATGAAAATCTATACGACCTTGATTGTGAGTACCACGGCAATTATCGCCTATCGCTTTTTTATTACCAAAATTCCGCCGCTAATCGCTTTCATCAGCGTGATGGCGGCACTCGGACTTTGTTGGTGTCCGACGGTGATTATCTATAATTATTTGACCTACCTCTTTTTCTTATTGGGGGCGATACTTTTGTTTCGTGGTTTAGCAGGGCAAAAACCGCTTTGCTTGGTCGCCGCCGGAGTCTTTCTCGGCATGAACATCTTCGTCCGCAACCCCAATCTCCTGCAAGTGGCATTGGTTCTATGTATATGGTACTACGGATTCATTCGCCGTAAGCCGTTCAAAAAGGTAGTCAATGAAACTCTGCTCTTTGGTGGTGGTTATCTGGCGGCAGTCGTCGTCATGGTGATAGTGGTGATGATACACTACGGTAAAGATGCCCCGCTTCTAATGGTGCAGAATCTGATGAGTATAGCTGACAGTAGTGTCCTTTACACCCCGGCGAGTATGTTACAGGCAATCGCCGCAGCTTACCTTGGCGGTTTCAAATGGCTACTTTATCTGGCAGTTTGTGTCCTCCCGGGTATTCCGTTCATGATGTTACAGCTCAACAAGTTGAGCCGTAACAAGATATCCGAAGAAAAGATTACTTTTTACAAAAAAATTGTCTACTGTATAGGAATTGTGCTATTGTTTTATGCCCTCAGCCGCATCGGAATGTACAACTTCCGCTATTATCAAAAAGAATCGGCGTATCAATGGGCAATCATCTTTTTGATTGTTTCACTCATTAATATGGGTTTCATGCTATACTCCAAAACCGTGGATGTCCATTGGAAGTTAATCGCGGCGATAGGGATAGTAATAATCCTCGTGACCCCGCTGGGGAGCAACAACAATGTCTGGCCGATTATCAACAATCTCTTCTTCATCGCCCCGATTACGATTTGGCGGGTCTGGCATTTTACTATGTATGGGCGGGCGGTGTTGAGTTTATCCACTCCGCATGGGGCGACGATGTCTGTCCACCTCTTTCCCCTTAAAGCAATGCAACTGGCAATAGTTATTGCTTTCGTCGTCCAAAGCTTAGGAGTCGGCAGTTTCTATGTGTTCCGTGAGGGATATCAAGGTGAAGCCCGAAACAGTATTGTAGTTGGCAATGAAATCCTGAGGGGAATGAGGACTACTGATGACAATGCCGCACTTTTGTCAGAACTAGGGGTTTTCATGGCGCAAGACCAAGCCATTCAAGATCTTGATTTGATTCTCTATGGTGATATCCCTGCCTTGTCGTATTATCTGAATCGCCCAACCGCTATTTCCCATGCTTGGCCGGACTTGGATTCGTATCCTGCCGCCACCTTTGGGAGTGAGCTTAGTGATATCGCAAATGCGGTGGAAAAAGGAGAGCGGGTTCCTCCCCTCGTGATAATCAGAGCTGACATGCGTGAATTTTTATCTATACCAATCAAAAGAATCTTTCTTGATAATTATAAACAGCAACTCGGCTATAGTGAGGTTTTTCGCAATCGCCGTTTTGTGGTGTATTATAGTAGTGGAGTTGAACTATAATAAATGAGTACACCCCCCGGGCAAGTAAAGGAGTTTCATGAGTTATCAAATCAATTTCAACGAACCGCCAATCGGCAAAAACTCCCTCAAGTACATCGAGGAAGCGATAAACAACAAAAAAATCAGCGGTGATGGCGAGTTTACCCGCCGCTGTCACGAGTGGTTGGAGCAAGAGACAGATGCGGTTAAGTGTCTGTTGACCACTTCATGTACACATGCTTTGGATATGAGTGCCATCCTATGTGGTCTGGACGAGAGTGCAGAGGTAATCATGCCCTCATACACATTCACCTCCACCGCCAATGCCTTTGTCCTGCGGGGGGCAAAGATAGTCTTCGTGGATATTCGCCCCGACACCATGAACATCAATGAAAAGTTGATTGAGGAAGCCATAACTCCACGAACCAAGGCGATAGTCTGTGTTCACTACGCCGGGGTCAGTTGTGAAATGGATACAATTCTGGCGATAGCGGCACGGCATGGGTTGATGGTGATAGAAGATGCTGCCCAGGGAATTATGAGTTCATATCACGGCAAACCATTGGGGGCAATCGGTGATTTGGGCTGTCTTAGTTTTCACGAAACGAAGAATTTCAGCATGGGTGAGGGTGGGGCATTGCTTTTCCGTGAGGACAAA
Organism: Lachnospiraceae bacterium; assembly: GCA_031280955.1. Taxonomy (GTDB): domain Bacteria; phylum Bacillota; class Clostridia; order Lachnospirales; family Lachnospiraceae; genus UBA935. The sequence goes on from JAITGA010000027.1 coordinate 10,407, forward strand.
TTGGTGCAGAGTGCGGAGATTATCAGGGAAAAGGGAACAGACCGTGCTCGCTTCTTTCGCGGTGATGTGGATAAATATACTTGGCAAGACCACGGCTCGTCTTATCTGCCTAGTGAGCTAAATGCCGCTTATCTCATGGGACAGCTGGAAATGGCAGCAGAGATTACTGCTAATCGGATGAAAAGTTGGCAGCAATATTATCAGGGATTAACGGAACTAAGCGAAGCGGGGTATATCTCATTGCCATATATACCCACCCATTGCTCTCACAATGCCCATATGTTTTATCTCAAAACCAAGGGGCTTGCGGAGCGTTCGGCATTGATAGCTCATCTGCGCAATGCGGGAATCCTGAGTGTGTTCCATTATATCCCGCTTCATGACGCTCCCGCCGGAAAAAGGTTTGGACGTTTTCATGGCATCGACCGCTACACGACGGTCGAAAGTGAGCGTTTGCTGCGTTTGCCGCTCTACTATCAGTTGAAGGCGGAGCAAGTAGAGTATATTATTGAAAAAGTAAGGGATTTTTACTTGGGGTAATGATATGAAACGGTTTGGTAAGTTATCGTCCACACATGAGAACCTCGTTTTGGCAGTCATTTTCTGCATATTATTAATTGCTGTTATAGCTGTTCGTTATGGATTTTATTATGCCCTCAATGATGATTCTTTGATCAAAGACATTTCCGCAGGAATATATACCGGCTCTCCCGAGAGCCGCAACATCCAAATGCACTACCCGGTCAGTGCCTTGTTGGGTCTCCTTTATCGTATTCTGCCGCTAGTTCCGTGGAGCGGTGTCTTCCTCATTGCTTGTCATTTCACCGCTCTTTTCCTCATTGTCCGTCATGGACTGGTTTTTTATGGAAAAAGGGGGCAAAAAATCACCTTTTTGATAGTCATGCTCGGTCTCACCATTGCTACCATGTTGGAACACCTCGTTTTCATCCAGTATACAGTCACATCGGCAATGCTGACGGCGGCAGCGGCTTTTTGCTTCCTTACCCGCCATCAAAGAAATCCATCTTTACCCTCCCCACAGGATGAACCCGTATTAGCCGTAAACACAGCAGAAAAAACTGCCCTCCCGAAAAGTACCGTTCTGGCTTTCATCAGGTTCAATATCCCTGTTATCGTCCTTGCTTTCCTCGCTTTTGTAATCCGTTGGGAAATGCTCTTGCTTACGCTTCCCATGCTTGGTGTTGCCGGACTATACAAATGGCAGCAGGAGGTTATTGTTTTTTGCAAAGTGAATTTCCAAAAATACTTTGCCCTCTTCGGTATCATCGTTGTTTCTATTTTCGTTGGTCATTTGCTTCATGTACTGGCATATAGCTCACCTGAATGGCGGCAGTCGATGGCGTTTTTTGACAACAGGGTAGAGCTTTATGATTATCAGTTCATCCCTCGCTATGATGAACATGCAGACTTTTATCAAAGTGTCGGTATGACTGCCGGAGAGGTTAGGTTGCTTACGAACTACAACTTCGGGCTTTCTGACATTATTGACGAAGACATTCTCGCTAGTGTCGCTGCCTATGCCCGTACTTTGCGGGGAACGCAGCAGGGTTTCGGAGAACGGCTCAGTGAAGCGGTACAGCTATATCTTTATAATCTTCGCAGTAGCGGTGAACACGGCGATTTCCCTTACAACAGTTTGGTTATCATCGGCTATACGGCATTGTTGGGTTTCGGTATCATCGGCGGCAGACTGGGGCGCATGGTATTTTCGCTCTCTTTGTTGGCTGCCACCAGAAGCGCATTGTGGTTATATATCATCTATGGCGGTCGTTTTCCCCTGCGGATAAGTCACTCGCTTTATTTCGTGGAAATCAGCATTTTATTGGCGATGGTGTTGTTGGAAGTACGTTGCTTTTCTAAGGAACGTGCAGATGATAAAGAAATAGCTTTGGTAGGTACTAAAATTAAGACCGCTTATCCCGTTATCATCACCGTTATTACCCTCATGATTATCATTGCCGCTGTTCCTGCTTCCATGAGGTCGGTTGCCGCTGAGTATGACGAACGTGAACAAATCAACACTACTTGGAACGCCATGCGTGACTACACCCGCTCCCGCTCTGACAGCTATTTCTTTATTGATGTCTATTCATCGGTAATATATTCGGAAAAAGTGTTTGAAAAGCTTCCCCCCCGCCCTGCCAATTACGATATCATGGGTGGTTGGGCAAGCAAAAGCCCTTTGTATCAAAAAAAGATGAACCACTTTTTCCCATTAGGACATAGTATGCGGAGTGCCATTGCCGACCTAGAGCATGTCTACTTTTTGTGCGACCAGCGTTTTTCCGTGTCGTGGCTGATTGCGTATTACCATGAACATGGACGTGAGGTGACGATCGAGGCGGTTGATATAATTGACGAACGGCTGATTGTGTATATGGTTAGGTAGAAGAGCTGACTGCTTGTTCTTGTTTTTTGAACAAGTGCCTTTTTCATCTTTTTGTTAATCCTTGTTGACATGAATACATCACTAATATATAATAAGCCTTGCGCTAAGAAAAGGCGGCAGTTCATGGTCCAACGGGGTGTGGCTCAGTTTGGCTAGAGTGCCTGGTTTGGGACCAGGAGGTCGCAGGTTCGAATCCTGTCACCCCGAGTGAGTGAGCCAAGGGATTATTAGCGGGTGTAGTTCAATGGTAGAACACTAGCCTTCCAAGCTAGACACGTGGGTTCGATTCCCATCACCCGCTTTCATCTAGGGTGGGTATCACCCTAGTTGAAAGCGAGTGATGTTCACCCGGTACTGATATAACGGGGTCTCCCGACAACCGTGTGCTCGTAGCTCAGCAGGATAGAGCAACGGCCTTCTAAGCCGTAGGTCGGGGGTTCGAATCCCTCCGGGCACGAGGAAGCAAGTTAATATGGTGGGTATAGCACAGTTGGTTAGCGCGTCAGATTGTGGTTCTGAAGGTCGTGGGTTCAAATCCCATTACCCACCCGAAAAGCGATGAAGTCCACGGCGCTTCATAATGGGCTATCGCCAAGCGGTAAGGCACAGGACTTTGACTCCTGCATTCGCTGGTTCAAATCCAGCTAGCCCAGTAGTAGTTCAACTCCGCCTTAGCGGAGTTGACGCGCGAGTAGCTATGCTGCCGAGCAACTCTGTTGCTCTACGCATCCCCCGCCGGAGGCTATATCTCAGAGGGAGATTGGACTCCACGGAGACAAAGTGCCAGAACTCCCCTATAGAGGTGGGGTCATCTCCCTCTGAGATATAAGAGCGTGTAGCTCAGCTGGTAGAGCACTTGACTTTTAATCAAGTGGTCCTGGGTTCGAATCCCAGCACGCTCAGTAGCGGATTTCACCGTAGAAATTATGATTTTATTTTCATTTTTTCGGTTGACATCACTACACAAGATATGTTATGCTTCATTGGCAAAGGAGATTCGGCTCTTTTTTTTGTGCCTTATCAGACAGCAACGATGAACTTAAGCAATCAGGAGGGAGTACCATGCGAACGAGGATAACACTGGCATGTCCGGAGTGCAAGCAAAGAAACTATAACACGACCAAAAACAAGAAAAATCACCCCGAGAGGATGGAAACACGCAAATACTGTCGGTTTTGCCGCACCCATACCGCACACAAGGAAACTAAGTAAGAGTCAAGCAGGTATGTATCCGGCATGAAAGGAGTAGGTGGCTCGAATGGCTATATCGGGAAAAAAGGATAAAACACAAAAGAAGAGCTTTTGGAAAGGGGTCAAGGCGGAGTTCGCAAGGATAACTTGGCCTGACCGGGAAACGATTGGCAAACAGACGGTGACTGTGGTTTGCGCTTCACTAATTTTGGGTGCAATAATCGCATTACTAGATTTTCTCTTTCAAATGGGCATTGATTTCATCGTGACTTTGTAAAAGGAAAGGCATGGTTAATATGGCGGAAGTAAACTGGTATGTAGTCCATACCTATTCAGGATATGAAAAGAAAGTAAAAGCCAACCTCGAAAAGACGATTGAGAACCGTCACTTGGAGGAGGAAATCCTTGAAGTACGTGTTCCGATGCAGGATGTTATTGAGGTCAAAAACGGGCAAAGGCGGACAGTTCAAAAGAAGATGTTCCCTGGTTATGTACTGATCAATATGGTGATGAATGATGACACTTGGTATGTTGTCAGGAATACTCGGGGCGTGACCGGTTTCGTCGGTCCCGGTTCTAAGCCTGTACCGCTTTCCGATATAGAAATGAAACCGCTTGGCATCCGTACCGAGAAAGTCACAGTTGACTTTGCCGTGGGCGATCCGATTGCCGTCGTTGCCGGAATTTGGCGTGATACTATCGGTGTTGTCCAACGTATCGACATGAGCAAGCAAACAGCAACGATCAATGTTGACTTATTCGGGCGGGAAACACCGGTTGAAATCAGTTTTGCCGAAGTACGCAGAATGCACTAAGTCAAGTTACATTAAGTCAAAATACACAGCAACCCGTGGGAGCAGTACCTGCTGCATAGTATCATGCCAATAGCGATGATACGATACCACTAGCATATAACAGGAGGTGCCTAATGGCAAAAAAAGTAGAAGCATTCATCAAGCTCCACATCCCGGCGGGGAAAGCAACACCCGCACCGCCGGTCGGTCCGGCGCTCGGACAACATGCGGTCAACATCGTTGAGTTCACGAAGCAGTTCAACGCTCGTACTGCTGACAAGGGAGATACGATTATTCCGGTTGTCATCACTGTTTACGCTGACCGCAGTTTTAGTTTTGTTACTAAAACCCCCCCGGCGTCGATTCTTCTCAAAAAGGCGTGTAACATTCAATCCGGTTCTGCTGAACCCAACCGTAACAAAGTGGCGACTATCTCCCAGGACAAAATAAAAGAGATAGCGGAACTCAAAATGCCCGACCTCAATGCCGTTGATTTAGATGCGGCAATGAGCATGATTGCCGGAACGGCACGAAGCATGGGCATAGTGGTTGAATCGTAGAGAAAGGATTGGTGTTTGCCATGAAGAGAGGAAAGAAGTATAAAGAAACAGCAAAACTGGTTGATCGTTTCAACCTGTATCAACCGGCAGAGGCGATTGCCTTAGCCAAAAAGACAGCAGTAGCAAGCTTTGATGAGACGATTGAAGTTCATATCCGTACCGGCTGTGATGGTCGTCATGCTGACCAACAGATTCGCGGGGCGGTGGTTTTACCCAATGGTACGGGCAAAACGGTTAGGGTGTTGGTATTTGCCAAGGGAGACAAGCTCGCCGAAGCCGAGGCAGCAGGAGCTGACCATTTCGGCGGTGAGGAATTAGTACCCCGCATCCAAAACGAGGGCTGGTTTGACTTCGATGTCATCGTTGCCACTCCTGATATGATGGGAGTCGTCGGGCGGCTCGGTAGATTACTTGGCCCCAGAGGTTTGATGCCCAATCCCAAGGCAGGAACAGTGACGATGGATGTCAAAAAAGCGATAGAAGACATCAAAGCGGGTAAGATAGAATACCGCCTTGACAAGTCCAACATTATCCATGTCCCGATTGGTAAAGCTTCCTTTGACGAAGACAAGTTGGAAGAAAACTTCAATGCCTTGGTTGACGCAATTATCAAGGCCCGTCCTCCGGCACTAAAGGGTCAGTTCCTTCGCAGTATTACCCTTGCGGCAACGATGGGACCCGGAATCAAAGTTAATACGGCACGGTTTTAGCATACTATGGGCGGCAGAGGGAAAAGTCCGCAGTTTAATAACCGGACTAGATTTCTGGTTATCTTTGTTGCAACATTCGTCTTTGTCGTCGCGTTAGGGTTGACAGTGCTCTATATTTATCAAGAACAAGGAAATGCGCGCTCCCGTGAACTAAGGGAGCGCTCTCATTTGTTCGCCGGTTTGACAGCAAGAATAGGTAAAAATAGCGGGGAAAGAGGGGGAGAAGGCGAGATATTGACTGACTCGGTCGGTCAACCAAGCAACCAAATCAACCAAAACAACCAAAGCGACCAAATCAACCAAAACAACCAAAGCGACCAACCGCACAGCCAATCGAGCCACCCCAACCAAGCAAACGACCAAGCCACTCACCCCGACAATAATTACCAAGACTACCGATATACCCGCTACGCTGATATCCTCGCTGATCCTGAATATATGCGTGACCACCGTATTTTTGTCCGTGAACCCTCTTTCGCCGATGAGGTGGTGCTTCTGTTTGGCGGCGATATCCTCTTTGACCCCGGCTATGCCGTCATGGCAGCGGCAATCGAACGGGGCGGGACGGTTGAAGATGCTTTTTGTGCCAATTTACTGGAAATGATGCAAAGTGCGGATATAATGATGCTCAACAATGAGTTCACCTATACAAGACGTGGTGAACCCACCAGCGGCAAACGGTTTACCTTTCGTGCCGACCCTAGTTCAGCCGCATGGCTTATCGACATGGGAGTCGATATTGTCTCCCTCGCCAACAACCATACCTTTGACTATGGAGAGGTCAGTTTACTTGATACTATCGAAGCCTTGGAGACCCACGGAATTAACCATGTGGGTGCGGGACGAAATATGAGCGAAGCTTCCGCCCCGGTTTTCTTTATCGTTGGCGACATCAAAATAGCTATTCTTGCCGCCACCCAGATTGAACGGCTTGCGAATCCTGATACCCGAGAAGCGACGGCAACTGCGCCGGGGGTGATGCGTTTCATGAATCCGGCACGGCTCTTGGAAGCAGTCACCGCTGCCAAGGAGGTTAGCGATTTTGTAGTCGTTTTTGTCCATTGGGGAACGGAAAGTGCCGACCAACCGGATTGGATGCAGATAGACCATGCGCCACTCATCGCTGCCGCCGGAGCTGACCTAATCATCGGCTCACACCCGCACGTACTCCAAGGTATCGTCCGTCACGGCAACACCCCGATTGCCTACAGCCTCGGTGATTTTTGGTTTTCATCAAGGACGACTGACACGGGGCTTTTGGAAGTGGTAATCAATGAGGATGGTATCAAGACACTACGCTTCATTCCCGCTATTCAACGTAACTGCTTCACCTCAATCTTGTTGGGTAGCGAAAAAGCCCGGGTACTGGATATTGTCCGCAACTTATCGCCACGGACGAGGATAGACGAAGAGGGATACATAAGCTGGTAATGATAAAGAGGAAACGCCATGTACATTATCGCCGGACTGGGAAATCCCGGTCGTGACTACAAAGGAACACGTCATAATATCGGCTTTGACATCCTTGATGCGTTTGCAAAAAAGCACAAGGTTAAAATTCGTATTCTTCGCTTTCGTGGCATTATTGGTCGTGGTTCAATCAATGGGACGAAGTTTTTTTTGGTAAAGCCCCTTACTTATATGAACAAAAGCGGTGAATGTGTAAAGCGGATAGCGGAATACTACCGTATCAATGAAAAATCACAGCTGATTGTGATTGCCGATGATGTTAGTTTGTCAGCGGGGACACTACGGATTAGGACTAAGGGAAGTGATGGCGGTCAAAAGGGGCTGAAAAGTATTATTGAATCTCTTGGACACAATGAGTTTATCAGAATACGAGCAGGGATAGATGACAAAATGCCGGGGACAGATATAATCGGTCATGTTCTTGGTCATTTCACAAAAGCAGAGTTGGAAAAAATCACGCTTGCAAAAGAAGCAGCTGTAGCCGCCCTTGAATGTATTATGGAACAGGGCGTAGATACGGCAATGAACCGATATAATACCAAAAAGAGCAAAGAGAGCGACAATGAAAGCCTTATTAGCCCCGATTCGTGAACTTGGCGGGTATGATGAAATGCAAACCATCTTGAAGAAGCCCGGCAAAACGCTGGCTCTTTCGGGATGTGTAGATTCTCCCAAGCTTCACCTTATCTATGGGCTCGCAAATGCGGAAATAAAGGGTAGTGGCTTTTCCCATCGTGTCATTGTGACTTACTCTGATCAAAGAATGAGGGAGATATATGATGAATACCGTTTTTATGACCGTAACGTTTCCGTATTCCCCGCCAAAGACCTGATTTTTTATCAAGCTGATATTCATGGCAATCTTTTGACCCAAGAACGAATCAAATGCTTCAAGCAGATACTAGAAGATGAAACCCATACGGTGGTCACAACTTTTGCCGCCCTGATGACTCCGGTTTTGCCTTTGGATTATCTGGTTGAAAATATCCTTACAATCAAGAAAAACATGCCGCTTTGCAGTCATCGCCTCGCTGCCGATTTGGTAAAACTGGGTTATGAGCATACCCATCAAGTCGAAAATGGCGGTCAGTTTGCAATTCGCGGCGGGATTATTGATATATTTGATCTGACTGCCGAAAACCCTTGGCGTATTGAACTTTGGGGTGATGACGTGGAAACGATTCGCCATTTTGACTCACTCAGTCAACGTTCAAGTGATGAAATCGACAGCATTACTGTATATCCGGCAACAGAAATGATACTTTCGCCGTTACAGCTAAGCGAGGGAATGAAGCGAATCGAGGCTGAAGCCAAACAGCAGGCGGCGATACTTAGAAAGCAGTTTTTGACCGCAGAAGCCCACCGACTCGTCACTCAGGTAAAGGAGCTGAGGGAGCAGTTATTTGAGCTGAAAACGGCAGTCAATTTGGATGGATATGTCAACTATTTCTACGACCACACAGCTTCATTTCTAGATTTATTTGCAACAGATACTTCAATATTTTTCCTTGATGAGCCGGCTCGTATTCGGGAACACGCAAGTGCCGTGGAGAAAGAGTTTCGTGAAAGTATGGGACATCGTCTCGAAAAAGGTTATATCCTACCCCGACAAGCAAAGCTCCTTTTTGGTGTTGATGAGATAAGCGCGCGTTTGGAACGCCGCCGTGTTACCACTTTGTCCACGCTTGCCATGAAAAAGACTCTTATCAAGCCAAATCACAAAATAGAACTAACCATTAAAGCGATTCCCTCATACAACAAGAGCTTTGAAGCTTTGGTCAAAGACCTGACCCAACTACAAAAAAATATGTACCGGATCTTGCTCCTTTCGGGTTCACGTACCCGGGCGGCGCGACTGGCTCTTGACTTACAGGAGCGGGGGCTTACGGCTTTCTTTAGTGAAGATGAAGAGCGTGAGATAAACCCGGGTGAAATCATGACCCGGTATGGACGGGTGATGCGTGGATTTGAGTATCCGTTGCTCAAATACGCAGTGATAGCCGAGAGTGATATCTATGGAATAGAAAAGAAAAAACGGAAACGGAAACGGTACGAGGGACGGCGGATAAATGATTTCAATGAGCTGAAAGTCGGTGATTATGTTGTACATGAAAACCACGGACTGGGTGTTTATCGTGGCATTGAACGGATAGAAGTGGAAAAGATAGCCAAGGATTACATGAAAATCGAATACCGTGACGGTGGAGTGCTTTATGTTGTAGCGACCGGCTTTCACGTTATCCAAAAATACGCTTCCGCTGATGCACGCAAACCTCGCCTCAACAACCTCGGTTCGCCGGAATGGACACGCACCAAAGCCAAGGTCAAAGAAGCAGTCGATGAAATAGCAAGGGAACTGGTAATGCTCTATGCTGCTCGGCAGGAAAAGAGCGGTTATGAATATGAAAAGGACACGATATGGCAGCAGGAGTTTGAGGAACTGTTCCCCTTTGAGGAAACGCATGACCAGCTCCAGGCGATAGACGATACCAAGCGTGACATGGAAAACAGGCGGATAATGGATCGCCTGATTTGCGGTGATGTCGGTTATGGCAAGACGGAAATCGCCATCCGTGCCGCCTTCAAGGCGGTGCAAGAGGACAAGCAAGTGGTGTATCTCGTACCGACCACGATTCTTGCCCAACAGCATTACAATACCTTCATCCAGCGCATGAAGGATTTCCCGGTTCGCATTGATTTGTTGTCTCGTTTTCGTACTCCCTCGGAGCAGAAAAAAACTCTGTCAGATTTGCGCAAAGGGCAAGTCGATATCGTCATCGGTACACATCGGGTGCTTTCAAAAGATGTTGCCTACCGTGACCTTGGACTTTTGGTTATCGACGAAGAGCAGCGCTTTGGGGTCAAACACAAGGAAAAAATCAAGCAAATGAAAGATAATGTCGATGTTTTGACGTTGACGGCGACCCCCATCCCCCGCACCCTCCATATGAGCTTGATAGGCATCCGTGATATGAGTGTCCTCGAGGAAGCCCCGCATGAACGTGTGCCGATTCAAACATTTGTCTGTGAGTATGATGAAGAAATGGTACGTGAGGCTATAGTTCGTGAACTCAGCCGTGAGGGTCAGGTCTATTATGTCTACAACCGTATCGCCAATATCGTGGATATAACCGCACAGATTCAAAAAATGATTCCTGAGGCGGTGGTTCATTTTGCTCATGGACAAATGCCGGAACGTGAGCTGGAGCGTATCATGTACGACTTCGTCAATGGCGAGATAGATGTTCTCGTATCGACGACGATAATTGAAACAGGATTGGATATCGCCAATGTCAACACGATGATTATTCACGATTCTGACCACATGGGACTGGCACAGCTTTATCAATTGCGTGGTCGTGTCGGTCGCAGCAATCGTACCGCATACGCCTTTTTGATGTACAAGCGGGACAAAATGTTAAAAGAAGTCGCTGAGAAACGTCTCGCCGCTATCAAGGAGTTTACGGAGCTCGGTAGTGGCTTCAAGATAGCGATGCGTGATTTGGAAATCCGTGGTGCGGGTAATCTGTTGGGGCAAAAACAGCACGGTCATATGGAGGCGGTAGGCTACGATCTTTATTGCAAAATGCTTGATGAAGCAGTCAGACTTATTAAAGGCGAGAGTACCACCGAAGATATAGATGCCGTCATCGACTTTGATGTAGATGCTTTTATTCCACCCTCTTTTATCCTGAATGAGATGCAAAAGCTTAGTGTTTACAAACGGATTGCCGGGATAGAGAGCAAGGAGGATTGCGGGGAAATACGTGATGAACTGCGGGATCGCTTCGGTGAGATTCCTGTTTCGGTAGAAAATCTACTGCGGGTTGCTTTGATAAGGGTGGAAGCTACAGCACTTTTTATTACCGAGATAAAAGAAAAAAACGGACAAATTTTCTTCTATCTCCGTACTGACGCTCCTTTCCGCGTGGAAAATATTCCCGCTTTTTTGCACCGTAACAAAGATGTTCGTTTTAATCACCGTAACATCCCATTCTTTGCCTGTCGTTTTCACCGCAGCGGTCTCGCTGAACGAGATTCAGCTTCGCTGCTGGCGTTGGCAGAGGAAATAATGGCGCATATCCGGGAAATGCTGCTCTAGAGTAGTTATCAGAGTAAAGGTCAAGTATGACCCGTCATATATGATTGGCATGAATATATCTATTGACCGGATGAGTCAACGCTTGTCGTAGAGTTACATCGCAGAACCTCGTATAGTTCAGCAATCGCCAGTTGATGCCAAGGAAGCACATAGAAGAAATTGAGTATTCCGAAGGTGAGAGCGCCAAGGAGATGCCAACCAACGAAAGACAAATCCAACAAAAAAGCGTTCATCTTTTGTCCGGTCATCATGGCTTTGGAACGAGCGAAAGCCTCATCGCAAGTAATACTCGGATTATCCGCAAGGAGATAAGGCATCATTCGATACTCGTACATCTTGATGATTCCCGGTACTATTAAGAGTAAAGACCAAAGAAAGGTGTAAAGGGTTCTGAAAAACTGGACTTTTACGACATTGAAATACTCATGTTTGAAAGCAAACCCCATCATTGACATGTTACCCGGTGCGGTACGGGCGGTCATATAGAATTTGAAGCAACCGACTTGGAGCGGAGAAGCAACAAGAATAATGAGGATAAAACCAGCGATAAACATACTAAGATATATAGACAGTGCAAATACTGATAGAGCCAAGGGTATGGTAGTGAATATCTCAATTATCGAAGTGAAGTTTGTCTGTATCCCTGAAGTAATTCCATAACACGCAGAAAGAGCAAAAGTTACTATTACCGATTTCCAATAGTTCTGATTCATGACTATCATTGCATTTTCTTTTAGCATTTTTCTAGTCCAAATAGTCCACATAAACTACACTCCTTTGCCCCTGTTATTTCAGTAAACATTGCCAAATCCAGAAGAATGACTTGTTTTCTGTCATTCTTCACACACACGAACTTTGTTCTTGTAAAGTTCTTGTGTGGTCATTGCGGGCCTGACCCGCAATCTCATTATTGCTACTAGTCGCATTATACTGTATGGTAGAATAGAGTGCAAGGGACGCGTGGTTTACGAGAAGGAGAAGATATGCTACTTTACATTATTCGTCATGGTGAACCGGACTACAGTACCGATTCATTGACCGCAAATGGAAAAAAACAGGCGTTGGCATTGGCAAACCGTTTTGGCTCACATGGGTTTGATGAGATTTACTCTTCCCCGCTGGGACGGGCAAAGCAGACGGCAGAACCGACTTGTGAACGACTAAAGCTGCCTTTCATAATCGAGGAATGGATGAGTGAGGATTTGGTATATAATGACTTTTCCATAACAAATGAAAATGGGTCAAGCGACTGGGCGATAGTAGGTAATGATGTGGAGATAATGAAAGGCGCTTTGACACAGGATAACTGGTTTAACCATCCGGTTTTTGGCAAATGCCGCTCAGCTCGCGGTGGTTATCAGCGTATCATTGCCGCTTCCGATGAGTTCCTTGCTCGGCTTGGTTGGCAACGTGAGGGAGAAGTGTACTATAATGCTACTTGGGAAAAAGACACTTTGCAAAAAGCATCTGCTACAAAAAAAGTAGCGGCGTTTTGTCATCATGGATTGGGAACAACTTGGTTGTCACATTTGCTGTCAATTCCCTTTCATTTGATGTGGTGCGGCTTCGACATCGCTCATTCCGGGGTCACAGTTTTGGAATTTGCCGCCAATAATGACGGTTACGCCGTTCCCCGCTGCCTTTGCTGGTCGGATATTTCCCATATATATAAAGAGGAAACCCCACTTCATTCACCGCTCAAAAATTTTTAGCAAACACATGTTCGGAAGTCCGTTTTTGTGGACATGATAAATGTTATCCTTATATCAGAACATCAATCCCAAGAAATACAGGGACAAAGAGGTGCTTTTGATGAAAGGAGACATTTATGAAAGGGTACACGATTAGCGAGGGTTATATGGGTTATGTCAATGGTAGGTATATGCTTTTTGCCAGTGAGGGTGATTACCGTGAGTACTACCGCAGCTGTGAAGCAGCATAGGTGATGACACTGCCATGGATAATATTAAGGAAATCTTAATCATTTTTTATGAAATAAATCATAAATGACGAAGAAATTTCGGTTATGATTCATGGTAACGTATGGCAAATATTTACGGAGAGGATGATTTATAGTGAGTAGAATCTTGGTGGTGGATGATGAACGGGAAATAGCTGATTTGGTTGAACTCTATTTGGAAAACGAAAACTACACGGTTTTTAAGTTCTATACGGCAAAAGAAGCCCTTGCTTTCATTGATGAAAACGAGCTTGACCTCGCCATACTTGATATCATGCTTCCTGATATTGACGGACTGTCTATTTGTCAAAAAATTAGGGACAAGTACACATATCCGATCATTATGCTGACCGCCAAGGACACGGAAACGGACAAAATCACGGGACTGACACTAGGAGCGGACGATTATATCACAAAGCCATTCAGACCGCTGGAGTTGGTGGCCAGGGTCAAAGCACAACTGCGCCGTTATACGAGATATAGCGGAGCAACGGTGAAAAATGACAGCGGTGTCATTGTCCATGGCGGTCTTTTACTAAACATCAATACCCGTGAAGTCCTGTTGAATGAGAAACCATTGTCTCTTACACCGACAGAGTTCGCCATTTTGCGGATACTATGTGAACGCAAGGGGGATGTGGTAAGCTCAGAAGAGTTATTCCACGAAATATGGGGTGACGAGTATTTTACGAAGAGCAACAATACAATAACTGTCCATATCCGCCACTTGCGCGAGAAAATGGATGATACCGCTGATAATCCGAAATATATCAAAACCGTGTGGGGAGTGGGTTATAGAATTGAGAAGTGAACAAAAACCGAATTACAGGCTTTTTAAGCGAAAATTCCATATCAAGATAATTTTGATTGCTGTTGCCGCTTTGATTTCGGTGCTCTTAATCCGCCTTTTTGCCAGCAGTAACAACATCGGCGATATGATAGTACATATTTTGCAGCAGGTTTTTAACATAACACATGAAAATGCCCATTCGTTTTATTGGAGATATATCCGCAGGAACTCGGAACTCATCACATTCATTACGGTGGTGGTGTTCTTTATAATCCTATCACGAACCTTGATATCACAGTTCACCAAGTACTTTCACGAAATCAGCGATGGTCTCGATACTCTCGTTGAGGAAAGAGAAAGGATGATCAAACTGTCTCCGGAAATGGCTTCGATGGAGAGTAAGCTAGTGACCATCAAACAGACACTCAGCAAACGTGAGCAGGAAGCAAAGTTGGCTGAACAGCGCAAAAATGAAGTGGTCATGTATCTCGCCCATGACATAAAGACTCCGCTTACCTCTGTTGTCGGCTACTTGAGCTTACTTGATGAAGCTCCCGATATGCCGATCGAGCAAAAGGCAAAGTACACCAAAATCACATTGGAAAAGGCTCATCAATTGGAAAAGTTGGTTGATGAGTTCTTCGATGTCACCCGTTACAATCTGCAAACGATATCGTTAAAAAAAGAAAAAATAGACCTCTATTATATGTTGGCACAAATGACCGAAGAGTTTTACCCTTTGTTGGCAGGAAAAGAAAAGCAGATTACCCTCACAATTTCCGAGGACATGATAGTACATGGCGACCCCGACCAATTAGCGCGAGTCTTCAAAAACATTCTCAAAAATGCCATTGCATACAGCGTAGACGGTAGCACTATAAATATCAGCGCAACAGTTGCGGAGCAGATGACAATGATTGCATTTAGAAATGTCGGAAGTGTGCCTACAGACAATCTTTCGTCTATATTTGACAAGTTCTATCGGCTTGATTCCGCCCGTTCCTCAGAGACAGGCGGAGCAGGTCTGGGTCTGGCAATTGCAAAAGAAATCATCACCGCTCATGGCGGCACTATCGCCGCCGCCAGCGACGACGAGCATACTACATTCACGGTTGGGCTGCCTGTGGGTGGGTAAGGTTTGCCAAATCTAGTTTGGTCAGTGAATATAGTACATTATTCCCCTCCATGTAAAAACATATTTTTGCACTAAACACAATGAGAAAACCCGCAAAACCTTTAACTAATGTCTTGCGGGTGTCTATTTCTCATCTATCATTTAGTTTTCAACTGTTTGACCTTAGATATCTGATGAGTATCCATATCAACCAAAGTCCCCCGGTGATGACTACAAGAAATAAATCCCATAAAACGCTTGTAAAACTAACTTCTTTCTTCATATTTACTTCTCCCCGCATAGTTCCATCGACCATCATTAATTACCTAGAATGCATCTTGAACAACAATCCCATTCAAAACACTTAGTAGAACCCTGTCTTTGTCCATGTCATTCAAAATAATCACCCAACATTTGTTTCAGTATCGCCGGCTCCTTCAACAAGTGATTTGGTGTTATTTGCCATACCGATAGCTCCTTCTCTCAACACGTTCCATCGCTCTATTGCCTCGGCATTGCCTTGGGAAGCAAGGACAGATATTGCGGCATATCCCTCAAACCATAGAGCTATGAGCATGAGCTTTGAATCACTGTCGTAGCCGATCATAAAATCTGTTCCAAAGCTGTTTCTAAGCGATTCTTCAAGAACACTCATTATCGAGTCAATTGATGCAGGATGCTGATTTTCTGATGACGATGTTTGCATGGTTCTTGTTTCAATTGAAACAGGAGACAAGATAATATATGCTGCATCTACACTATAATCATCCGTATACCCAACACCGTCTATCGTTGCTACTACTCGCACATTTGCGCCTTCTCTTTCAATTAGTGGGAAGCTGTTAATGCGTACTCGTTCCATGAAATACTCTGGTCCATAATGATAACCGATTCGGTCCGCTTCTTCACTATCACCATTCCAAAAAAACACGTGCAGACTTGATGGTGGCGTTTCAAACATTCCATGAAATTTTCGCGCTGACATAAAAACATGTCCGTCAAATTCTATGGTTCTACCGAGATACTTTTCAACGAATGCTTCAACTTCTTCATTTCCTGGGATATATGTTTCAAGCAAAACAGCAAAATCGGAATTGTTATCCTTGGTTAGAATATAGTCATCAACTGGGGGTGGAGGTGCTGCAATGGAATCAGGAACTGAATCTGGCGGTTGCTCATTGATATTGACTTCCGGTTCAGAATTGTTATCATCGGATTCATGCTCAGCGTTATCTCCATTAGGCGCATTTTTGGCAAAAGTATGATATGTGACTATGATTTTAGCATTTTTTGGAAACCAACTGTCAGAACTAAAAGAAGTGTTTCCATTTATTGAAACATTATTTACTGAGCCATCGCTAATAAGCCATCCTGTAATCAGGTCATATATTATTTCCGTTTTGATATTAGTAAATCCAGCCCTCTCTAAATCTCTAATAACATCTTGAAAATTCTTTCCTTCAAAATTGCGCGAAGAAGATGGAACTCGTGCTTCGTAATCACGGCCATAGCTACATCCCACTAACAATGTGCAAATCATGCTTATGCAAACGATGCCAACTATGAATAAATATTTGTTTTGTATCATTGATTCCTACCTACCTTCCCTTTATTTGCCTATCTTGTGTAATTAGTGAAGCTGACTTATATCGTGTGATGCTTCGGCTACTGTAACAGAGAGCTTCTGTAAAAAGGTTTGCAAATTTACAGTAGTCCATTACTTGTCAAATTTGCCAAAGCAGTGCAAAGCGGGTATTTTCATGATTGACAAACTTGACGATTTATAGTTAAATGTTTACAGAAGCTTCCTTTAGGGTATATTCAAACTCAGAAAAACGGCTATAAAAAGGTAAACCTTTTTGTAGCTTATTTCTTACCCTTTATGGCACGGTACTCTCGCAAGCGATTGTAAAACGTGGCTTCTTTCAATCCTGTTTGTTCCAAAACCTCTGAAAACGGTAACTTTCCGCTCTCCCATTGCTTTACTAACAAACTAAAATTATCGGGTGGCTTTATTGTAGGTCTGCCAAACTGTACGCCTCGTAAATGTGCCGCCGCAATACCCTCGGCTTGCCGTTTTCGTATATTTTCCCGCTCGCTGTGCGCCACGAAGGAAAGTATTTGCAGGACTAAATCAGCGATGAAAGTACCCATCAGGTCTTTCCCGTTTCTTGTATCAAGTAGTGGCATATCAATCACAGCGATATCTGCGCCATGCTCTCTTGTGAGTATACGCCATTGATTTAGTATCTCATCATAATTACGCCCTAATCGGTCAATGCTGGTGATATAGACTAAATCTCCGTTTTGAATTTTCTCAATAAGAGCTTTGTATGCAGGTCTTTCAAAATCTTTACCAGAAATTTTGTCCGTGAATATCCGCTCTGTTGGGATTCTCAGTTGGGTCATTGCCAGCGTCTGCCTGTCTTCGCATTGGTCAGCACTACTCACACGAATATAACCATATTCAATCATGGGATAAACTCCTTTCCAAAATACTGAACGGCAGGTGATTTTTCACCCGTCGTACCTTAATATATAGTAACTATATAAGTGAACACTAAATCTCTATTTGAGTGGATAAAAAAGCAAAACCTACGGAACTATATTACTGAAAATATTTTATCAGAACAAAATATAGAAGCCCTATTCTGCGTAACTTCTATCAAATCTAGTTTTTCAGTGAATATTCACTTTGTTCACCGAACATTCACTTTCCCTCTCGACAAAAGTGAATGTTTTATATATTATGGCATTATCTCTAATTTCAAAGGAGTATGAGTATGGCATATAAAAATGAAAAAATGGATACCGATTATGCAAATATCTTATCACGATTTGGCATATGCGAACCCTTAAATATAGCGCAGATATACGAAAGCGCATGGAATATTGGTGATAATTATGTATTGAAAGCAAATAAGAATCATGTAGAGCTTGATAAAAGTATAAGATTAACGCATCTTTTGCTTTCCGAAGCTGTTCCGGTCATTGAGTACATCAACACAACAGACGGAGAACCGTATGTCTTTTCTGATAATAAATACTGGTGCTTGATGAAGCGAATCAAGGGTACTGTTTTTGACCCATTTATCGGCGAACCGAAGCAAAACGGAATTATTTTGGGAAAAGCTGTTGCTAAACTCCATATAGCATTAATAAATATCGAAAACGAAGCAGACGCACATGAAGCCGATTTCCACAACGAGTTAACCTCGTGGATTATCCCGGAACTTGAAAAAGGTGGAACATCATTCGTGAACGGGGTGATAGATAGTTTACATACCTTTTTTGAACGAGATTATAAGGCTTTACCGCGCCAGTTGATTCACCGTGATATACACACGAGCAATCTCCTTTTTGAAAACGGTGTGTTATCCGGATATCTAGATTTTGACATGAGCCAACGGAACGTGCGAATATGGGATGTTGTTTATCTTGGTTGTTCACAGCTTGTTGAGAATTACCAAGATGAAGCACGGCTAAAGATATGGCGTGAAATATTTCATGGGATTCTGCAAGGATATAACGAGTTGTCGCCACTAAACGAGAACGAAATTGTAGCTATACCAGCTATGTTTATTTTTGATGAAGTTCTCTTTGCGTCTTTTTACACAAAAACAGGACAACCGGAAACTGCAAAAAGCTGTATGGAAATGGCAAATTGGCTATATGAAAATATTTATTCTATTGTGAAGGACTTGATGAATAATGAGTAAAATAATCATTAAGAATGTAGAGAACATGGATGAAAAAACAGCGATTACTCTTAAAATCATGCACTCGTTGCCCGCATGGTTCAGCCCACCAGATGACATAGAGAGGAAAGCCGTCATACATAGGGAGTACCCGTTTATCGTTGCATTTGACGATGACGCGCCCATTGGTTTTGTTGCATTGAAAATCCATAACCAGTACACGGCTGATATATTCAATCTCGGTGTTTTGGAATCATATCATCGACAAGGAGTTGGTCGCCTTTTAATAGAAACCGCCGAACGCTATTGCATAGAAAACGGCTATCTGTATCTAACGGTTAAGACGTTGGATTCATCTGCTGAATATGAACCATATGAACGGACACGGGCGTTTTATCAAAAGATGGGATTTGTCCCACTCGAAGTATTCAAAACATTTTGGAATGACGAAAACCCTTGTTTGTTCATGGCGAAATGGCTAAGTGCAGTATAATGTGCAGGTTCAATGCCATAAGTTTTTCATCTTGACTGTTATCCAAATTATTTTGCTCGCTCATTTGCGTTTTCGATTATCTTGAAGCCGTATTTTTTCGCAGTGGCTTCTCCACTTTTGCGGTAATACTCCGTGACTTGCGCAGGGGTCATGTCTTTTATTTTATCATAAATCGCAAGACGGATTTGATTGACCTCTTGCTCGATGGGGTTAATCGTCTTCATCTTCTAAAACCTCCATTGGTGCGTAAATTCCAACGGCGCGGTAGCCGTTCAAAGCGTTTATTTTTTCTGTTCCGATTTTCGTTTTACGCTTGACAATATGCTGAAAGTTCATGCTTATTATCATGTCTAAATCGTTCACCGTTGCGATGGCAATATGCAAGCCGTCTGTAAGGTATTTTTTAGGTATTATCCCCTCGCAGGCATAAAGTTCGGCTATCCTCACTGTATCGTCATTGGGGGCAAGTACGGAAATGTTATACTCTGTTATTAACCCAATCATCTTATCGCGTTTTTCTATTGGAGCGTTTTCTAACTCATCGGTGACATAGGTTGAAGTGAACGCTTCATATTTTCCCGTTGCAATCTCTTTAAATAGTTTTACAGTATCGGCGTGTGCTTCCCTATCCTTGTCAAAACAAATATTAAATAGGGTTGTTTCTAAATATATTTTTTGTTTCCTCATTGACCTATACCCCCTTACATAAACTTTATTTTATCACAAATAAGCAATGTTTTCCATATAAACTTTGCTTCGTTTCCCTTCGTTACCTATTCCGTTACCTATTTGGTAAGTTTTCTTTCACCCCTCCCACCTACACAAAACATCAAGACTATCTTCACTTTTTCTTAGGAAAAAATGAAGATTACTTTAAAGAATAACTAATTTCCTTTTGGTAAGATTGTTGGCATGGAAGTGAGTTTGGTTTTGTTCGCAAAGAAAAAGGAGTATGTCATGGACAAAGCACAAAAGCCAACAATTGCGATATTATTTGGCGGGTGTTCGCCGGAATACGGTGTTTCCCTGCAATCGGCACACGCTGTTATTACTCATCTGGACACGAACCTTTATACCTTTGTTTTAATCGGGATTTCCCAAACAGGCGAATGGTACAGGTTTAACGGCAACCACGACAAAATCAAGAATGATACATGGAACAATTCTGCTGATTGTGTTAGAGCTAACATTTCTCCATGCCGTAGCATACGAGGTTTAGTTGAACTAACTCAAGGCGAAATATCTATAACCAAAATTGATGCCGCTTTTCCGGTACTGCATGGCAAAAACGGTGAAGATGGAACGGTTCAGGGCTTGCTGGAGCTTGCGGGCATCCCCATTGTTGGTTGCAATACGCTTAGCTCTGCGCTTTGCATGGACAAAGACAGGGCGCACAAAACCGCATATCTGGCAGGGATAAATGTACCTAAGTCATTTGTTTTGAGCAAAGCAAGTGTTGGTGATAAAGCAAAAACAGTAGAAGCAAACGCCGATGAATTAGGCTATCCCTTGTTCATCAAACCGATTAGAGCCGGGTCTTCCTTTGGGATTTCCAAAGTGCTTAATCAAGATGAGCTGTCCGCAGCGACAGAACTGGCGTTTAGGTATGATAACAGGATAATCATCGAACAATGTATAAATGGCATAGAGATTGGTTGTGCGGTTTTGGGAAATGAAGATTTGATCGTGGGAGAGTTGGATGAAATCGAGCTTAGCGATGGTTTTTTTGACCATCAGGAAAAATACACTCTGGAAACATCGGCTATCCATGTCCCGGCACGAATACCGCCGTCAACAGCGGCAGATATTAAAGCAATGGCAAAAATTGCCTATCAAGCCCTCGGCTGCAGTGGGTTTGCCCGGGTAGATTTCTTCCTGAACCCAGACGGCGAAATTTTTTTCAATGAAGCAAATACCATCCCTGGTTTTACCCTACATAGTCGCTATCCCAATATGTTGAAAGCGATCGGCATGAGCTTTGCCGATGTCGTCAATATGGCAGTAAGCTTGGCGTTAAATTCTTGACTGTATTTAGTTATTACCGATAAGGAAATAAAATGAAAAACCGTGAATATCACGCCCGCCTCGACTACTCTAGATTAATTGCCGCTCTCATGATAGTGGGTATTCATACTTATCCGCTGTCATCTGTTAGTGAAGAGTTGAATTTCTATATTACTCATGTTTTTGCCCGAATTGCCGTGCCGTTCTTTTTGATTACCACGGGATATTTTCTACTGCCGCTCTACTTTACAAGTGAGGCAAAAAACAAAGAGCCGTTAAAGAAATTTATCAAAAAAGTAGGGTTGTTATACGCAGGAGCAACACTCCTTTACCTACCTGTCAATATTTATGCCGGACATTATGCTGATGGTAATGTACTTTGGGATTTGATCAAAATTATTGTTTTTGATGGAACATTTTACCATTTATGGTATTTTCCCGCTTTGATTGTGGGGGTGTTACTGATTTATCTGTTGAGCCGCAAATTCTCAATCCGAGTAGTTGGAATAATAACAGGACTTTTATATCTATTGGGTTTACTTGGTGACAGTTATTATGGAATAACAATTCACTTGCCTTTCCTTGATACAGTTTATACGGCTATGTTTTCATTATTCTCATATACTCGTAACGGACTTTTTTATACACCAATATTTCTTTTGATGGGGGTGGTGATAGCGACTTGGAAACAACGCCCGGGTAAAATGACAAGCTTCATCGGTTTCATGATATCCATGCTTGTTATGCTGAGCGAGGGAGCTATTCTTCACCGTACACAATCCCCACGTCATGACAGTATGTATATTGCCCTGATTCCTTGTGTTTTCTTTCTTTTTTGCTTTCTTCTCTCACCAAGCAAAGGGGTCAAAACCCATCGGTCAAGCAGAAGTATAGGTGCATTTGTGTGTAACCCACATATCCGTGATATTTCCTTGTGGATATATGTTTTACATCCGTTTATCATTGTGCTAGTTCGTGGTGTTTCCACCATCACAGGGTTTACATCTATATTAGTTGAAAATAGTGTCATCCATTACCTCATGGTTTCTCTGTTGTCGTGTGTATCATCTATAATGATGGTATTTTTATTAAGTAAATTGAAATCGATCTCAACTCACCACCCCGATGAAACCAAGAACCCCGACAAAACTAGGGCGTGGATTGAACTTGATCTCGAAAATCTGCGCCATAATATTTCTATCCTGCGTGAGAAGATAGAGGCAGCAGCTTCCCACCCAACTCCCCGCCTCATGGCGGTGGTTAAGGCAAACGCTTACGGACATGGAGCGGTGAGAGTTGCCAATGAATTGAACAAAAACGGTATTTTTGCTTTTGCTGTCGCGACAGTATCTGAGGGAGTGGAGCTTCGCAAACACAAAATAAAAGGAGAAATTTTGATTTTGGGATACACTCACCCGACTCAGTTTTACTTGCTGAGAAAATATCGTTTACTCCAAACAGTCATTGATTATAACTATGCCCAGAAGTTAAACGAATATGGGAAACAAATTTCAAAGAAACAGGTTTTTGTTCATATAAAAGTAGACACAGGCATGAATCGACTAGGCGAACGCTCAGAAGACATCGACAGGATTATCGGGATTTTTCAACTTCAAAACCTACAGATATGCGGTATATACACTCATTTGAGTACTTTAGATAGTCATGAGGAGAAAGAGAGGGTGTTCGTAAAGCAGCAAGCAGACGAGTTTACAAGGGTTTTGTCGCAAATAAAAGAATATGGTTATACTATTCCCCCACGACATTTGCTAACCAGTTATGGAGTTTTTAATCATCCCGATTTGATGGGTGATTATGCCAGAGTGGGGATTGCCCTTTATGGAATGTTGAGCAGGCAGGAAGATACTGACACATATAACACAGGACTTCGTCCCGTCATGTCGTTGAAAGCAAGGGTTAGTGCGGTAAAAATGCTTCCCGCCAACGCCACAGTAGGTTATGGGTTTTCATTTAGAGCTATGAAAGAGATGAAAATAGCGATTATATCTATCGGCTATGCTGATGGAATCCCCCGTTGCTACTCAAGCGATGGCAGTCTTTCATGCGGTAACGGTTATGTATTGGTAAATGGACATAAAGCTCCGACTCTGGGGAATATCTGTATGGACATGATGATAGTCGATGTTAGCGAAATAGACGATGTAGACCAAGGCGATATAGCCGTTATCATCGGCAAATCCGGCGGGTTGGAAATAACTGCTTGTGAAATAGCGGCGCAAACGAACACCATCGCCAATGAAATTCTTAGTCGCTTAGGGGAGAGGTTGGCGAGGTGTTGAGGTAGTCATAGATACCTCCTCGTACTTTTACTGGTTGACATCACTCCCATTACATGATACAAAAGGATATTATAAGGCAGGTGCAAAAATGGGAAAATATCGGACACATCATTGTAATGAATTAAAGAAATCTGATGTCGGGCAAAATGTCCGGCTCGCCGGTTGGGTTGATACCATCCGTGATCATGGCGGAGTCGTCTTCATTGATTTGCGTGACCATTACGGAATAACCCAGATAGTTGTCAATGACAGTACTCTACTGGCGGATATCAACAAGGAGTCAGTCATTTCTGTGGCAGGGCTTTTGCGGGAGCGGGCAGCCGAAGCCGCCAATCCCAAGCTTGCGACCGGAGAAATCGAGTTACAGGCAGAGAGTATATCTTTACTCGGTTCATCGCTCAACCAATTACCTTTCGAGATTGGCGATTCGAAGATAACTCGTGAGGATATACGCCTCAAATACCGTTATCTTGACCTTAGAAACCCTGAGGTTCACAGGAATATCATCATTCGCTGTGAGATAGTTAATTATCTGCGCAAAAAAATGCGTGAACTAGGCTTTTTGGAAATTCACACTCCGATTTTGACCTCGTCATCACCGGAGGGTGCGCGTGATTATCTCGTACCCAGCCGCAAACATCACGGCAAATTTTATGCTTTGCCGCAAGCACCGCAACAGTTCAAACAGCTCTTGATGGTATCGGGTTTTGATAGATATTTCCAAATCGCTCCTTGCTTCCGTGATGAAGATGCCCGTGCCGACCGCTCACCGGGCGAGTTTTATCAGCTTGATTTTGAGATGGCTTTTGCCACCCAAGAGGATGTTTTCACGACAGCGGAAAATGTGCTTTACGATACTTTCTTTCATTTTGCTCCCGAGAAGAAGATTAGCCCTGCTCCTTTTGTCCGCATCCCTTATGCGGAAGCGATGATGAAATACGGCAGCGACAAGCCTGACCTTAGAAATCCCCTTATTATCGAGGATTTGACTGGTTTCTTCGCCGATGTTGATTTCGCACCTTTTCGTGACAAGCCTGTTCGTGGGATAGCCATTGACTGCACTGGTCAACCGAACTCTTTTTATGACAAAATGAACGCATTTGCTGTAGATATCGGCATGAAAGGGCTAGGTTACATCACTGCCAAGGAAGCGATGACTCTCAAAGGACCGATAGTAAAATTTCTGTCAACCGCGAAGCAAGCAGAGTTAATAGAGAAGTTTTCGCTGCAAGAAAACATGGCAGTCTTTTTCATATCAGACAGCATAAAGCAAGTAAATGGTTTTGCGGGACAGATTCGTGCGGAGTTAGCAAAGAGATTGGATTTAATTGAAAGCGACTCTTATCAGTTTTGCTATGTTATTGATTATCCGATGTATGGAATCAATGAGGATAGCGGAGCGATTGAGTTTACCCACAATCCCTTTTCGATGCCGCAAGGTGAAATGGATGCCTTATTAAACCTTGACCCATTGGAAATCAAGGCTTATCAATACGATATCGTTTGCAATGGTGTGGAGCTTTCATCAGGTGCGGTTCGTAACCATCGTCCCGATGTGATGGTCAAAGCCTTTGAAATAGCCGGGTATACCCGGGAAGATATCGAAACGAAGTTTTCGGCGTTATTTAATGCCTTTCATTATGGTGCGCCGCCTCATGCGGGGATGGCTCCCGGTCTTGACCGGATTGTCATGCTTCTGACGGGACAAGAAAGCATCCGTGAAGTCATCGCTTTCCCTCTCAATAGTAACGCCGAGGATATCCTGATGGGAGCCCCCGGCGAAGTGACGGAACAACAGTTGCGGGAAGTGCATATAAAAGTGCGTTAGTTGGCTCGCCTCTTTAGCTCTGCCCTCAGCATCTCATTTACCGTTTTGGGATCGGCTTTGCGTTCTGCTTTCCTCATTACCTGACCCACGAGGAAGCCATAGGCTTTTTCATTACCGCCGAGGTATTCAGCGACAGAGGCGGCGTATTCGCTCATCACCTCATCAATTAGACGAGTGATGAAACTGCTGTCGGTAATACTCGCAAGCCCGTGAGCGGCGATATATTTCTCGGGGTCAATATCATCAGCCAATATTTTTACCAGAATTTCCTTACCTATCGTGCGGTTAATCACGCCTTGGTCAACCAATGAAATCAGCTTGGCAAACTTTTTACTATCAATACTGATATCGTCTTCACCCTTGTTGTCACCCTTGGCAACACTAAGCAGCTCAACCATAATCCAGTTGACAACATCCTTTGGCTTGGAAAAATCACGCAAGGTCTCGTCGAATATTTGTGAAAGTGCTCTGCTGCCGGTGATGATACGGCTGTCATAATCACTAAGCCCCATTTGCGTGGTCATGCGGGTGTATTTGGCTTCTGCTGATTCGGGCAAAGAGGCACGGACACTATCGATCCATTCATCGCTAATCGTAATCGGCAGTAGTTCGGGATTGGGGAAATAACGGTAATCAGCGGCATCTTCTTTGTCCCGCATCGCCACAGTTATCCCTTTGCCATCATCCCAACGGCGGGTTTCCTGTATCAACTCGTTTGACCCGCTCTCCAGCGCATCAATATGCCGCTCTGACTCATACTCAATGGCACGGGTTATTGCTCGCAGTGAGTTCATATTCTTGATTTCAGTACGAGTGCCAAAAGTCACATCGCCGACCTTGCGGACCGAGATATTGACATCACAGCGCATCGACCCCTCCTGCATTTTGCAATCAGATATTCCCGCAAAGGACAAAAGAGAGCGCAGTTTTTCCAGATAAGCGACTACTTCCTCGGCAGAGCGGAAGTCGGGGTTGGTGACAATCTCTGCCAGCGGTACGGAAGCACGGTTAAAGTCAACCAACGTTGCCCCGGCGACGATATCATGAACGAGCTTGCCGGCATCTTCCTCGATGTGGATTTGCTTGAGGGTAATGCGGCGTGTTGCCGTAGCGGTTTTGATATCGAGCCAACCATTTCGGCATATCGGGGCAAACATTTGTGTTATCTGGTAGCCACCGGGCAAATCAGGATAAAAATAGCTTTTTTTATCAAAGGTCATCGTTGCCGCAATTTCGCTGTTAGTCACCAAAGCAGCGGCGATACCAAGCGTGACGGCATGATAATTCGTTACCGCTGTCATTCCCGGCATCCCCATACAGGCGGGGCAGATGTTTTCATTGGCATCAACACCAAATGTTGTTGCACAAGCGCAAAAAAGTTTTGATTTGGTAGCGAGTTCAATATGGGTTTCCAAACCGATTACTGTCTCGTAGTTCATTCTATCTCCGCTCTATAATCTGTAACCATGATTCGTCCCAGGATTTTCCAATAATCTGCAAGCCGCTGTTATAGTTCCTACAGAATGTCGAGTTTGCAGGGACGGTTACGGACGGCAAACCTGAAAGGGCAGCAGGGGCATAAAGTGCCAGTTGTTCATATTTCGACTTTTCGCTCTCACTCGGCAGAACAATCATGTCGTAATCATCAAATGTAATCGACTCCTTGATAAGGCGGCGGATTTTCATTGCTTTCTCGTAATAGCTTTGGTAATTGTCCGCCGAAAGCACATATGCTCCGAGTAGTATTGCCAGTTTCGTGTCACGAGAAAAACCCTCACTGCGGGTGTTATAGTACAAATCACGCAGATGCTGGGCGTTTTGACTGCGATGCCCGAACTTAACGCCATCAAAGCGATTGGTATTGCCGCAAAGCTCAGCGGCAGCGAGGATAAAAAGGGTCTGATGACAAACATCAAGGTATTCAAAGGGAGCAGTGCTGATTTCGTATTTAGCCGCCATGACAGAAATGACACTAGCGTCATTTGCTTCTTCCCATATATTGGCAGGAAACCATAATCGTAGATTATTTGCGGGGCAGTCAGAAGCGTTGGCGGTAGAGTCTGTCATGGAAGCGATTGCTTTCAGGGCATCGCTTACTGAATCAGCGTCAGCCCGCATTGCTCCGTCTCTTTTGTCACTGCCGCTGATGGCAGCGAGGACTGCGAGGCCATTTTCCGGCTTGGCACACAACACGCCGATACGGTCAAAGGAGGCGGCAGTCGCGATTAAACCGTAGCGGGAAACTGTACCATAAGGCGGTTCAAGGTAAAAGAGTCCATGTTTCGCCGCCTGCCGCTTTTTCTGCCCGAACACGTCATTAGCCAATACACAGACGTTTTCGTCATTTTTAGTTTCTATGATTGCCGGAGTGGGTTCATCGCTTTCAGTAAAGATACAGTCAAGGGCAAACTCATTCATCAAAAGCCGTCCTGTCACACTTCCTCCGACTACCGCCAATTTCTCCAGTACCGCTGCATTTATCGGTGATACGAAACCGGACAATATCTTTGAGCCCGCTGTCGCAGGCTCATTTTTTTGCATGATATTATCTTCTACGAAAATCCTTACTTTGTTTAGCATAGGAAGCCTCATTTGTTACGCCAGCGTTCGCGGTACTTGGAAAAATCCGTCGAATTGCTCCGGTGCGGCGGCAAGTAACTCTTGACGTGATATAGTTTTGACGACTTGGTCTTCGCGAAAAATATTTCTCGACTCCAAAACAGAAACCATTGGCAAAGTCCCATCGGTATCCACATCGATTAGTGCTTTGAAGCTGTCGGTCAAGATATCCATGCCCGTGCTGACAAAGATTTTTTCATCCTCGCAAAGCGTGAACTTCATCATCGCCGCAAGGTTATTGATGTCTTTCATTTTTTCCCTGACTATTTCATGCCCTGCCGTTGGCTTGGTCTGATAACTCACGGAGCATATTCGGAAGTTCAGTTTCCATGTCCTCATCAGAGAACTGGCAAGTGCCGACATTGTGATGACCGCCGCCGTGGTATTTGAGCATCAGTTTTCCGACATTGACAGTTGAGGTGCGGTTTAAGATGCTGTAGCCGACTGCTGCCGCACAACCCTTGCCGCCACGACCACTGACTATCCATGCAGAAATGTTTTGCTCAGGAAACATGCTGTAAATCATGAAGCGGTTGCAGGTATAAATAAGGTCAACCCCACGCAAATCGGTGATTATCAGATTGCCATCGGTAACAGTATATTTGAGTACCATTTCTTTGAACAACTCGGTTTGTTCATGATAAATCTCAATCCGCTCCTGTACATCAGAGAGGGCGAGGATTTCATCAGTAGTCATCACTCGGCAAGCGTCAATCAACTGTTCCATCAGCAAGTAGTTGGGAATGGTGAAGTTGCGCCAACGTCCCAACCCGGTTCGTGGGTCCATCAAATATCCTACCAGTACCCAACCCTCAGGGTTCTGAATGTCTTCATACGAAAGCTGACCGGAATCAACTTTGTCCACCGCTTCCATCAAATCATCGAATTGGGGGAAACGCTCACGTCCGCCGTAGTATTCATAGATAATCCGGGCGCAGGAGGGGGTAATCCGGCTTTCGCCCTTAAATTCAAACTGCTTGTTACGCTCATGTTCGCTGCTATGGTGGTCAAACCAGAGTCCACAACCGGGTACGTAGGGAACATTGGCGAGGCAGTCATTTTCATCAATGGGAATCAAACCGTCTTGTAAGTCTTTGGGATGAACGAATTTCCAATGGTCAATGATACCGGCTTCTTTCAAAAGTGCGCCGCAAGCCAATCCGTCAAAGTCAGAACGTGTAATCAATCTCATACTAAACCATGCCTTTCTATACTCGTCATTACCGGGCGGGTAGCACGACGATGACTCGGTGTGTGGGTTTTGCGAAAACAGTATACCATACTCTTGTGAGAAATGGCAAGACTTATACTTTTTTATCTATAATTTGCTTTGTAAAAAAACCTTGTGTGCTTTACTTCCTTATCCCACCTCAACCTATCTTGATTATCGCAAATCCATAATAACTCTTATAACTATTATTCACATTTCGACTTCGGTAAAGATTGAGATTTATTCAAGAGTCACAACTTAGGACAAATAGACTCATGTATATCTTTGCTTCCTCTACCTATAGCACGCCCCAACAACAATCCCCATTAATCCTAAATATCTAATAGGTGTACAGCTAACTCAAGCACACGCCTTGCCGCAGTATTACGCACCTCTTCCCGATTACCACTCAGTCGTAGTTCGTCCACCCGACACTCATTGTTGAAATAAACCGCCACATACACAAGTCCTACTGGTTTCTCCAAACTGCCACCCCCCGGTCCTGCGATGCCGGTTATGCCGACACCAATATCTGCACCGCAGTATCTGGCGATTTCTTGTGCCATCTCCTTCGCAGTCTCCCGGGATACCGCTCCGTAAGTCTCAAGGGTCTTTTGTGATACGTCGAGGAGCTTTGTTTTCATCTCATCGGAATAGCACACTGCACCGAAATCAAAGACCTTTGATGAACCTGGTACACTGGTAATCATTTTGGCCACCAGACCTCCAGTACAGGACTCAGCGATTGATATCTTAAGCTCCCGTGCCAAAAGAGCAGCAACAAGAATCGTCTCGGGGGGCTCATTTTTTGTTTCACTCATGATTCAAGACTCCTTCAAGTAGTTTATAACTCGTTTCAAATTACTCATTATGAGCTATTTGATTACCGTGCGAATGGCACTGTAGCGAAAACGTCAGCATATAATATCTCACGGTTTTTGTCGACAAATACCAACGCAGTCTGTATAAACCTACTCAAATCCAAATCATCTCTTTCTTCGCCTTATATCATAGAAAATCTTTGCGATTTATACAGTCTTTCAAACTTATTCCAAATAATCGCACCAATGCTGCAACTTGCTCAACCTAGTTCCTTTAGTCTATACTGCTACTTTCGCAATTTCCATCATATTCTTTGTTTCGATCTGCTTTCCATTGGAAAATGGCAGATACCGTTTGTTATGCGAAGTTTAGGCAAATTTGTGTTTAGTTAATTGTCAGTTTTTAAGTAGAGCTATTATGTTTCAAACGTTATAACTTTCTTTGATCATACTTCTTTTTTATCGTTGCATTACAGTGTATGTGTTTTATGACATTACATTATTTTTCCATTAACAAAATCAAATATTACCTCACAGTCTTGCAAAGCTAATACTGTATCGCCGTTTGTGATATCTATCTCTAATGGGTAGCGTGGCTGAATACCATAATCTGTTAACCGTGTACATGCTAGTGTGATTTTAGTAAAACTACTGTCAATATTTTCGCAGAAATCTAATAATTGTTTCAAATCGTGTGTTTTAGGCGGCTTAGCATTTGAGTAAATCCAAAAAGCTTTCAATATTTTTTCAACAGACTGTTGACAATGGTAGCATATTATTTATAATGGTTGTGGGTATAGCGTTTCATACAAATGTCTTGCAGTTGTTAAATCCATGTTTGAAAACTTAATCCATTCTTTTATTGAATCATCCATGCAATTTCACTCCTGTTTCTTTCACTTCATTTTCTATTGAATAAAAATAATTTTTTCGGCGATTAAATTTGCTTTGTTTTCCTACTAACATATCAATACCTCGTGTTTGCTTCGTTATTGCTCCCCTAATAGCCCATATAGCTTCTCTTTCTCGAACTTCGCTTTCATCAGGTATGACAACATAAAAATCATAATCACTTTCTTCATTTTCTGTTCCATTAGCAAATGAACCGAAAAGATATACTTCCAACGCATGAACGCTCGATAATATGATGTTTACTATTTCATTTATCTCTGCTTGTTGTATAACGGTCATATTTGCTTAATTCCTTTCAGTTAAAATAACACATTTACTGTTGAGTGATTATATCACATAACACCTATTACTACAACATCAGCCTTAATTTCGGACAACGTTCAAGGTATGCGACGTTTTGACGGCAAACATAAACTGCCGTATCGCATGACCAGAAGCTGTCAAAATGTGGTTGAGCAAAACCCCGGCTTACAACAATCTTTTCATTTCTAATCCGCCGGGGTTTTGCTCAACCCGTCAGCGTATACCGTGTGTTATAGGCAGTACGGACGGTTTGCATAAGGTTTGAATAGCACGAAAGAACTTCAACTTAACCAACACAATAAGCCACTTATTTTTCTGTGAACTAACTCATGTCATAATCGCAGTAAATATGTATTGTAAATAATGCGAACACTGTGTAATTACAAAGCAAACTTTTCTCTTATCATTTTTGCAACAGTTTCAGGCGACAATTCTGAATTATCAATTTTGATATAGTTCTCGAACTTAATCTCACCATCATGACTCACAAGCCTATGGTTTGCATCTTCATCAAGTATAAGATTTGTCGAAAATTCGACATTGTTTTTCGAAGGTTTGTTTTTTAAACGATTTTCGGTTTTGTTACGTTTGAGCCTAACTTCCTGTGGGGCAAACAATTCTACATAGTAGATATCTGCACCATTGCATCTGAACACATTCACAAGGCTATCCAGATATTCCCAATCTGATGGCTCGTCAAACGACAACATGAAAGTAAAAATCATACCGTAATTGTCAGATTTGACAAACTCCTCAAAGATAACCTCCCGAAATCTCCTGACAGCTACACCGCTTTTTCTAAAAGAACCGAAAATCTCGATAACTGGTTCTATCGACATATGATTATGAAACAATCGCAAGTCTGTTATTTTCATAAGCTCCTGTCCAACGGTCATTTTGCCAACTGCACCGGAGCCGATTATAATTACCAATTTCACAACTTTCTCCTGTAACTGTTATTCATTATCTTACTATACTATAAATGTTTCCACTTGTACGCTCTTATGGGTGCTATTCCGTCGTTTCCCTAAAATGTAATATTGCCTATAACTACCCCCGATAGACACGCACAAACAATCATTATGTTACTCTTGAAAACCTTGTGAATACAAGCGTTATTCACCAACATCTATTCAAAATACGCCGTAAAATATGAGTGCAATCTATTTAAAATGCGATAAACTTTTACTCACTATTCTGTATCATATTATACCCATACAAGTGTTGAAAACACCTACTCAGTTTATCGCTATTTTAGCACACTTTTCACATAAGCCGACCTTTACCGACTAAAACCAACTATACGCGCTACGGGATTTGAATCGGTTGCGTAACGGGTCTATTGTTTAGTGATGCCATACCGAGCTGTCCGCAATGGTTGCGCCCCCACGCCCACAAACTGCCATCGCTCTTTAATGCCAAATTGTGTCCATCGCCTGCGGTTATACTTTTCCAGTTTGTATCAGTGCCGATTTGCACAGGAACACTTTTGTGGGCTACGGTGCCGTCGCAAAGCTGACTGTAAGTGTTCTCACCCCAAGCCCAAAGGCTACCGTTACTGCGGATGGCTTTTGTGTGGCAATAGCCTGTATTTACGCTTACCCAGTCGGTGTAATCAGTTACTTGTACCGGACTAAGCTTGTTAACTCTTGTGCCATCGCCAAGCTGACCACGGTGATTCCAACCCCATGCCCACAAACTGCCATCTTTTTTGATTGCAAATGTATAACTAATACCTGCGTTCACGCTTGCCCAATCGGTGGCATCGCCTACCTGCGTGGGAACTCTTTTGTTGACCCTTGTATTATCGCCGAGTTGACCGGCGTTGTTTAATCCCCACGTCCACAGGCTGCCATCGGTTTTGATGGCTAATGTATGGTTTTCACCCGTAGTTACAATCGCCCAATCCGTGTCTGAGCCGATGCGCACGGGAGTTCTATTGGTGGTAATAGTACCATCTCCGAGTTGACCGCGATTATTCCAACCCCATGCCCATAGGCTGCCATCGGTTTTGATGGCAACAGAATGACCACGGCCTGTAGCTACGCTTCGCCAATTCGTATCCGTACCCATTTGAACAGGGGTATGTTGAGCTGTTAGGTTGCCGATTCCAAGCTGAGCGGTATTATTTGCTCCCCACACCCACAGGCTGCCGTTGGCTTTAATCGCAAGGGAGTGATTACCATGTGCCGCAACAGCAATCCAATCAGTATCATTGCTGATTGAAACAGGCTCTTTTCTAGTGGTTCGGGTGCCGTCGCCCACCTGCCCGGAGCCATTCAAGCCCCACGCCCACAAGCTGCCATCGCTCTTTATTCCCAGACTGTGCGATCCGCCTGCGGCAATCATAGTAAAGTTATGCGCCGAAGGGGCTTTGGTATCATTCGCTAAAGCAGGGACTGTAAACGCAAATATCACCGTAAGTATAAGCGTAAATCCTAGAATTTTCTTCATCATCAAGCACCCTCCTAAGAATTGATTTGCGAACACTCCTCCACTATCAATTTTAATGCTCTTATGGCGTATTGTCAACATAGGATTGGCAGTATATGATATATTGTGATATATGTTATATACAATGCTAAAGCAAAAAGGAGACAACATGGAAATTGTAATGCAAAACATCACCACCCCCAATGCCCCGGCGGCAATCGGCCCGTATTCACAGGCGGTCGTTACCGGAAATATGGTTTATACTTCGGGACAGATACCAGCTTTGCCGAAGAACGGGGAAATTGTAGGGGAAGATATTGTTACCCAGGCAAAACAGACTTGTGAAAATGTCAAAGCCGTTTTGGAAGCCGCCGGGAGTGATATTAGGTTAGTGGTCAAAACGACTTGTTATTTGACCGACATGGCAGATTTTGCTGACTTCAATCATGTATATCACAAATATTTCATCCACAACCCCGCCAGAAGCTGTGTTGCCGTCAAGCAACTGCCGCGTGACGTGTTATGCGAAATAGAAGCGGTAGCGATACTGGGATGAACGGGAAAGCGACGGGACGAAAAGGAAGTTCGCCACTAGTATCACCGCGAAGCACGGCGATGTTGTTGTTGGCTTCTTTCATATGGGGATTTGCTTTTGTGGCGCAACGGATGGGGATGGATTATCTGAGTCCGATTAGTTTCAATGGGACGAGATATTTCCTCGGTGCTGCCGTACTTGCACCCTTAGTCTTGATTCGCCGCCATCTTGCCCGCAAAAAAGAAGCATTAACAGGGCAACAAGAGGAACTCGGTATAGAGTCCGAAAAAGCTCTTTCCCCGGAGGATAGTAATGTAACGCAAACCGCTTCCCCCACAAGCTCGCGCAAGGATTTACTCATTGCCGGTCTCTCCTGCGGACTCGTTCTTGCCGTTGCTACCAATCTCCAACAAATCGGCATTTACCATACCACAGTGGGTAAGGCGGGTTTTTTGACCACCCTTTATATTATCATTGTTCCGATGCTGGGCGTATTCATGAAACGGCGTGTCGATGGTATTATCTGGGCGGGAGCATTACTGGCAGCAGTAGGTGTTTATCTGCTATGTATTGATGAAACATTCACGATCAACAGCGGCGATATCTATGTCATCGTCTGTGCCTTCGTTTTTTCGCTTCACATTCTCTTGATTGCTCATTTTGCGCCACGGGTGGATGGCATCGAGTTGTCACTTTCGCAGTTTTTGGTGGCGGGAATTATTTCCTGTTTGATTGGCTTCCCATTGGAAAAGCCGCTCATCAGCGACTTCATCGGAGCATTCTGGCCGCTTGCTTACACAGGTTTCCTCTCCAGCGGTGTTGCTTATACTTTGCAAATCTATGGACAACGAAGAGCCGACCCGTCGGCATGTGCCTTGATTTTTAGCCTTGAGGCAGTTTTCGCCGTTCTCGGCGGTTTCTTGATTCTTCAGCAAGTACTCTCTGCCCGAGAATTGATAGGTTGTGCGATAATGCTCGCCGCCGTAGTTTTGGTACAGTTACCGCTGCGCAAAAGAATATAGATGAACTTCCACACCCTACCGATCGTACCACTTTGCTTGCGCAGAATAAAGCCGCGCATATTCGCCGCCTTGGGATAACAAGCCATCGTGAGAGCCGTCCTCTACGACTTCCCCATCTTTGAAGACGACGACCCTGTCGGCAAGCGAAGCTATGCTGATTCTGTGTGTTACCATAATAACTGTTTTGCCCTTTGTCATGGCGATGTACTTCTTGAAAACCTCAGTTTCGGCAAGTGGGTCTAAATTGCTGGTCGGTTCATCGAGAACGATAAAATCGCGGTTACGGTAATAAGCTCTTGCAATCGCCAACTTTTGCCATTGACCGCCGGACAACTCCGTTCCCCCAATGTCTTTGCCGAGCATGGCTTCCTTGTCTGCTCCCTCAAATTCTGCAAATTCCAGAGCTTCATCTATTAGGGATTCGTCACGCTCTTTTTCAACCTCACCCAAGAATACATTGTCAGCAACGGTAAAGGTGTTAAATCTTGCGGGTTCTTGTAATACACATGACAGCGAATTGTATCTGTTTGCTGACTCTATTTCCTCTACACAATCGCCGTTAATCATTAGCTTACCGCTTGCCGGTGCCAACATTCCCGTCAATAGTTTAACAAACGTTGTTTTGCCGGCTCCATTTTCGCCGACGAAAGCGACTTTTTCGCCTTTTCGTATTTCAAAGTTTACGTTTTTTATGCGATATTCGTCGGTAAGGGGATAACGGTATGTTATGTCTTTGGCTTCTATTTTTTCTATATCTAGTATCACTTTCGGAGTATCCGCAGTTTCCAGAACCTGTTCACCCAAATCAATCAACTCAAAGAATTGGGCGGCTTCGTTTTTCTTCGAGATGAAGTTGGCAATTGAGCTGAACAACTGCGATGTGCTGCCCATGAGCGTATCAATGAGGACAAGTACCGCTCCCAACGCTCCGATTGAAAGCCTACCTTGCGTCATCAAAACAATAGCAAAGATATTGGCGGCGATACCGGCTATATTTGCAATAAAGCCGCTCACCGCTCCGAGCAAAAAGACATTCATTTGATTTTTCTTTTCCTTGACCACATAGTCATCAGCAAGGATTTTCCATTTCATGAAGAAGAAATCAAACAGATTTAACGCCTTTACCTCTTTTGCTGAGTTGCCAAGCAAAACCCCTTGGTAATATTCAGCTTCACGTAAAATTTTGCCATTATCCCGGGAAAATCTGAATTCCAGTTTGTTTCCGATGTAGGTGGTATAGAGGGTGGGAAGCGGTGCGGCAAGAACAATGAAGCAAAGAAGCGGATGAAAAATGTAAAGCGAAGCAGCGACCATGATAACAGAAACGATTTTTGCGATGATGACATAACCCTCGATGATTACGCCTCTTTGCAAGGAACTCCATTCACCACCCATCGAATCAAAGCTGCGTTTAATAATGTCATTTATTTTCGGAACTTCCATGTAATCGGGGTAGAGTTTCGATATTTTTTTGAACAGCTTTGCTTGGAATTTTTCTTGCAAGCGGTGGTCTTGTACTTTGCTCAGCCTTTCTATATCTTCCCCACCATATAGATAGCGGTCTATCATTTGACTCAAAAACCCGATGAACCAATATAGCACCGCAAGTCCAACCAATGAAATCAACTGCACCCTTTGCGGGTCAATGATGTTCGCATATGCGTTGGCATTGTCGATATAGCGTCCCCATACCAGAGCCATTATTGGTTGAATGATGCTCAAAACTATTGCCAGACCCAAAAAGATACCGCACATAAGTCTTGCCGACGAAAAGACATATTTGAACAGCCGCAGCAAATAAGACAGTTTGGGCGGATTTTCTTTCAGTATATCTTTCTCAAAAACGGCAGTATTATCAGTGAATTTTATCTCGTAGACAGGCTTTTTGTCTTCTGCCTTGTCATTTTGGTTTTTCTTAGACATCGACAATCACCTCCTTGTACCATTGTTTTTGGGCACTGAACATCGTCGCATAGATACCGTCAGTTTTCATCAATTCGTCATGAGTGCCGTTTTCTTTGATTTTGCCATCGTAGATGACGAAAATTCTGTCGGTTATCATCGTTGAGCCAAGTCTGTGCGTGATAAATATAGCTGTTTTGTTCTCGACCATGCCCGCAAACTCGTTATATAAGTTGGCTTCTGCCATCGGGTCAAGCTGTGAGGTAGGTTCGTCAAGCAAAAGCACCGGTTTGTCACCCATGAAAGCACGAGCAATCGCTATTCGTTGCCATTGACCGCCGGAGATATCCACGCCGCCCTCGAAATCCCTGCCAAGCAGCGTATCATAACTCTTTTCAAACTTTTCCGCAAACTTATCGGCTTTGCCTTTCATCGCTGCCATCTTTATTTTTTCTTCGTTTCCTATTTCGTCAATGTTGCCAATACCGATATTTTCTTTCAATGTAATACTGTATCGGGGAAAATCCTGAAAAATGGGAGCAAATATTTTCGTCCGTACAGCCAACGGATATTCGTCCAAATTCTTGCCGCCGACTAGTATCTCGCCTTTGTCAGGCGAAAAGAGTCCGAGCAGCAGTTTGATCATTGTTGATTTACCCTCGCCGTTTTCACCAACAATAGACGCTTTTTCTCCGTCTTTTATCTTGAAAGTCAATCCTTTCAAAATATCTTTGTCTGTTCCGGGATATTTGAACCAAACGTCCCTGAACTCAATATCAAAGGAAGTAGGTAAATCTACTTGCGTTCCCTTTGCTTCATCGGACAAACCAAAAAACTTATCATAAAAATCATATGAATTAACATGGTAGCCCGACCATTTGAAAAATCCGGCGACACTCTCTAGATTTAAGTATATCCCGCCGAACATTAGACTTGTCATAGCAATAAATAATCCTACCGATATTTGATTGGTTACAAACAACATAAGCATAATAATCACATTTATGATTGCGCCGATTTTGGTAATGTTGCCGCCCAACAAGATTTTTCGGATATTTTTGAAATAATAGCGTTCGTAATCACGGTTTCTTTCGTTCAACCTATCTCTGTAAGTATCAATCAAATAATCATAATTGCCATACACTTTCAACTCCTTTGAGAAGTTCCTTGACCTAAGATATCCGCCGAGAGTACTGTATTTTCGCTCTCTTTTCCAGTATGTTTCAAGCTCATTGTAGATGTTGTAGTTAGTTTTTGAAGATATATATGTTTCCAACACAAACGGAATTAAGACGGTGAGCAAAAGCCACCACCTGATACTGAAAACATAAGCGAGTGTACCGATACTTGCGATTAGAGCCGCTCCCCGCCACATTACATACATCGGCCATAAGTGTCTTGCAGAATGTTCGGCGCGGTTGTATGCTTTGTCAATGATTTCCGCAGATGCTTCATGTTCAAAGTGTTCGTACTTCATAGTTTTTAGTT
This sequence comes from Lachnospiraceae bacterium, assembly GCA_031280955.1. Taxonomy (GTDB): domain Bacteria; phylum Bacillota; class Clostridia; order Lachnospirales; family Lachnospiraceae; genus UBA935. The sequence continues at coordinate 49,076 of JAITGA010000027.1, forward strand.
TTTTTAACATTCGTGCTTTATATACCGTTCGCAGGATAAGAAGTGAACGTGGTTCCACATAGTTATTTACTAATCCGATAATGAGAGACGGCAAAATTGCCGCTATGACGAACAGCACCAGGAAAACGGAATAGTCCGAAAAAGTCATTTCACCTCTTGCCACCGCCAAACCGCCATCAAAGACATTTTGGTTGATGTAAACACCAAGCGGCGTTAATAACCCACTGATAATGGTGCAGACAAATGTTATCACCACCATCACGGGAGCTTCGGCAAAGATTATCCCGATAAGGTCTTTGTACGCCGCCAAGATTCGTTTCATTTGCTATTGTTTCCTATGTTTTAATTTTCTGACAATCTTCATTCCCTACTAATCATTATTCACGCCTTGATTATTTTGTCAACGGTTTCGTGGTCAATGGTTTCGTCATTGCGAGGCAATCTATGCTCAACCTTTACCGAAGATGGAAGAATGACACGCTCTCTGTCATTCTTCGCACTAAGACTTTGCAAAGCAAAGTCGTGTGCATTACTAAGAACTTTGCAAAGCAAAGTTCGTGTGCTGTCATTGCGAGGCGGTTTACACGCCGAAGCAATCCATTTGCATAGAAAGATGAAATACCTCTAAGATATTGTCAAACCCTGCTAACTGTGGTAGGATAAGATAGAGCAATTATCCCTGTTAGGAGTAGCAAATGAAGCTCTTGAGTATAATTACACCTTGTTATAATGAGGAAGACAGTATTGCTGATTTTTATGCCGAGGTAATGAAAAACGAGCAGTTTTTTCATGAAAATGGGGTAGAGTTGGAGTTTCATTTTGTTGATGATGGTTCACAAGACGGTACTTTGGCTGCCATCAAAGCCTTACGATCCGGCGATGAACGGGTCAATTTCACTTCTTTTTCCCGCAATTTTGGCAAAGAATCTGCCATTTATGCCGGACTGAAGCGGGCGCAGGGAGATTATCTGGTAATCATGGATGCCGATTTGCAAGATCCACCCGGATTGTTGCCGGAAATGTACGGTTTTCTCGCAGAGGGCTATGATTCAGTGGCAACCAGAAGAGTAGACCGTAAGGGAGAGCCGGCTATCCGTTCTTTTTGGGCGCGCCGTTTTTATCGTTTGATGAAGAAAATATCAAAAGTGGAAATAGTCGATGGCGCACGTGATTACCGCCTCTTTACTCGTCAGGTGGCGGAGGCTATCTTGATGATGAGTGAGTATAATCGTTTCACCAAGGGGATTTACGGGTGGGTAGGTTATCGCACCAAGTGGTTGGAATTTGAAAACATTGCCCGCCGTAAAGGAGAAACCAAGTGGTCATTTTGGCGGCTGTTTTCTTATTCATTGGATGGTATCACCGCATTTTCGACCGCTCCATTGGCGGTGTCATCATTTATGGGAGTGATATTTTGCCTGATTGCCTTTGTATTTCTCATCATTGTTGTGGTAAAGGCCTTGATTTTCGGCGATCCGACTGACGGTTGGCCGTCGATGGTCAGTATTATTTTGCTGGCGGCAGGGATACAACTATTTTGTGTTGGTATCATTGGTCAGTATTTGGCAAAAACATATATGGAAGTCAAAAACCGCCCGCTATATCTAGTCAAGGAAGAGTCGTAGAATGGTCAGTATCATCATTCCGGTGTACAATGCCGAAAAGTATGTCAAAATGGCGATTGCGTCGGTTTTGGCACAAACATTTACGGACTGGGAATTGATATTGTCAGATGATTGTTCAACAGATCGGAGCTTGAACATCATCGAGGAATTGATAGAGCAGATTCCTGTTGATACAAGGAAGAAGATTCACGTCATCAGGAACGACAAAAATAGCGGTCCCGCCAAGACCCGCAATGTCGGACTCGCAGCAGCGCGAGGACGTTATTTGGCGTATCTTGATGCTGATGATATCTGGAATCAAGACAAGCTCGCCAAGCAACTGGCTTTTATGCAGGAAAAAGAAGCGGCTTTTTCGTATACCGCATACGAGTTCGGCGATGAAACAGGTAAGGGAACAGGGAGCGTGGTCAAAGTATTGCCGCTGCTTACTTATCGAAAAGCCTTGTCACGGACGATTATATCGACCTCAACGGCGATGTTTGATTTGGAACGGTTGGATAGGGATTTACTAGAAATGCCGTGTATCTCCAGTGAGGATACGGCAACATGGTGGCGGATTCTGCGGCATGGGTATCCGGCGCATGGCATGAATGAGGTGATGACGGTGTACCGCCGTTATCACGGTTCATTGTCAGCTGACAAAAAAGAGGCGATAAAGCGGATATGGTATCTGTATCGCCAAAGAGAACATTTATCGCTGATTCACAGTATCGCTTGCTTCATTTCATGGGCGGTACGGGCGACATGGCGCAGATTGTAGGAGGAAAAAGTGAAACGCAGTGATTCCACGAGACGAATTTTACTTCTTACTTTAAATATCATGAGCCTGTTTATTTACACGGGTCTTTATGCTTATTCTTGGTTCAGTTATTATTATCCGATCGTAAACAATCACAACCTCGGGATTGAGCTTTATGTGAATGGTCATATTCTGATTATTCTGCTTTATATCGCCATCCTCAGCGTTTTCTCTCGCACCTATGGGAGTCTCAAAATAGGTTATCTGAAACCGGGTGATGTTATTTTTTCCCAAGGCTTTTCCCTGCTTGCTGTCAATCTAATCTCATACGCCCAGATATCACTGATGCACAACTGGATAGTCGCCGCCGGCCCTTTGGCACTGGTTTTTGCCTCGCAGTTATTGGTTGCTGTGATATGGGCGTTCCTTTGTGACCGTGTCTATCGGCGGCTATTCCCGCCCCGCCGTGTTTTGCTGGTTCATGGTGAAAGTGAGGCGGAGGATATTATTGCTAAGCTGAAAAGCCGCAACGACCGTTTTCAGGTGCAGGGAGTATGCCACATTAGCGAGGGTGCAGAAGCGGTCAAGCGAGAAGCCGAGGGTACATATGATGCGGTAATGCTATGGGATATTGCCTTTGATATTAGAAGTGAATTGCAAAAGTATTTTTATGGAAAATCGAAGCGTGTGTATGTAATGCCTCGGATTACCGATGTCTTGATAAAAGGGGCGGATCAATTACATTTGATTGATACGCCGATTTTTTTGACGAGGGAGTACGCCCTTACGATTGAGCAAAGACTGGCGAAACGGATGATTGATATATTTCTAGCATTGATTTTGCTCGTTATTACCTTACCAATCATGCTGATAATTGCGTTGGTTGTATGTCTTTATGACAAAGGGCCGGCACTTTTTCGCCAATGTCGCTGTACTGCAAATGGCAAGGAGTTTTTCATCATCAAGTTTCGCAGTATGCGGATAGATGCGGAAAGTGATGGTGTCGCCCGCCTCGCAGGGCGAAAGGATGCCCGCATTACCCCCGTGGGGCGTTTCATTCGTGCGACCAGATTTGATGAGTTACCGCAGTTGATAAATATCCTGCGTGGCGAGATGTCATTCATTGGCCCTCGTCCCGAACGTCCCGAGATTATCGCCCAATACTTAGAAGAGATGCCGGAGTTTTCATTCCGCTTGAAGATGAAAGCGGGACTCAGCGGTTATGCGCAGATATTCGGCAAGTATAACACCACTCCCTATGACAAACTCAAACTGGATCTTACATATATTGCCAATTACTCGTTATGGTTGGATTTGAAGCTGATGTTGCTCACTCTTAGGACACTTTTTCGCCCTGACAGTACTGAGGGAGTAGCGGAAACGGAGGAACTTTTTGACGAACAGTGATTTTTTGAATGAAAGTATTGATTACAAAAAAATGTTTTTGTGTATGCGGCAAAAATTGCTTTGGCTCATCATCGCCGCTGTTGCGGGGGCTCTACTTTGTGGCACACTGTATCTGGTTATTCGTGAGGCTACCGGTGAAACTCTCTATCGTTCCCGCTCGCAGTTTTATGTGCAGTTCATATATGACCCAAGCGGGCAAGTGGTGCAACAATATAACGGCTTTACGTGGAATGACTTGATTCACAGCGACCTGGTCATGGACTATATTGTTGCTGCTTTGAAAGAAACAGGAAATCAGGGGCAGTTTTTCGCTAGTGACGAGGTAATGAATGAAGAACTCCGTGACAATTGTATCAGGGGTGATATCTATTCTGACTTGCGGTTATTGACGGTTACGGTAGCAAGCGCAAGCAGGGAGATGTCGGCATTTATTCAAGATGGTATGGAAAGAGGGTTATTGGAGTTTGCCGCTGCCCAAGCAGAAATTGCTTCGATGGAGATAATCACGTCCGCTGCGCCGCAGTTGGTGGTTTGGGACAATCATTTACACCGGGCGATTATTGCCGGAGCGGTGTTTTCGTTCATCCTTTCGTTCTTTATATGGTGGCTCTATTATATCCTCGATGATTCATTATATACCACGGCTGATATCAACCAACGCTATCCCCATGAAGCTCTTGGGATCTTGCTGGCGGGGGAAACACTTGACACTTTGACACCTTATTTTGCCGAGGTAAAGGAAAACATCGCTTTTCACACCAAAGAAAAAGCAAACGTGAGATATCTGGCAGTTGATGAGCTGCCTTATCCTGATGGCGAAGAGCTTCGTCAATCAGATGGGGTGATAGTTACGATTCCATATGGAAAAAGAAACGGTAAAGTGGTTGAGAGATGTTTGGGTTATCTTCATACCCAACAAGTAGCGGTAATCGGGTTGTTGATTGTTGAAGCCGATGTGAAGTTTTTGCGCTCATATTATCGTAGTAAGTGTAAATAGGGGTAAAAATGGGTTTACAGGTATTGGTATCTGCCGTCAAAAAAGAGGCTAAGGAATTAGCAAGGCAAATGAATCTGGAAAGTAATGCTATTATCATTATCCAAGATGATGGCTTTGCTTTTCAAGAGTTTGAAATTGATAGTGGTATCAACTCTGATGATGGTTCGATAGTCAAGAAAAAGGTCAAGGCTTATACATTCGCCGAGCGGGGTGTGGGTTTATCACGCAACAATGCCCTTATGCGAGCCGAAGATGAGCTTTTACTTTTTTCCGATGAAGATATAGTCTTTGACCACGGCTATGCGCAAATCATCACCCGGGAATTTGCGGCACATCCGGCGGCAGATTTGATTATGTTCAATGTCAAAGTGGATAAGAGGCGGGCGACCTACGAAAACAAGGCTTTTCACCGAGTTCGTTGGTATAATTACGGTCGCTATCCTGCTTACAGTATCGCCGCCAGAACAGACAAAATCCACGCTGCCAATGTGAATTTCTCGCTTTTGTTCGGTGGCGGGGCGAAGTATGCCAGCGGCGAGGATACACTCTTTTTGCACGATTGCCTAAAGAAAGGCTTGCGGCTTTTTGCTTCGCCACAGTTTATTGGCTGTGAGGTGTACCGAGAATCGACGTGGTTTGACGGTTTCACGGAGAAGTTTTTTCATGACCGCGGGGTTATGTACCGCTATCTTTATGGGGTGATGGCGAACCCCTTGGCTTTTCGTTTCCTATGGAGCAAAAGGAAAGAAATGTGCCGTGATATCAAGCTACGGCAAGCATATCATCTGATGAAAGAGGGAATAAGGAAGTGATTCTTTATATCGGCATTGCCGTGGTGGTCGTGATGATGGCGAGGATGATACGACCTCTGAATAGTACTGCCACGGGAGCGATATCGGCGGGGAGGGTTCATCCGCTTACAAACGGCAAATCCATTAGCAGGCAAAAGATGCTCAATATAGCGGCTTTACTGTTTATTTTTACTTTGCTTTTTTCGGTTGCAATGTTGAGGGTCAATATCGGTAATGATTACTTGCGCTATATCGAGTTCATGCATTTAATTTTCGTCAATGCCTTTGTCCCTACCGAGATTGGGTTCAATACTGTGGTACGGTTAGTTTATAGCATGAGCGGGTTTTACAATTATTTCGCTGTTTTTGCCCTCTTTTCCTTGTTCTCACTTGCGATTTTCCTGGTGGCGATATATCGTGACAGCGAGGATTTTTTCTTTTCATTTTTGCTATTTATCGCATTTGGTTATTATTTCCAGACATTCAACTCGATCCGTTACTATCTTGCCGTGCCGATTGCGTTATTGGCAATGGGTTATTTGTTAAGGGGCAAAAAAGTACATTTCATTGGCTTGATTTTAGTGGGAGCATTGTTTCATCGTTCGATTTTGGTCGTGTTGCCGCTTTATTTTCTGGCGACCCTTAATTGGAAGAGATGGATGTTGGCAGCAGCAGGGGTATTATGCCTGAGCAGTTTCTTTTTTCAAGATTTGTATTTGCAGTTGCTATTATGGTTGTATCCTACATATCGTGGTACAGACCTCCTCGAAGGGGGGACGAGTATAGTAAATATCGTCCGCTGTGGTGGTGTGTTGGTACTTTCGCTCATTTATTACCGCCAAACAATACAGGATAACACCCGCAATCGTTTCTTTTTCTATTGCAATATGGCAGCTTTCGCGCTTTATACCTGCGGTTCATTCATTCCCGAAATCTCCCGTATCGGTGTTTATCTGACCATCACACATATCTACTTCTTGCCGGCGATTATTAACAAGATTGAGAATAAACAGCAACGTTTTCTTTTGAAAGGTGCGGTTATTGTGGTTGCCACGGCATTTTTGCTGGTGTTCCTCAGCAGAGCAGATATGGATGGTGTCCGTTTACTGCCTTACCAGACGATACTGTTTGATGAAGTTCCAAGGATGATTATGATAACTTATTGATAAGAGGGAATTATGAAGCAACCTTTTTTTTCCATCATAGTTGTCTGTCTGAATCCCGGGTCAAAGCTTGGCATGACCCTGGACAGTATCTGCAATCAGACATTTGATGATTATGAAGTACTCATCAAGGATGGCGGTTCGGTTGACGGGACGGTAGAGCAGGTTGTTACTTTGGCTAGGAACGATAGAATCCGGTTTTGGAGTGAGGAAGATGAGGGAATATATGATGCGATGAATCAGGCGGTAAAAAGAGCAAAGGGGGAGTTCATTTACTTCCTCAACTGTGGTGATTGGTTGATGAACGATAGTGTTCTGGAGGAGGTAAATAAAGCGATAGCAGGAGATGAAAGCGGTGGGATTTTTTATGGCAATATCATGAAGCAAAAAGGAGAACAGGTGATTTATGCCAATCCTCGCCTCAATCGTTTCGCTTGTTACCGCCATTTGCCATGTCATCAGGCTTGTTTTTATCGGGCGGGGTTGCTGACAGAGCGACCATTTATGTTAAAGTATCGCATTATGGCTGATTATGAGCATTTTTTGGCTTGTTTTTTGGAAAAAGAGGTGGCGGCAGTTTATATGCCACTCGTCATTGCCGGATATGAGGGCGGCGGTTTTTCGGAAATAAAAGCAAACAAACGGCAACGAACGCTTGAACACCGTGAGATAGTGGGTTACTATATGAGTAAGGGAGAATTGTGTAAATATCGCTTGATTATGTTTTTGACCTTCGCGCCTTTGCGAACAGCACTTTCACAGGGAAGATTTACGGCGACGGTGTATAATAAGGTAAAAAAAGGGATTTATTGGCGCAGGGGATAGGATGGTGTTTGCTGGCGAAGGTTTGTTGTAATTGCGTGATGTTTGACAGCGAGGTTTGTCAGTAAGGTTTGACAGCGAGGTTTGTATTCATAAGATGGACACTTGAGTGACGTCGTTATTTAGGCGGTGTCCAGACCCGGTCTTATCGGGTCTAGCGCCTTACGTAACGCAACGTCACTCACGTAGCGAGAGCGTGTCCAGCGATGAATAACAAACCATCGTTGTCAAACAATAAGAAACAGTAAGAACAGTTAGCAATAAATAATTAACAACGTTAAATCGGGAAACGTGGAGGGATAGCCGATGAGGGTTCTGTGGTTATGTAATATTATGTTGCCGGTAATTGCCCGTGATCTGGGAGTGCCATACAGTAGCCGCGAGGGTTGGCTATCAGGATATTTTTCTCAATTCGTAGCAGATGGAAGCGACCAACTGGCGGTTTGCTTCCCGATTGCTGACCGCGAGACCATGAATATAGTGAAGAAGCGGATGATAGGCGGGTTTGACAGCGATATACAGGAAATGGAAGCCGTAAGTGTTGCTAAGTTCATGCTGGGGCAAACGAGTTGTTACGGTTTCCGTGCTGACATCTTGACTCCGGAGAAGTACGACGCTTCGCTGGAAGTGCAAATGAAGCTCATATATGATAACTTCCAACCGGACATCGTTCACATCTTCGGTAGTGAATATCCCCATGCACTTGCGATGGGTAGGGTGAGCAGCGGACGTAAGCGAACAGTACTTTCGATTCAAGGATTGTGCGGAAAGATAGCGGCGGCATATACCGATGGTATCCCCACGGAGGTGATAAGCGATGAGACTATTCGTGACCTCGTAAGACATGATGCCATCACCCAACAACAACAAAAGTTTGAGAAACGTGCCGAACATGAAAAAGAACTGTTTACCCTTATCACACATGTGACTGGGCGGACAGGGTTTGACCGGGAAACGGCAAAGGAATTAAACCCCAACATTATTTATCATCATTTGAATGAGAGCTTGCGTGAAAGCTTTTATCAAGGACGTTGGAGCAGGGACAAATGCGAACCCTACAGCATCTTCCTCAGTCAAGGGGATTACCCTGTCAAGGGTTTTCATTATATGCTTTCGGCAATGCCGTCAATTCTACGTGATTTTCCCTCGGCGCATCTTTATGTGGCGGGTAATTCGATTATTGGCAAACATGGTGACGCTGCCATGTTTGGCAAGTTAAAAGGGAAACTCAAGTTGTCTTCATATGGCAAGTATATTCAATCCCTTATTTTCCGTTATCATTTGGAAGACAAAGTAACCATGCTCGGTTCACTTGATGAGGAGATAATGAAAGCACGATTTTTGATGAGCAATGTTTTCGTTTGTCCGTCAACGATAGAGAACTCGTCGAATTCCCTGTGTGAGGCAATGTTGCTGGGGATGCCGGTGGTGGCAGCGGGCGTAGGCGGTATTTTTAGCTTGATAGATGATGACCGTAACGGTTTGTTATATGAACCGGGCAATGTTGCTGACTTGGCGGCAGCAGTCAAAATCGCCTTTGAAGAGGAGACTGCCCTCCGCATTTCCGCAGAAGCCGCCAAAAAAGCGGTCAAAACTCATAATCGAGTGATAAATTACTTGCGCTTGATGGACATATACAGGGAAGTAATGCGATGACCTTTAGCATCACATTTGTATCTAACTATATCAATCACCATCAGCTGCCTTTTTGTGATGCCTGCTTTTCCCAATTGGGAGACGGCTTCGTTTTCATTCAGACTCAACCGATGGAAACAGAGCGGCTTAGGAGCGGTTGGAGTGATGAGGGTGAGAAGCGGGGATACCTTCGCTACTCATATGGAAAAGATGAAGCAATCGAAGAGGTTTTCCGTTTAATAGACCAAAGTGATGTCGTACTCGCCGGATGGTGCGAAGACGATGTGGTGGAAGCAGCAATTCAAAAACGGGTAATGGACGAGAAACTCACGTTTCGCATTAGTGAGCGGATTTTCAGGGAGGGACGCTGGAAAGTCATTTCTCCACGAGGGCTTATCCGCAATTATCATGAGCGTACCCGCCATCGCCGCCGTCCTTACTACCTACTGAGTGTCGGTTCATATACAGCGGGCGATTTTCGCCTAATTCAGTCTTTTCCCGGTAAAAAATACCGTTGGGGTTATTTCCCCGCAACCATTCATTATGGCGAAGAGCTTTGGCAAAAAAAGCAAACCGAAGAAAAGATTCGTATCGTCTGGGCGGGGCGGTTCATTCCCCTCAAACGACCGGAACAAATGATACGCTTGCTTCATGATTTACGTAGAGATGGACACGAGGTAGTGTTAGATATGATTGGCGGCGGTGAAATGGAAGAAGAACTCCGGGAGATGGCTGCCCGCTGTCAAGTCTCACAGGCAGTTAATTTTCATGGAGTTTGCCCGCCACAGCAGGTTCGTGAGATTATGGAAGAGGGTCATATCTTCGTGCTTACCAGCAACCGCCGTGAGGGTTGGGGGGCGGTACTGAACGAAGCGATGAACAGCGGCTGTGCAGTAGTTGCCAGTTCCCAGGCAGGTGCAACCGGTTTCTTGATTGATGATGGTGTGAACGGTTTTGCCTATCATAGGGGCAGTTATAAACAGATGTATTCACTAGTGAAAAGGCTTTGTGACCATCCTGCGGAAAGGGAGCAAATCGCCCGCAGAGGATATCAGACGATAACAGAGCAATGGAATGGTGAGGATGCCGCCACTGAGTTATTGATATGTGCGGAGGTGTTGTTAAAGGGTGATGTATTCATCCCGCCGTTACGAGGACTGATGAGCGAGGTGTGAAGTTTGTGATTATGTAGATGAGGGGGAGTAAATATGTGGTATTGGGAGTATACATATCCGAACGCAGCCGAAGACTACCGTAGGTATTCTGAAGCTTTAGAAAAGCTGAAAAGCTACAGAAGAAACATAAATAGTTATCTAACAAATAACTCTTCTTTCAACACGCTCGATTTTCATGATTCATTTCAAAAAGGTGAATACTATAATCTTTATTCGCATAAAGCTAGCGAATGGGTTAATGATGCTAACAAATTTGCCGATTTTTTCATAAATTTCAACATGCACTTGGATAATTGTATAGCCAGCACACAGGCACGAGTTAGTATATTAAATAATCAAAGAAATGAGAAAGTGTGGGTGGAAAAATGACAAATGAGTTGATTGTAAACCAAGACATAAGAGAAGTAAACGCCAGTTATGAAAACATGATGAGGTCGTTCGAAGTCCTTGAAGAGTATCTGGCAAAGCTTACGGTGCAATTAGAAGATACTGGCTGGAGTGGGGAATCGCATGACAAATGTGTTGATATCCAATCGTTAATTACTCATTATGAACAAGGTATACGTAATCTGGTCATAGGATTCAAGGACTCCGGCTCTGTCTTTGATAATGGTATAAATGATTTTGCCAGTAACTCACGAAGTGCTGAGAGACTAAGGATGTGGTGATATGTATTTAAAGTTAATCGAAGTATACGTACTTAATCGCGCATTAGATGGGAAAGACATTTTTATGCTACCGTCATTTTCAGCTATAAATGCTTCCGAACTACTAATTTCTGATGTAAAAGAGTCATTGATAATAAATCAAGTACTTGCCAGCCATACATCATTGACGATGGAGGGAGCAAAAATAGTTAATCGTATGAAAGACTATAAAAATGCTTCTCTATATATGACACTTGACGATTTAACCATTGGCATTAGGGATAATGCTTCTGGTATAATGATTACAAACATCGAAGACAAGTATGCCTTTACGGTCATTGATATCACAGATTTTTATGAGCAAATCGTTAGTGTTCATCCATATATAGCGCAAGACTATGTTGTAGACGAAGTTGAGAAAGTGACAATTGGTTTTGACGAATTGAAAACACAATATAATGTTTCTCGTGACATGAGTTTGAATGTTAAAACGAGTAGCGATAGAAGCAATACTGATGAACTGATTTTCGTTTCAAATAATAGGCTTTATCTATACGACATGAAAAGTGAGATTTTGGCGCAAACGAATAGCTCGTCAATTAAAGCAATGATAACAGAAAGGATAACTATTGATGAATAATGAGATAAGGTTCAGCCAAGCCCTCATGACCGACATAAAAATCAATTATGATAATGCCGCTTTAGAGGTCGAGAATATCATATATGAGCTGAAAAAGACCTACAACAACTATGAATGGAATTATCGTGGTATGGCAAAATATGCACTTTCAGAAGGATTACCCAAAACCATTGATCATTTGGAGTTTTTGAGGGATTGCCTCGTTAATGCGTCAGCATATGTCCAACATTCTTGGGAAACCATGAATGATACAGACCAAGGATTAGCTAAAGCAATAAAGTGATACTAATGTAAAGGAGATAGTATGTCAGGTGATTTTTCATCATACAGTTCAAACTGGGCGGAGCTGGCAGAAAAATGGAGCTTCATAGGTAAAGCAGGGAAGTTTCGTGAAAATGCCGAAAAAGCTGTTGCTGAAGCAAACAAAGCGATTGATGTAGTCGCGCAGTTGGGTGATGTCGGCAGTCTAAGCCTAGACTCATTTGGTATTCTAAATAATGCGGAACGCTTGGAAGAAAAACGAGTTAGACTTCATGCCTTTTGTCAGAATATTCATGAAGAGGCGGTAGAGCTTGTTGATCAACCTTTTGCCGTTAGAACAGATAGAGCGGCACAGGCTGCTTTTGATCTAAAACTGAACAATATAACCGTTAGCAAGCCTGGGTTTATGGGTATTACCAAAGAAGTCAGTCTTGCCATGCTAATTTCGCTAACAATGGTTGATGAAGACTTGAGAACAGATTTTGCCAAAAGAGCCTTGTTGTTAGACGAAGACAAACCTTCACAAACCCTAACGGCAGCGATGCACTTACACAGGCTTTTGAGTATGGATAGAAAAGATGTGCTAAAATTGGGTAAAGCAGACAAGGAGCTACTGGTGCGCTTTTTTGAAGCGATTAATCCGAGCCAAGCTAAGATAATGAATGATTTTTTGGGTTCGGTAATTCAAAGAAAAGGGTATGAGATGTATGTGCTAAACATTAAGCTGGTACTCTATACCTTACCCAAAAACCATAAAGGTGTTATTCTTCAGCATTTACCAAACGTTAAACTCCCTGATTATACAAGACACACATTACGTAAAGAAGTATATACAGTTTTCAGACAAATCAGACTGGAACATACTGAAAGAGGTGGATTGCAAAACTTATTTCCTAAAATATACGATGAAGAGAATAATACTTTCTTTGGTGGGTGGCAAAACTGGTGGAGTGATGATTATCCAATAAGGGCAGATGGAGGTTGCGGTCCGGTTGCGGCAGCAAATATTCTGGCATATATGGCTCTCAATAACCCCGCCATAGCGGAGGCATTGGGGGTAGACCCGGAAGTGCTGCTGACGAAAAGTGGTTTCATTGATTTCATGAATTTGGTTTATAAAACAGTCACACCTCTGGAAAAAGAGGAGTATGCTACTTTATTTGGTATTCTCTCATCAGTTATCGAAAAAGTAGAACCTGTGGTGAACTCATATAAGGATTTACCAATCGACTTACCAGATGATTTGTCTGAAGAGCAAGATACTTTTGGGTTTTGGCCTGTTCAATTGTTCAAAAAAAAGGTAGTGGATTTTGCGAATACTAATAACTTGTCGCTAACACCGACAATGTTGAGTAATACTATAAGTACAATCAAATACGATGAAGGACTAACATATATATATAACGCCATAGATAAGGATTGTCCAATAGCACTATTGAATCTCTTGAATGTAACAAAAATGACTAGGGTAGATAATGGACGTATTAGTAATACACAAACGCACTGGGTGACAATTACTTCATATGAAAACGTAAAAGATGATACAATACTAACAGTTTCTTCGTGGGGAGCAGAGTGGTTGATTAGCTATAATGACCTTTATGAATCATGGCAGAGTCCGTATGCAATCGGAAGTGGGATGGTATATTTTGAGGTAAAGTAGATGATAAGAATATTCATTTTTTTGGTAAAACTCATTGCACTCTTATTTGTACTGAGTCTTTTCCATGAACCTCCTGTTAGCCAACAAGCTATTTTTTGGGATGAGTTTAAGGATGATTTGATTAATAACAATGACATAGTTGTTGATTGTAAAATATCTCTACCGATTGGACATCCATTTCTAAATTTCTATATTCACATCACTCATGACGATTTAGATGAAATGAAGCGTATTGTAAAAGAAATTGTTGTCTCTTTGTTCTCTGGAGAAGACGCTGATTTCTTTACATATACGAAGTCTAGATATTATCCGGATATTACCATTAGTTTTGCTAAGTACAGCGAACCAAATCAATACTATACCGAGTTCAATTCATATGGTCTGGGTGACGAAAGTATATTACACGGTTATACTGAATGGCACATGCGCAGAGTTACCGAAGACGAAAGAATTACATGGAATGATTCTGTTATGGTAGATTTGTTGGGAATTGATTAGACTAACAGCAACACATGGATTGTTATTACCTCATATGAAAATGTAAAAGATGATACAATACTAACAGTTTCTTCGTGGGGTGCAGAATGGTTTATTAGCTATAATGACCTTTATGAATCATGGCAGAGTCCGTATGCAATCGGAAGTGGGATGGTATATTTTGAGGTGAAGTAGATGATAAGATTATTCATTTTTTTGGTAAAACTCATTGCACTTTTATTTATACTGAGTCTTTTCCATGAACCTCCTGTTAGCCAACAAGCTATTTTTTGGGATGAGTTTAAGGATGATTTAGTTAACAACAATGACATAGTTGTTGATTGTAAAATATTTCTTCCAATTGGACATCCATTTCTAGATTTCTATATTCATATCACTCATGACGATTTAGATGAAATGAAGCGTATTTCAAAAGAAATTATTGTCTCTTTGTTCTCTGGAGAAGACGCTGATTTCTTTACATATACGAGGTATAGACGCCCTAGTAATCCAGATATTACCATTAGTTTTGCTAAGTACAGCGAACCAAATCAATACTATACCGAGTTCCATTCAAATGGAATGGGTGATAAAAGCATAGTACACGGCTATACTGAATGGTATATGCGCAGAGTCACCGAAGACGAAAGAATTATATGGAATGATTCTGTTATGGTAGATTTGTTGGGAATTGATTAGACCAACAGCGACACATAGATTGTTATTACCTCATATGAAAATGTAAAAGATGATACAATACTAACTGTATCTTCATGGGGTGCAGAGTGGTTGATTAGTTACACCACTCACTACTCATTAAACCAACACACCAACGATATGTATTGTTTTTATAGAGTTTTAGAGAGTTGGTCTTATAGAGTTTCCAAATTCACTTGACAACAATGCTCTTAAATGTTAAAGTTAAAGCACATTTGTCAAGCGGGGTGGCGGTATTATGAATAAATTTTCTGAAATTCAAGATAAAGCAGAGAAAAATGGTGGTTTTTTCTTATCTGCTGATGCTGATAGTATTAGCATCTCTCGTGAAATGCTCTCAAAATACGTAAGTCAAGGTAAGTTAGAGCGTGTTCAACGAGGAGTTTATCTGTTGCCTGAATATTTTGAAGATGAGATGTTTGCTATACAGATAGCTGTTCCTAACGCTGTATTTTCGCACAATACGGCACTTTATTTACAAGACCTGTCAGATAGGACACTGCTTAATTTTGAAGTTACAATTCCCAAAGGTTATAATGGCACAAACCTTAGAAAAAAAGGTATTGATGTTTATGCTGTACCAAAAGAAATCCACTCGCTTGGCGTTATTGAAGTGAAAACTATTTACGGCAATTATGTTAGGGCTTACGAAGTGGAACGTACGCTATGCGACATTCTAAAACCAAGAGCAAAGATGGATATTTCTGTTGTAACAGATGCTTTCAAAATGTATACGAGAAGAAAAAAGCGGGATTTATCAAAATTAAGCAGATACTCGCAAATACTCGGAGTTGAAAAAAAAGTTCGTTCATATATGGAGGTACTACTCTAATGAAAACTGCAAGGCAGTTAAAGGCACATATCAAAAATATATCACAATCAACGGGTATTACACCGCAAACATTATATATGAATTATGCCGTAGAGCGTTTTTTGAAACGGATATCTTTATCAAGGTATAAACAACACTTCATCTTAAAAGGCGGCATACTTATCGCATATACTATCGGTTTTAACGCTCGAGGGACAATGGACTTAGACGGAACCATTAGCGGCTACCCTGTAACGGAGAAAAGTCTTAGAGCTATGCTTGAAGATGTTATCGCTATTGATGTGGACGATAACATCACTTTTGATATAAAAAGCATCAATCAAATTCGGGAAGAGTCTGAATATGACGGTCTGCGTGTCAGCCTGATAGCTAATCTTGAAAACACAAAAATACCGATAAAGTTAGATGTTTCAACAGGTGATGTAATAACACCTCACCCAATAGAATTCTCACATAAATTGATGTTCACAGAGGAAGTTATTAGGATTTTGGCTTACAACATAGAAACTATTCTTGCTGAAAAGTACGAAACCATTATCTCTCGCAGTATTCAAAATACAAGAATGCGTGATTTTTATGATGTTTATATTTTATCAAAAACGCAGTCTTATGATAAAGCCCTTTTTCGTGTTGCACTTAAACGAACTGCTGAAAAACGCCACAGTTTAGAGCATATTGTAAATGCCGAAAAGATTATTTCCGAAATTAAAGTTAGTTCCGATATCCAAAGCCTGTGGCAAAAGTATCAGCAAAAATATGATTATGCAAAAGATATTGAGTTTGATGCAACGTGCAAAGTTGTGGAGGAAATATCAGCATTGATTAAAAACCAACACACCACCCCCGCATAGCAATAGACGAAAACCAAAATTTATGCTAAATTAAGGTAGAGAACAATATTTATTGTAGCAATACCATCAAGAGCTGACCCTTACTTCACCACGAAAGGAAAACCATGACCAATCTCGAACTAAAAAAAGCGGCAAATGCCATACGCAAAGGTATCGTCACGGCGGTACATGCTGCCCAAGCAGGGCATCCGGGGGGATCGCTATCTGCGGCAGATATCTACACTTTTCTTTATTATGAGGAAATGAATATCGACCCTGATGAGCCGCAAAAGCCGGGTCGTGACCGCTTTGTCCTTTCAAAGGGACATACTGCTCCGGGACTTTATTCCACTCTTTCCCATCGCGGATTTTTCCCTGTGGCTGAACTCACTTCCTTACGGCAGCTTGGTTCGTTCCTGCAAGGACACCCTTGTATGCGTTCTATTCCCGGCGTGGACATGAGCAGCGGATCGCTGGGGCAAGGCGTTTCTGCCGCTGTCGGTATGGCAATGGCAGCAAAACTTGACGGTGCGGATTATCGGGTTTATACCCTTGTCGGCGACGGTGAGTTGCAAGAGGGGCAAATATGGGAAGCCGCTATGTTCGCCGGACATCGTTGCCTTGATAATCTCGTCGTGATTGTCGATAACAATGGTTTGCAAATTGACGGAGCGGTTGATGAAGTGTGTACTCCTTACCCGATTGACGATAAGTTTGCCGCCTTTAACTTTCATGTAATCAATACCTCTGCACATGACTTTGACGCTATTCGTGATGCTTTCCGTGAAGCACGGCTGACGAAAGGGAAACCAACCTGCATTGTCGCCCAAAGCTTGAAAGGAAAGGGAGTTTCATTTATGGAGGGGCAGGTTGCCTGGCATGGTGTTGCTCCGAATAATGAACAGTTTGCCGTGGCGATGGCAGATTTGGAGCAAATAGACAGTACACTATAATAAACGACAATTCACTTCATGCAGAGTAATATGCCGTCGTGAAACGAAAGAGCCAGCTTCAATGGAAACGCTTGGCTCGATAGAAAGGAACATCATGAGTGAACAGAAAAAAATAGCGACCCGTGAAAGTTATGGCAACGCCTTAGTTGAGTTGGGAGCGAAGCATGAAAACCTAGTAGTTCTTGATGCCGACCTTGCGGCGGCGACCAAGACGGGTGTTTTTCAAAAGGTATATCCGGAACGTCATATCAATTGCGGTATTGCCGAGTGTAACATGACGGGAATTGCTGCCGGGTTGGCGGCGTGTGGCAAGATTCCCTTTATCAGTTCGTTTGCGATGTTTGCCGCCGGGCGCAATTTTGAACAGATTCGCAATTCTATCGGCTATCCTCAGCTAAATGTCAAAATCGGAGCGACCCATGCGGGTATCACCGTCGGCGAGGATGGAGCAAGCCATCAGTGCTGTGAGGATATCGCTTTAATGCGTACCATTCCCGGGATGGTAGTGATGTCACCGGCGGATGATATCGAAGCAAAAGCAGCCATGGATGCCGCCGTGGCACATAAAGGGCCGGTATACCTGCGTTTTGGACGGGCGCCGTTCCCTGTCATCAATGATCGTGCCGATTATCGCTTTGAAATCGGAAAAGGAGAAGTACTGCGGGAGGGAACTGACGTTACCATCGTGGCAACAGGACTCTTAGTGGGTGCGGCATTAGAAGCCGCTATTTTGCTTGCCGATGCGGGGATAGCTGCCGAAGTAATCAATATCTGCACGATTAAACCGCTCGATATAGAGCTACTCCTTGCCAGTGCCCAAAAGACCCGTCTGGTAGTGACAGCTGAGGAACACACCGTCATCGGCGGATTGGGTAGTGCCGTCTGTGAGGCTTTGGCAGAAACAGCTGTTGCCCCTATATACCGAATCGGTATCCGTGATGTGTTCGGTGAATCAGGTAGTGCCGCTGCCCTTATCAAAAAACACCGCCTTGACCCTCAGGGTGTTTTTGAACAGGTAAAGGAGTTTTACAATATAAATAAAGGATAAAATGATAAAGGAAATCGACAACGGAGTCTGACAACAGGAGATTTGAACTGAAATGATAAAGCTTTCACCATCAATCCTTGCCGCTGATTTCACCATTCTTGGTGAACAGCTTGCCGAACTGGAAAAAACCGCCGTTTCCTATCTCCATATAGACGTAATGGATGGTATCTTCGTTCCCTCGATTTCTTTCGGGATGCCGCTTATCAAGTCAATTCGCAAAGCCACCGACAAGGTTTTCGATGTCCACTTGATGATTATGGATCCGGAACGTTATATTGATGAGTTCAAAGAATGTGGAGCGGATATAATTACTTTTCATCTCGAAGCTACCGATGCACCCCGCACCCTGATTGAAAAAATCCATTCACATGGTATCCGTGCCGGGATTACCGTCCGTCCGGAAACGCCGATAGAACTGTTATATCCATATCTCGATGATGTGGAAATGGCTCTTATAATGAGTGTCAACCCCGGTTTCGGGGGGCAGGAATTTATTCCCGAGGCACTAGGACGGATAAAAAAGCTTCGTGAATACATTGATTTTCATCATCTGGATACAGATGTTCAAGTAGACGGCGGTATATGTCATGAAAATGTACGTGATGTCATCGCCGCCGGTGCCAATGTCATCGTTGCCGGGTCGGCAATTTTCGGCGGCGATATTCCCGAAAATGTAAAGAGATTCTTATGTACGATATCATAATTATTGGTGGCGGTGTGGTCGGTTGTGCTATTGCCCGTGAGCTGTCACGGCGGCAACTGAAAATTGCTGTCATCGAAAAAAACGCCGACATCGGCGGCGGAGCTTCAAAGGCTAATAGCGGAATCGTCCATGCCGGTTTCGATGCTTCATCGGGGACACTCAAAGCCCGGCTCAATTTGCGGGGAAGCCGGATGATGGCAGACCTGGCAAAGGAGCTTGATTTTCATTATGTGAATAATGGCTCATTGGTGTTGGGTTTTACCGAGGAAGACAAGTTCGTTCTGACAGAACTTATGGAACGGGGACGGCAAAACGGTGTCGAGGGACTGGAACTGCTTGAAAGTGACGCTATCTTTCACCATGAGCCACGATTAAGCAACGATGTTCGTTATGCTCTCTATGCGCCAAGCGGGGCGATAGTATGTCCTTTTGGACTAACGGTGGCAATGGCAGAAAATGCTGCCGCCAATGGGGTAGAATTTTTCCGCAATAGCGAAGTCAACAAAATTGAGAAAAATAACGATTGTTATTTAATTGCAACAAAGGCAGGCACTCATTTTTCTACCAAAATAATCATCAATGCCGCCGGGATATATGCCGATCAAGTCCATGCTCTGATAAGAAGCTGTCCTTACACCATCACTCCCCGCCGCGGAGAGTATATGTTGTTTGACAAGGTGGCAAGCAATTACACTACCCATACCCTTTTTCAAGTGCCGACACGTTACGGAAAAGGAGTTCTCATCACTCCCACTACCCACGGTAATTTGATGGCTGGGCCGACAGCGGAGGATATCAACGACACAGAGGGGGTAAATACGACTGCATTTGGTTTGGATACGGTACTAACTAAGGCAAGCCGGAGCATCGGCACACTTCCTACCCATGAGCTTATTTCCGCTTTTGCCGGATTACGTGCTTATACGGGGAAAGGTGATTTCATCATCGGTGAGGTAGATGGTACCCCGGGATTTATAGATGTTGCCGGGATTGATTCCCCCGGTCTCAGCAGTGCCCCTGCCATCGGTGAATATGTTGCCGCTTTAGTAGAAGATATATTGCCGACAGCGAAGCGGGAGGATTTCATCGCTACCCGCCGTGATATCAGTAGCGATGGCGGTGAAGTGATTTGCCGCTGCGAGGTCACTACCCGTAGTGAGATTGTTGAAGCGATCCGCCGAACTGACCGTCTCTTTGCCAATCAGGGAGTGGTGGGTATCGACAGTATCAAACGACGGGTGCGGGTGGGGTCCGGTCGTTGTCAAGGCGGCTTTTGCACCCCCCGTATCATTGAGCTGATAGCAGAAGAGCAAAAAGTGGATCAAACTGCTATCCCCAAAAACAACCCCGGTTCAGAGATATTGATTGAAAGGATATAGATTAAGTGAAAGTAGATTTGGCTGTCATCGGTGGCGGACCGGCGGGTTTGGCGGCGGCAATAGCTGCCCATGACCACGGCGTGGAACGAATAGTAGTCATCGAACGAGAAAATATCCTCGGTGGCATCCTTAACCAATGTATTCACCACGGTTTCGGACTCCATACTTTTGGCGAGGAGTTGACCGGGCCGGAATATGGCGGTCGTTATGTTGCCATGCTCGAAGAACGAGGAATACCCTTTCTGGTGGCGACAATGATTACTGCTATTGATAAAAGCGAAGAAAAGATAAATGATATCCCCTACTCCCGTTTTCACCTTACTGCCATGCAAGGGGAGCAAGGGTCACTGGCAATCGAAGCGCAGGCAATAATGCTGGCGATGGGTTGCCGTGAACGTCCGCGGGGAGCGCTCAATATCCCCGGACACCGCCCTGCGGGTATCTTTACCGCCGGATGCGCCCAACGGTTTGTCAATATCGACGGTTTCTTGCCGGGGAAGAGCGTGGTAATCCTTGGTTCAGGTGATATCGGTTTGATTATGGCACGGCGCATGAAATTACAGGGTGCTGATGTCAAAATGGTAGTGGAGATTATGTCGTATTCAGGCGGGCTTACCCGTAATGTCGTGCAGTGCCTAGAAGACTTTGACATTCCCCTCAAAATGAATCACACCATCACCGATATTCATGGAACAAACCGCTTGGAGGGGGTGACGGTTTCCGCTGTCGATAAGGAGCTGAATCCGATCCCGGGAACGGCGATCGAAGTGGCTTGTGATACTTTGCTCCTTTCATGCGGTTTAATTCCGGAAAATGAGCTAAGTCGGGCGATAGGAGTTGAAATCGATGAGGTAACGGGTGGTGCGGTGGTAAATAGCAGCTTTGAAACTACTGTCCGTGGTGTTTTTTCATGCGGGAATGTTTTACATGTCCATGATTTAGTCGATAATGTGTCAATTGAAGCAAAAGCAGCAGGAATTGCTGCCGCCAAATATCTTAGTGGCGTATATAGCGGAGAGATACCGAGTTGGGGTGAGGCAAAAAGGCCGAAACTTCCCCCCAAGTCACGTTTCGTGCCAAGGGAAAAGTATGAAGAGAACGAGATTACCTGTATCGGTTGCCCCAAAAGTTGCCTAATCCGTGCGGAAATAGACCACCATCCTAGCACCACCTTTGCTGATGGCTTAGATGGGGACGCTCTTCAACTAAGTGGTCATTTATGCGCCGTCGATACCGAAGGCGCGAATTTTAGTGAGCTACATCTTAGTGGTTATTTATGCGCCGTCGGTTATGAATACGCCCATAAGGAGCTGACTGCCCCGCATCGTAATCTGACCTCGTTGGTGCATGTCGTTGGTGGTGAGAGGACGGTGGTGTCGGTCAAAACTACCACCCCCGTGCCCAAAGAGAGTATTTTTACATGTATTGAAGAAATCGCCAAGACCACAGCAGCAGCTCCGATAAACCGTGGTGATGTCTTGATAAAAAATATCGCCGGCACAGGTGCTGATGTGGTAGCAACTGCGGATATTACAGCAGTTATCCCCACAACATTGCAGGAGAAGATATGTCCAATCTAATCATGGCTTTTGACCAAGGCACTACCAGTTCCCGCTGTATTATCTTCGACCATGCGGGTAAAATCGTGAGTCTGGCACAAAGGGAGTTCCCCCAGATTTATCCTCAGTCAGGTTGGGTGGAACAAAATCCTCGTGAGATTTGGTCATCGCAAATTTCAGTTGCCACCGAAGCGATGGCACAATCATTTCTCACTTCTGCTGACATTAAGGCAATCGGTATCACCAACCAGCGGGAGACAACCATCATCTGGGACAGAGAAACAGGTGAACCTATCCACAACGCTATCGTTTGGCAATGCCGCCGTACTGCTTCTTATATAGAAGAGCTGAAAACGGCAGGGCTTGAGGATTATGTTCGGGCGACGACAGGTTTGATACCCGATGCTTACTTTAGTGCCACCAAGATAGCGTGGCTACTCGACAATGTCCCCGAAGCACGTAAGCGTGCTGAACAAGGTGAGTTGGTGTTTGGTACTGTTGACACATGGTTGATGTGGAATATGAGCGGCGGCAGGGTTCATGCAACTGATTATACCAATGCCTCACGGACGATGCTTTTTGATATTCACCGTTTGTGTTGGGATGAAAGCTTACTTTCTAACTGGGGCATCCCGCTCACGATGATGCCGGAGGTACATCCGTCAGGATATCATTTTGGTGATACTGACCGAACCTTACTTGGCGGGGAAATTCCCATCACCGGAGTTGCCGGCGATCAACAAGCGGCTTTGTTCGGACAATGCTGTTTTGCAAAAGGGGAAATCAAGAATACATATGGAACGGGTTGTTTTTTGTTAATGAATACCGGGAATGAGGCGATAACCTCACGTAACGGTCTGATTACAACGATTGCCGCTACAAGCAATGCGACTCCCGGCACGGTGGAATACGCCTTGGAGGGAAGTGTTTTCATCGGCGGTGCGGCAGTCAAGTGGTTGCGTGATGAGCTGCGGGTGATTGAGACGGCAGCGGAGACATCGCTGTGTGCCGAGTCGGTAAATGATACCGAGGGGGTTTATTTAGTTCCCGCTTTTACCGGGTTGGGAGCTCCGCATTGGAATCCTTATGCCCGTGGGGTGATGGTTGGGATTACCCGTGCTTTTTCCAAGGAACACTTGATTCGTGCCACGCTGGAAGCGATTGCCTATCAAACTGCCGATGTCATCAAGGCAATGGAAGAGGATGCGGGGATTTGCATATCACGGCTCAAAGTCGATGGCGGTGCCAGTAATAATGATTTTTTGCTACAGTTCCAAGCAGATATTCTCGGTTCATCCGTCTGTCGCCCTGAATGTGTCGAGACCACCGCATGGGGTAGTGCTTGTCTCGCCGGTTTGACTATTGGCGTGTGGGATGATATAAGTGATATCAAAGATAATTGGCAGTTGGCAAAGATATTTACCCCGACATTTACCAATGAACGCCGTCAAGAGTTACTTTCCGGTTGGGAACACGCCCTTGCTTGCGCTCTAAGAGCCTATCCTCAATAAATGAAATGAATCCTAAGTATCCTATTTGGCGAAAAAGTCGGTCATGCTCTTTTGCTTTCGTAGTGGAAGCATAATCAGATGGGCGATTTCCATATCAACCATGCTATGAACAATAGTTCCGACCCCTACCAGCAAAAGCACTGATGTTAAATAGCCTTGTTCGAGGTGAATGACGCTGATATTGCCACCGAAATAGAAAGTACTCACGACCAAGAGTTCCCCGGCGGCATGAACCATGGCAACAATGAAAGAAAACGCCCGTAGACTGAGGGGGGTGAAGCTTTGTTTTCTTATATTATGGATATAAAAAGCCCCGCCAATGGCAAAGATAATATGAGTGGCAGCTCTCATGACAACGATAATAGGAAAACCGCCGAACAGGAAGCCTATCGTCGTCCCTGCGGCGACAGCGGCGGCAACGGCAGGGGATATAAACATAGCGATAAAGATAGCTACATGACTTGCCAAGGTAAATGAAGCCGGTTCAATCAGTATCCTAATCGGGGAAAACATGGGAATAATCAAGCCGATGGCAATCAACAAACCTGATACGGCAACTTGGATGGTACTGGTGTTTTTCATGATACCCCTCATTCGTGCTAATTTCATGTGATGCTAGTGTAGCATACTACAGTATGCTGGATGTAGCAATACTTTTGTAGTATTAAGCTACTTACATACCACCGAATTGGCAATACTATGTTAAAGCTTCTTTTTGTGGTATAATGAAATCGATGTTGCGCAATTTGTGAAAAAGAGGGGGCAGCTCATTTAGGGACGGTCGAAATCCTATCTGAGATGGAGTACAGGAGATTTTATGCAAAAGAAGAATTTTTCTATTGGGGAAACTATATATGAAATCGGTAAACCCCTAGAAGGCTTTACCCTAATCCTAGACGGAAAGCTATGGCTTAGCTTTGCCGGTGGCGGGATGGAACTCAAACGTGGTGATGTCGCCGGAATTTCCGCCATATATCAAGATTGTCATATGATGAGTTCCTCAGCTATCTTGCCGATTACAGCTGCTGTATATGAGTGTAAGTCACGGGAGTTACTGGGGTTTTTGCAAGAAAATGAAGAATTGAGGATTCGGATATCTACTTCGGCTTCTGCCCAGATTCGTGAACTTTTCGCTCTTTACAAACAACGCAAGGGTGAGTGCTTTGAACTTTATCGTAGTTATGTGAAATTCTGTACCGCCTATACGAAAATGTGCGAAACCCACGGTGTCTCACCCCGTACCCTGCCGGCGCAGGAAGGAATCGCCGCTCTTTCGCTGGAAGGTGATATTGAGCCGTGGCTCTTCGGTTATTATCGGGCACTTAGTGAAATGATAATCCGTGAAGAAGAAAACAACAAGCTAAGTGCTGATTTTTACTGCGGGACACTAATGGCGATGAGCCGCAGTATTTCCGAGCTGATTTCCTTGCTTACGCAAATGCACGAGTACAAGGAAACCATCCTCAATGTGTTAATGAATACCAATCAACTTGACTTGTTTGATTTGTTCACATCAACATATCTGCGGGTCTTCAGTCTCGCCCAAGGTGACAAACCTGATGATGGCCTAATTCGTGAGATGATTAAACTGTTGGAAAAATATGGTGTTACTGAGGGAATGGCGCAAAAGAAGCGGATTACTGAGTTTGATGAAAAACTAAACAGCGTTGACCAAATTGGAGCTGACCAAGATAGTGAGACCGCTGATCCGGGAGTCATCCGTGGTTCGCTTGCGCAAATCCTCGAATATGCCGGATGTGAAGTGGAAAAGACGGACGTTTTCGAACAGGAGCTTTTGTTTTATCGGGCAACGGTCAATAAATCATCGACTGAGGATGCCGATCGCAAACGACGGCTTGTTTTGTCAAAGCATTTTTATGAGATTTATCAAGCAGCAGTTATGAAAAGCCTCGATGATGAAAATGTCCCACGTATCGTCAAGATGTTCCTCCATTTCGGCTATGTCGATGAGGAGCTGGCAGGGATGGAAAATGCAGCTTACCTTTATAATATCGTCGAACACTTACCTACTGACCCTACCCAAGGGGTTTATACATTCTATGAGTGGCTTCAGGCAATCTTTACAGGACTCAAAGAGCCGAGCCGTAATGAGTTTGACAGCGATTATAACGATTATGTCAGCGAGATGCGCCGCAACAACAAAATCGACAAGTTTCAGGAACAGGAGATGATGGAAGACACAAGGGAAAAGGTTAAGTTTGAACTTAACAATGTCTTCCCCTCCATTAACAAGGTGACAAATGGTAGGATTACGACATTTTGTCCGCTCTTTTCCGAACATAACGTACTACGCCCCTTGAAGCAAATGTTGGTGACTGCCGACATAGTAAAGGAGAGTATCGGTGAAATCCGGGCAATAGATTTCGGGGCATTTTGCCGTGAATCCATCTTTACCCAACCGGAAAGCGGCGTTCCCAAGGAAATGATCAACCAAGAGGTACTGCCGGACGTGATTTTGACCCCCAATGTCGGTAGTCGGGGAATTATGTGGCAGGAGATAGAGGGGAAACGTCGTTCCACCCCCTCGCGCTTCATGGTATCGTTGTTCCAAGCCGATGATTTGAAAAAAATCCTGCGCCGTCTCGTTGGTGAGTTCCGTTGGGAGATGTGTAAGAGGATACAAGGGGCGAGATGGAATGATGCCTCGGAGCGTTCACTTACTAGTGATTTTTCTGATTATGTTGCCACTTACCGCAAAAACAATGACCTCTCGAGTGATGTCAAGGAGAAAATCAAGTCAGACCTTGGCAAGGTCAAGAATAACACCAAGGAGTTGTTCTTGCTTGATTACCAAAGTTGGCTTCTCTATGAAAGTAACGGCTCACCACGGCTCAACAAAGTTTCACGGATGATTTTGTTCACATATTGCCCTTTTACCAAGGCAATCAGGGAAAAATTAAAGAGCAATCCCTTTTATACGGAGTATCTGGACAAATATGACATCCGCCTGCGTGGCCGTATTCGTCACATGGACAACCTCGGTAAAAGCATCAAGAGCAAAGGGCATGAAATACCCAAGGAAATCGTGGAAACCCGGCGAATACTGGAAATGTGAGAAAAGAAAGCGGGATTGCGGGTTAAACCCGCAATGACGGCAATCAGAACAACGAATACTGGAAATGTGAGAAAGGAAAGTCCCGTCATGGAGAAATACTATATTTCCACGGCAATTGTCTATGCCTCCGGCAAGCCGCACATCGGCAATATATATGAAATAATCATGGCTGACTGTATTGCCCGCTTCAAACGGCTGGCTGGCTTTGAGGTTTATTTTCAGACCGGAACTGATGAGCATGGGGCAAAGGTTGAGACTAACGCCGCCTCCGCCGGCAAAGAGCCGCAGGACTTTGTTGACGAAACGGTAATGACGATTCGCGGTCTCTTTGAGATGATGAATATTTCCTACGACCGCTTCGTCCGCACCACCGACCCTGTCCACAAGCAACAGATACAGAAGATGTTCCGCCGCTTTTTTGAGCAGGATGATATCTATAAAGACGAGTATAGCGGCTCTTACTGTGTTCCCTGTGAGTCTTTTTGGACGCAATCACAGCTCGCTGACGGGAAATGTCCCGATTGCGGGCGTGATGTCGCCGAAGCCAAAGAAGAGGCGTACTTTTTTAAGATGGGCAAATATGCCGACCGTCTGATTCAACATATCAAGGACAATCCCGGCTTCATTCGCCCTGAAAGCCGCAAGAATGAGATGATGAACAACTTCCTCCTGCCCGGTCTGCATGATTTGTGTGTGTCACGGACTTCGTATAAGTGGGGAATACCTGTAGATTTTGACGAAAAGCATGTGGTCTATGTCTGGCTTGATGCCCTGAGCAATTATATTACCGGAATTGGTTATGATGTCGATGGGAATCATGATGGACAGTATGTAAAATGGTGGCCGGCGGACCTGCATCTAATTGGCAAGGACATCGTCCGCTTCCATACCATCTATTGGCCAATCTTTTTGATGGCACTCGGCGAACCTTTGCCGCAGCAGGTCTTCGGACATCCCTGGCTTTTGATGGGGCAGGACAAGATGAGTAAATCATCGGGTAATCTTATCTATGCTGATGAGCTGGCAGCGGTGTTTGGGGTGGATGCTGTTCGCTACTTCGTCCTCCACGAAATGCCGTTTGATAATGACGGCAGTATCACTTGGGAACTGGTGACGGAGCGTGTCAACGCCGACCTTGCCAATGTCCTCGGTAATCTCGTGAAGCGGACGGTGACGATGAGTAACAAATACTTCGCAGGAGTGGTAAGTAATGAGAAAGTAAACGAAGCTGTGGATAATGAGCTAATGATGATGGCAACCACCACTGTTGACCGAGTGAGTCAATGGATGGACGATTTGCGGGTTGCCGATGCGTTAAATGAGGTTATTGCTTTGTTTCGCCGTTGTAACAAATATATTGATGAAACCGAACCTTGGGTACTTGCCAAAGATGAAAGCAAACTGCCGCGCCTTGCCACGGTGCTTTACAATTTGGTCGAGGCAATTAGTATCGGTGCCACATTACTCGCACCATTTATGCCCGATACTGCAAAGCGGATTGCCGTCCAACTGGGATTGCCGCTTCGTGATTTCGCCACTCTGGGTAGCTTCGGTATACTTGCCTGTGGTACGAAAGTGACTGCTGAACCGGAAACCCTCTTTGCCCGCCATGAAGGAGTTCGCTCATGATGATTAAAAAAGAGTCATTTTACTTTGAATCGCGCTATAGTGAATTACAGATTCACGCTCTCAAGTGGCTGCCTGCCGCCGAGGTCAAAGCCGTCTTGATTGTTGCCCACGGTATGGCTGAGCATATTGAACGCTACGACAAGTTCGCCGTCTATATGGCTGAGCGGGGAATACTCGTAGCCGGTTGTGATTATCTGGGACATGGCAAAACAGCAGGTGGTCAACACAGCTACGGTTATTTTTGCCCTCGTGACCCGGCTACAGTCGTCGTCCGTGATGTGCATCGCTTGAAAAAGCTCATCCAGAACGAATATCCGACCGTTCCTTTCATTATCATGGGACATAGTATGGGGTCGTTCGTTGCCCGCAACTATATCACTCGCTATGGCAGCGGGGTAAAAGGAGCGATACTTATGGGAACAGGGATGCCGCCTAAGCTGTTGGTAACAGTATCTCGTTTCCTGGCGGGGACACAGGCACTTTTTGCCGGAGCAAAAAAACCGGGCAAGCTCCTTGACCGCTTGGCATTTGGTGAATACAACAAAAAAATAAAGGAAGCGGGAAGCAAATTTGCATGGCTTAGCATAAACACGGAAAACGTTGTCAACTACGAAGCTGACCCACTTTGCGGTTTTATGTTTTCAATCAATGGTTTCCAGACCTTATTCGAGTTGCTGCGGCGTTTGCATGACCCGAAGCTGCTTGCCGCTATTCCCGCTGCTTTGCCGCTCTTGATAGTTTCGGGTGCTAATGACCCGGTCGGTGATTATGGGCGGGGACCGCAAAAGGCGAAAGAAAGCCTTAGAAAAGCGGGGGTAAAGGATATTCGCCTCATCACCTACTCATGGGGACGGCATGAGATACTTCACGAAGCCGAAAGCGAAGAGGTTTGCCGTGACATTGCTGATTGGATAGAGGCATTGTGGGAGTAGAAATGTTAAAAATTATCAAAGTATAACCGATACTATATATAGAAAGGATACTATGAGAAAAAGATTATCACTTTGCATGGCTCTGGTCATTGGTGTTACTTGCCTACTCGGTGCAACTCCTGCGTCTCCCACTTCATTTATGGGAATGTTCGGAGATTTACAAGAGCAGTTTGGCGGCATCCAGGAGCAACTTACCGATATTTTATCCGGACTTGATGAATCAACAATCAGCGAAACCTTTGCGTTTCTCAGGGAAAAATCTGCCGATGGCAGCTTTGAAAGCGAAGAGGGTGTGGAAAATGCCATTGAAGAGGGTAGGTCACGTTTCGGCTTGGATGTGAATATCGACGACCAGTATTTGGAAAAAATCGTGGAATTAGTCGCCAGTCTTGAGGACATGGGTTTTTCCAGCGATAAAATAATCGAAAGTGCCAGTGAGTTGTATGATAAGTATGGAGCAGATTTTGTCAATCATACTGATGAGTTGGTTCGTGATGTTTTTCGCAGTTCATTTGGAAGCCTCGTCATGAACAGGGTAGGTGCGGTTTTTCGCAGTATCGGTGAATCACTCAGGAATTTTGTCTTCGATTTGATTTTTTGACAAAATTGTAGATATTTTGCAAAAAATAGATTTGGGTACAGTAAAGTGACTAATTTTAAGGTAAAATTGCGGTAAAATTTATTGAAATTTTCGTATTTTCACTATTGCTTTTTGTTTTCTACTATAGTATATTAAACAAAGTAGTACTGAAGTACTAGATAAAGTGAGAAAAAATTGATAACACCGCTTCCTTGTCAAATCAGGTTTGCCCACATTGATGAGTGGGATGAAGCAATGGCACTTGCATGGAAGACTTTTTTGGCATATGTAGCACCGGTATATCTCCCCGAGGGGGTCAAGAGCTTTGAAAGTTTTATCAATGACGTGACTCTCAAACGGATGTTTACCACCGGGGAATATCTAATGATGGTAGCTATACATGAAAAAGAGCTTATTGGCATCGTGACTCTCCGCGATATGACACATATTTCACTTCTATTTGTTGATGAAAGATATCATTTTCGCGGTGTGGGACGGGCTTTGGTGGCAAGGCTCTGTCAGCATCTGGGTAAAGAGACAGGAGAAAAGCGCGTTACTGTCAACGCAGCACCTTATGGGGTAGAGTTTTATCGCCGAATCGGATTTCGCAAGACCGGACCTGAAACCGTGTCTGACGGAATCAAATATACACCGATGGAGATCCGATTCCAGCGTGATATATGAGGGTCGCCATATGCAGCATATCCGCAGTAAAGATATTTTTTACTTGCTTCGCAATACGTTAAAACTCTTTGATCGCCGTCCGATAGTGCATGGCGGTAGAGTGGCGTATTACGTGTACAAAATGCTGAAGCAAAAAGGGGGGCTGGAAGATTTTCAATTGGCTGATATCGTGTTCCTGACGACATTCCACGATATCGGCGCTTACCGGACTGAGGATATTGAGCAAATAATCCGCTATGAGACCAAGCAGTTTGAGGCGCACAGTCAGTATGGGTACTTGTTTCTTTCCCATCTCACCTTGTTAGGGGAAATATCTCAGGCAGTTATGTATCACCATACAGACTATACGGCACTTTCCAAGTCTGCGTTTAGTGAAAAGGAGCTGACTTCATATATAAGCCTGGCGGAAGCAATCGACATTTACAGCGGTACGCTGGGGGCAAAGTTTAGTCTCGATATCTTCAAAAGCCAGTTGGGGACGAGATTTTCACCGACGGCATATGAGCTTTTTGTGAAAGCCAACAGCGAAGTGGATTTGATTGAACAAGTCCGCTCCCGCGAGTATATAAACGAAGTTGAAACCTTGATGGATAACTTTATCCTGCGAAACGAGGAAAAAGAGAAGTTACTTGAGTTCCTGATGTTTACCTTGGCACTCAAAAGCGGCATTGTTATCAGGAATACAGCGGCTTGCGTGGCTCTTTGCGAGAAGATGGCAAACCTGATGAAGCTCAATGTCAACCAACACAAGAACTTGATCTATGCCGCATATGTCCATGATATAGGTTACATGGCTTTCCGCAAGGAATGGATAGAAGAGCCAACGAAGCTTGCTGCCGCCCACCTTGAGAAACTGGCATATCACACCTTGCTGATGGAACAGCTTTTGAAGGACAAGATGAACCGTGAGGTGGTAGTCATCGCCGCCGCCCATCATGAGCGGGTCGATGGACAAGGCTATCCACGCCGCCTTAATGAAAAACAGATGAGTTTACCACAGATGATATTACAGTTCTGTGATGCAACGGTCTTGTTTATGGAGAAACCTTACGACGGCGGGCAAGTCATCGAGATGGTAAAAAGGAATGTAGATGGCGGTAGCTTCAACAATGTCATCGCCAAGGTGTTCATAGATCGTTTTGACGAGATAT
The DNA here is from genome assembly GCA_031280955.1 of Lachnospiraceae bacterium. Taxonomy (GTDB): domain Bacteria; phylum Bacillota; class Clostridia; order Lachnospirales; family Lachnospiraceae; genus UBA935. Next base: position 80,702 of record JAITGA010000027.1, read on the forward strand.
GTGGGTACGTAGACAGCCGCACCGAGGAATTACTTGCGGGTTGGCGCGAGGTCGAGAACCGCTACGCCGCCTTGGGAAGTGGTTCGTAAGAAAGAGAAATTGCTTTAAGGCGTGCGACGCGGCGGTACGCCGCCTTGGGAAGAGGTTCGTAGTAGGTTAAGAAGAGGATGGTTTTATGGGGAGGTTTTTGAGCCTTGACAGTCCAACGATGGTTTTTCTGACAAGAGTTGCTGACTTAATGCTGCTCAACATTATCGTGTTATTCTTTTGCCTTCCTATTATAACGATTGGTCCGGCGATTTGTGCTATGCACTATGTCTTACTCAAAATGGTGCGCGGGGAAGAGGGTTACTTGCTAAAACCGTTTATGAAATCATTCAAGTATAACTTCAAAAAAGCGATGATTGCCTGGGTGATTATTCTGGTATTTATTATCATTTTCGCAGTTGATTTGCAAATAATCAACAACTCAGGCTTGGAATTTGCGTATTGGCTAAGAGTTGCTTTGTTAGCTGTAGGCGTGATTGCAACGATGGTTTTACTCTATGTCTTCCCCTTGCTTGCTCGTTTTGAAAACACTGTCCGTGCCACATTCAAAAATGCTCTTTACATTTCGATATTACATTTGCCAAAAACAATCCTGATGTTTATAGTCTGTGTAGCCCCAATCCTTATCGTGGTCTTCAATTTGGGACTATTGCCACTGCTTATCCTTTTGGGAATCAGCGGGCCGGGTTATATATGCGCCCTGCTCTACTCCAAGACGTTCAAACGCTTTGAACCGGAGGAGGAAGCAGAGATAGATGCTGACAGTTGGACAGTCAGTTTGGAAGATGAAGTAAAGGAGTCATTGTCGTAGTCGTATCGTATGTGTACTGCAAAGAGGCAGTACCGACGTTTATTTTGGAAGGAGCGTGAATAATACATGCGCGAAGAGCAAAAGAGGATAATTAAACAATGGTCACTCCCGGTATTCGCCTTGGTGTTGGTCATTGTCGGCATGATTATCAATTTCAACTCTACCAGTAGCCGCCAGGCAACGGAGGCAGTTGAGCGGGATATCATTGTCATTGCTGAACGCTATGCGTCGAATCTCAACGCAAGTCTTCGCTCAACGGCAAATGCGGCAAGGTTGGCAGCGGAAATGATTGATTATATCGGAGCTGACCAGACGAGTAGGGAAGAAGCGGCGTTGTCATTACTGCCATCATTAAACCGTAACAGTGAAGCGTTTTTGGCAGTTTTTTGTGATGGAACGGGAGTCGGGGTCAACTCTAGGGGTGACCGGGTAAATCTGTCCAACACAGATTACTTTGCCGATCTTATGGCAAGCGGCAACAATTCCTTTGTCTATGTCCCTGCCGAAGCAATGGATGGAATCGCATCAATTGTTCACGTCTACTCATTTGACAGCAACAATTTGGTTGAGAGCTATAGTGATGACGATGAGACCATCGACATCCTCCCATCACCAACAAGTGACGGTGATTGGATACTGACATTTTACTCACTGGAAAATCTGGCTGATTCCATTAGACGGACGGATATGGATGGATATATCCTCTATATGCTGATGGATGAAAATGGGGAAATCCTCGCTTATAACCGTAATATCAGAAGCAACTTTACCGAGGAAACTAGCCTTATTGCCAAACTGCGTCGGTCATATGCCAATGAAATACGGATAATGGATCGGCGGATACTTAACGGCACAAGCGGTAGTTTGAAAGTCGCTATTGACGGCGAAGCAAGGACACTTGCTTACACTCCCCTTCCCATGAACAAATGGTATGTGATGATTGGTGTCAATGAAAACTTCGTCAGTCGCATGGAAGATCGTGAGTGGGAGCTTTCCCGGCGTATGCTCCTGCAACTCGCCATTGTTATCGCTGTCTTTACGATTTTGATGGTGGTAATCAGCATGGTAGCCAAGCTCCGCTCCACTGCCAATACCAAGGAACTCATGCAAAAAGCCGACACCGATCTTTTGACGGGCTTGCTCAACAAAGTCGCTACTGAGCAGCGAGTTGGTGAGTACATGGCAAGTAATCCTGCCGCCCAGGCAGTAATGTTCGTCCTTGACATTGATAACTTCAAGAAAATCAATGATACGATGGGTCACGCTTTCGGTGATGAAGTCCTGCGTTCACTGGGGCAGCAGCTGAGTCCGATTTTCCGTTCATCCGACGTGGTGGGACGAATCGGCGGCGACGAAATCATCATCTTGTTGAAGCATATCAGCACTGATGAGATTGTCATAAAAGAAGCTACCAAAGTAGCGCGTTTCTTCCACGAGTTCAAAGCCGGGGAGTATGTCAAGTATGCTGCCACCGCCAGTATCGGAGCGGCGATATTCCCTCGTGACGGCAAGGACTTTGAGACTATTTACAAAGCTGCTGACCAAGCTCTCTATAAGGCAAAGAAACGTGGTAAAAATCAGCTGGCTTTCTATAACGATTCTTACGATCCTATCGTAATCAAATAACGACTCCTGTACAAAACGCATGATTATTACCATAATAATTGTGCGTTTTGTATAGTAATGATAAATATTTTTACTTGTATAGGCAACATTTATAGTCTACGGAAGATTTTTTGTGAATATGTGTTATAGTAATATAGCGGGAAATTTGATAGATTGAATGTTGGAAGCAAGATTTATGTTGTAACAAGATAAGATATAGTTGCCCATCACTATTACTAAGGAGGAAGAAATGGCAAGTTTATCACTCAAAAACATCACCAAGGTATACCCGAACGGATTCGAGGCAGTCAAGGACTTTAGTTTGGAAATTGCCGATCAAGAATTTGTTATCTTCGTTGGTCCATCCGGTTGCGGAAAATCCACAACCCTTAGGATGATTGCCGGACTCGAAGACATCTCCGTCGGCGAACTCAAAATCGGCGATCGCTTGGTCAATGATGTTGAGCCGAAGGACCGTGACATCGCAATGGTTTTCCAGAACTACGCTCTTTATCCGCATATGTCAGTTTATGACAATATGGCATTCGGACTGAAGCTGCGCAAAGTACCAAAGGATGAAATCGACAAGATGGTAAAAGAGGCAGCGAAAATTCTTGAGCTGACCCCGCTTCTTGACCGCAAACCCAAAGCCCTTTCGGGTGGTCAAAGACAGCGTGTTGCGATGGGACGCGCCATAGTCCGTAACCCCAAGGTCTTCCTGATGGACGAGCCGCTTTCCAACCTTGATGCCAAACTGCGTGTGCAAATGCGTATCGAGATTGCCAAAATGCACCAAAGACTTGGCACAACTATCATCTATGTTACCCATGACCAGACTGAGGCGATGACGCTGGGAACAAGAATCGTCGTTATGAAAGACGGTCTGATTCAGCAGGTGGACACCCCTCGTAATCTTTACGAGAAGCCTTGCAATCTGTTCGTTGCCGGTTTCATGGGTTCACCGCAGATGAACTTCCTTGATGGCAGAATCAGAATTGACGGCGATATGGCAGTGATTGAGGTTGCCGGCAAAGAAATCCCGCTTCCGCCCGCAAAATCAAAGAAACTGATTGACGGTGGTTATGATGGGAAGACGGTTACATTCGGAATCCGCCCTGAAGACGTTGATGATTCAGAAATGTTCATTGAAACAGCGAAATGTGTCTTTGAATCGACGATTAAGGTCTATGAACTCTTAGGTTCAGAAGTGTTCCTATACTTTGACCTCGCTGAGTTCCCGTTGACCGCCAGGGTTGACCCCCGCACTACCGCCCGTCCCGGCGATACGGTGAAGTTTGCGTTCGATGTAGAGAAGATTCATATCTTCGATAAAGAGACAGAGCAAGTCGTTACCAGCTAAGACTATTTACCACAGCTTAAAGAGAAGAATGGGGTATATTGTAAAGCTACGTATATCCCATTCTTTTTCTTAAAGGAAGCTCTCATGAATTCGAGTCAGATAATCAAGAACACCATAAGCGAGCTGAATGTTATCACAAAAACTGATTTTTCCGTCTTTGACCCCGATGGGAATCTGATTACAGCTACTGAAGAAAGCCATACGATAGACCGTGATGTAATCCGTCTTTTCGGGATATCATCAGCCGACAGCCAAGTGGTGGGAGTGAACCATTTGCTGAAAATCAAAGATGATGATCAAGTCATCTATATTTTGAATGTCATCGGCGATGCTGACAATGTCTATATGATGGGGAGGATTGCAATCAGTCAAATTCAAAACATGCTGGGGGCATATAAGGAGAAAATTGACCGTAACAGTTTCTTCCAAAACTTGATACTTGATAATTTTCTCCTCGTAGATGTCTATAACCGCGCTAAGAAGCTTCACATTGAAGCAAGTGTCCCCAGAGTGGTAATTCTCGTGGAGACAGGCGGTGACAAGGATACGGCAGCTACAGAGTTGTTGCGGGGGATGTATTCACATCAAGGCGGTGACTACGTGACCACTGTTGATGAAAGAAATATCATCGTCATCAAGTCCTTGGCAGAAAATGAGGGATACGAGCAGATATCGCAAATAGCCCACACTATCGTTGACATGATGAACATGGAGGCACTCATGAATGTCCGTGTTGCTTACGGAACTATCGTGCAGGAGCTTCGTGATGTGTCGAAATCTTATAAAGAAGCGACGATGGCGCAGGATGTCGGCAAGATTTTCTTCTTTGAAAGAAAGGTCAACGCCTACAATACCCTCGGTATTGGGCGATTGATATATCAACTGCCGGTAAAACTATGCAAGATGTTTATCGACGAAATCTTCCGTGACACGAATCCCCAGGATATCGACGAAGAGATTTTGATGAGTGTCAACAAGTTCTTTGAGAACAGCTTGAATGTCTCAGAAACATCACGGCAACTCTTTGTCCACCGCAATACCTTGGTCTATCGAATTGAGAAACTGGAGGCGAGTACAGGGCTCGATGTCAGGACATTTGATGATGCCCTTACTTTCAAAATTGCAATGATGGTAGTCAATTACATGCGGTATCTGGATACAATTTCTTATTAGGGGTGCAGGTGCTTTGCCTCCACGCCATATCTTCATCATCGGGCAACCCCGCCAAATCTTCCAGGCGACCTTACGGCACATAAGTAATTCTGCTTAGTGCTGCTTTGTTCCCAACCTGACACGGTTCACAGACACTTATTGCGTAAGACCCGGAGGCAGGCGAGGCTGCCGCATAGCAACCAGTATAGTAAATCAGGGCAATTGTGTCAACAGTTGTAGTTTCAGCATCATTGTTGTGTATCTCTGATGTGTCAGTATCTCTGATGTGTTAGTATCTCTGATGTTCGTTGTATGTCTCACGCAAAAATCGTGTTGATATTCTATGGTTTCGTCATTGCGAGGCGGTTTTACACCGAAGCAATCCATTTATTTAAGACTGGATTCTGTAACAAATTCGCTGCAACATCGGCTCAGAATGACAAGTCCTTTTGTATTATTTCAACATAGGTTTGTACTGTAACGTGAAAGAGGCTGTATATTTGATAAAAGCAAGAGAACTGTCTCTTCGCTCTACGCTACCCTGTCTAGCCATATCATGGAAGCCCGGCAAAGGAAACACCCGATTCTTCTGTTGCTTTCATTATGGCTGGATGGGGAGCAAGCTAAAGAATGTTGTAGTCTAGAGATTGTTGCAATCCTTAGATTTTTGTGAGTTGACGTTTTTATAGATTATTACAGTTATTTGAAATAAATATCGTATATCGCTTGTGCTATACGGACAGCGCAAAAATCACAAATCCAAATCATGCACCTTTTTATTTCGGCAATGAGATCTTCTAGTTGAGTACTATCATCAAAATGAATATTACCAACAAACATAGGAAAATCATCCACCTCATTATTGTGACTGTATCCATCAAGTGGAGTTAAAATATTTTCATGTTGTTCAGCCGCTATATCATTATCATAAACGGGAATACTCCCTGCATTATAAATGAAAGATGGGGGAAAAGAGATTGTTATCGGTCTTCCGGCTATGTCTGTAGCGTTGGCATTGCACTCGTTACAACTCATTCTCATATCATGATCGGCACTGTTGATGTATGTGTAAGGTAATAAAGCAAAGCATATACATACACCTATCAAAAGAAACCATTTCATCATGCTTGTCTCCTTTTTGCAACCAGTACTATGAGTTGAGTGCTTTATGAGTAATTTTAACACATGAACACACAGTAACCAAGAGCTTTTCCCGCCGAAAATGGCATCGAAAATGGCATAACAGTATTTTCCGAAAATGATGGGGAAATATTTTATAGTTACAAAATCCAGTCTTAAATGAATGGATTGCTTCGGCGTACAAAACCGCCTCGCAATGACGAAACCGTAACATTTCATCATGAGCCTGTTCTGTGTTAATCACGGCAATCCATAAACGCAATCCACACAGCTATCATTCATCTTGTACTAAGAGGGGGATTAAAGTATACTAAAGGAGAAATGTATATGTTATATAACTATAGCTTTAGCTTTAGTATACTTTGTATATTAAAGATAGATAAGATACTTCGTATATTATCTGTCCTTCATCTTTACCATACTTTTACAAACTGATAAGATGAAGTATGTATTTTGGCGAGTAAAGTATGCTAAAGATGTTTAGTACACAAACACGCACCAACCGCACCACTTGGGAGAAGCCAGATGAAAAAACTCATCCCCGTAATAATTGCCCTCGGTTTGATTACGGCGGTCGTATATTATGTTTTCTATCCCGAATATCAAGAACGCTATGAGTACTCTGATGAAAGAGCCGATTTGATGCAGTTTTTTGCTCTGACTGATGAAACAGAAGTGGCTATAATTTTGCATGATGAGGTAATTCCCGAAAAGGCCAGATTATGGAATGGCACGTATTATTTTGACCTTGCCACGGTCTACAAATACTTCAACACCCGTTTCCATGTTGACGAAAGAGAGGGATTGCTTCTCTATAGTTTGCCTGACTTTACCGACAGAACTGAGATTGGTACAGCTGTTGTCACGACCAAGGACGGTGATGTGATTCGTGCGTACAGCGTTTCACGCTATGAGGGCGACACCCTCTATCTGGCGGTGGATTTCGTCAAGGAGTATACCCACTTTTCTTATCAGGCGTTTCGCAATCCGGGGCGGATGCAGGTTTATACGGAGTGGGGTGATATCGAAGTGGCGAGGGTCAACCGTGATACTGCCGTCCGTCATCGCGGCGGGGTAAAAAGTGAGGTTTTGACCGACATCAAGCGTGACAGCAAGCTGATAATCCTCGAAATGATGGAAACGTGGGCAAAGGTAAAGACTGAGGATGCTTTTATCGGCTATGTGGAAATACGGCGTTTGGGGAACTCTTACGTAGAGCGACTTGTCCCGCCGACTGATTATCAAGAACCATACTTTGCTTCACAGACCCGGGAACACAAAATCAGCATGGGTTGGCACTATGTCGCCGGATTGGCAGGCAATGATACCATCCATGAAGTGACCCGTCATGTCGATGGCATGAATGTCATTTCGCCGACATGGTTTAAGCTGACTGACAATGAAGGGAATTTTTCCAGTTTTGCTAGTAGCTCTTACATCAGGACTGCCCGTGGCATGGGGATGGAAGTATGGGCGTTAATCGAAAACATCACCAATGATATTGATATGTTTGAGTTGTTGTCGTCTACTTCCAAGCGGGAATACCTGATTGAAAATCTGATTGCGGTAGTTCTTGAATATGATATTGACGGAATCAACGTTGACTTTGAGGATTTGCGCCCTGATACAGGGCCGCATTTCGTACAGTTCATAAGGGAACTGTCAATTCCCTGCCGTGAACACGGCTTGGTACTCTCGGTGGATAATTACGTCCCCTACAGCTTCAATGAGTTTTACAATCGTGCCGAGCAGGGGGTTTTTGCTGATTATGTGGTAATCATGGGTTATGATGAGCATTACCGCGGTTCAACGACTGCCGGTTCGGTTGCCTCAATCAACTTCGTTGAGCATGGAATCAAGGCTACAGTAGCACAAGTTCCTGCCCACAAGGTTATCAATGGCGTTCCTTTTTATACCCGGATATGGGAAACCAAAGGGGCAGCGGTCACGAGTCAGGCGGTGGGAATGGAGTTGGCATGGCAATGGGTGGCAAACCGCAATCTGACCCCGGTATGGGATGAAGAAACTTGCCAATTTTATACGGAACACACCAACAGCGAGGGCGGATTTCATCAGGTTTGGCTGGAAGATAGCGAATCACTGCGGGTCAGACTCAATGTCATGGATGCCAATGAAGTCGGCGGGGTGGCTTTTTGGCAATTAGGACAAGAGACAGCTGATGTCTGGGAAGTGGTCAGGGAATATTTGGATTGGTAAAGCAGATGAAAACTATTGCGACCAAGATATACAAGATAAAAGGGACAACGGCTAGTGAAGCCATAGATTCAGAGCAGATTTATACTGCCGGGCAAATTATCCGCGAGGGCGGGTTGGTGGCATTTCCGACGGAAACAGTTTATGGACTCGGCGGGAATGCGCTGGATGCCACTGCTGCCAAACGCATCTTTGCCGCCAAGGGACGACCTGAGGATAATCCTTTGATTGTCCATTTGTATAGGAGCGAGGATGCCGCTTTGGTTGCAAAAGAGATACCGCCGATTTTTCATCTGTTGGCAGAGAACTTTTGGCCGGGTCCGTTGACGATGATATTGCCGGCTGCGGATGCAGTTCCGAGAAGCACGACTGCTTCTTTGGAAACAGTAGCGGTGAGGATACCGAGGCAGAGGACGGCGTTGGCGCTTATCGAAGCAGCGGGCGGATTCGTGGCTGCTCCCAGTGCCAATACCTCAGGGCGGCCAAGCCCGACCACAGCACAGCATGTGATTGATGATTTGGAGGGGCGGGTTGAACTGATACTCGATGACGGCGATGTCATGATTGGATTAGAGTCAACAATTATCGACCTTACCGCATCGATACCGGTCTTGTTACGTCCGGGTGCGATTAGCGAAGCTGACATTACCCGTGCAATAGGGATGGATATCAGCAAAGCCCCGCCATTGGCGCATGATAGCCCTCCCCTTGCCCCGGGGATGAAATACCGTCACTACGCCCCGCATGGGCAAATGATACTGGTGGATGGCGGGGAAGAAGCGGTTGTTTCTTATATCAATGCGCAAATTGCTATTTATAAGAAAAGGGGAAGCCGCTGCGCTGTCATCGCCGATAGCGATACCTACCGTCGTTATCATGCTGACAGTGTGAAATGTGTCGGGAGTCATGGGGATGGGGAAGCGATTGCCCGCAATCTTTACCGGGTGTTACGGGAGCTTGATGATGAGCTTACCGATGTGATATTTTGCGAAGCCTTTACTGTATCAGGTATCGGGGCAGCAATCACCGACCGCCTTTACAAAGCCGCCTCGGGGCGGGTCATAAGGGTATGAGTCAAAGAAAGAGAGGAAGAAATGATAGCTATTGCAAGTGACCATGGCGGATATAAGCTGAAAACGGCAATAACCGTCTATCTGGAGGAACAGGGACTGGAGTATCGTGATTTTGGTTGTTTCGACACCGAATCATGTGATTATCCTGATTTTGCCATTTTGGCAGCCAAGGCGGTACAATCAGGCGAATGTGAGCGGGGGATACTGGTTTGCACAACGGGGATAGGTATTTCCATCGTTGCCAATCGTCTTCCCGGCGTTCGCTGTGGTCTTTGTACCGACACTTTCATGGCAGAGATGACCCGTTCACATAATGATGCCAATATGCTGGCAATGGGTGAAATTCGCGGCGGTACACCGTTACCTCTTGATGAGGCGTTACAGATTGTTCAGACTTTCTTGGAAACTCCCTTTTCCACAGAGGAATGTCATCGCCGTCGGGTAGCAAAACTAGCATAAAGGAGACAAAATGGCAGTTATTATTATGGAACACCCGCTCATAAGGCACAAAATCGGCTATATTCGCCGTAAAGAAGTCGGAACTAAGGATTTTCGCCAGACAATCAGCGAAATTGCGATGCTCATCTGTTATGAGGCAACCAGACATTTGAAGCTAGATGATGTCGAAATAGAAACACCGATATGCAAAACGGTGGCACAGGAGTTAAAAGGCAAGAAGTTGGCGATTATTCCGGTTCTGCGGGCAGGACTGGGGATGGTGGATGGTATGCTTACGATGATTCCGACTGCCAAAGTGGGACATATCGGATTATACCGTGACCATGATACCCTTGAACCGGTTGAGTATTTTTGCAAAATCCCGCCTGATTGTGATGAACGTGAGGTGTTTGTCGTTGATCCGATGTTGGCAACAGGTGGTTCATCGTCAGCGGCAATAACAATGCTCAAGGAACGTGGTTGCAAGCAGATTAACTATATGTGTATAGTTGCCGCCCCTGAGGGAATAGCGCGGATGGAAGCCGATCACCCTGACGTGACCATTTTTTGCGGAGCTCTTGACGAAAAACTGAATGAAATCGGCTATATTGTCCCCGGTCTCGGAGATGCCGGAGATCGTATCTTTGGTACTAAGTAGAAGCACTCGAATAGCCACGGAAAGGTAGCAAATAATGAAAAGATCAGATTATATTTCATGGGACGAGTATTTCATGGGAGTGGCAATGCTCTCGGGACTGCGTTCAAAAGACCCCAGTTCACAGGTGGGTGCTTGTATTGTCAGTGAGGAGAACAAAATCCTTTCGATGGGTTATAACGGTCTCCCTATCGGTTGTCATGATGATGATTTCCCTTGGGCGCGTGAGGGGGAGTTTTTGCAAACCAAGTATCCTTATGTCACTCACAGCGAGTTAAATGCCATCCTCAACTTCCGTGGCGGCACTTTGGAGGGAGCAAAGATATATGTCTCACTTTTCCCATGTAATGAATGTGCCAAGGCGATTATTCAATCAGGGATACGTCATATAATTTATGATTGTGACAAATATGCCGATACAGATGGTGTAATTGCTTCGAAACGGATGTGTGATGCCGCCGGGGTGAAGTATACCCGTTATCAGCGGACAGGCAGACGCATTGAACTGGAACTTTAAGGACAAAAACGGCGTGAACAGTAAAAGCAGAAACCGCAAACTAAATATCGGGATTGCTATTTTGATGGTCTTTGCCTTTGTAAGCGGGATATGGAATATCCCTCTTTCGCATGTTCCGTATTTCAGTAACAGCGAAGACAGCTATGACTTCCATCTCGATGCCGTGGCAGCAACGATACGTGAGCTGGAAGAAAATATCCGTGTTGCCCAAGAAAAAATCCGTATCGCCAGAGAAGCGGAGAAAGCGGCGGATGATGCGAGAAAACAAAGCGTGGCAGCGCGGCAAGAACTGGAGCAAAGGAATCAAAATCTGCGTATTGTCCTTAATGAATATGATGTCGAACTGGCACAGATAACTGCCAATCTGGCGCAGTTGGAGGTCGATATCATCCATAAGGAAGAGGAAATCGATCAAGCAGAGTTGGAACTCGCTGAGGCAATCAGTATCAAGGAAAAGCAATATGCCGACATGAAAATGCGGGTCAGATATATGTATGAACGCAACACGGTGGCTTATGTTGAAATTCTCCTAATGGCGGCCAACTTGTCAGAGTTTCTCAACTATGCTGATTATATTGAGCAGTTGGCGGGATATGATGAGATGAAGATGGAAGAGTTCATCGAAATCCAGCGACTGGTGACAGAACTTTTGATGTATCTCAATGAGCAAAGGGAAACTCTGGAGGAAATGAAGCTGGTCGTCATCGCCGAGCAGGAGCGGGTGTCGGTTTTGATTACCGAAACAACGAGACGGATCGCCGGTTATCGTAGTCAGATATCACAAACGGAGCAGGAAATCCTGGCACTTGAAGCAGAAATCAAGAGGCAAGCTGATGACCGCGCCCAGTTTGAGCGGGAACTTGCGGAACAGATACGACTGCGTGAACTGGCTTCACGGCAAGTATGGCGTGATATTTCACAGGTTGAGTTTGCTGAGGGCGATCGTTATTTGATGGCAAATATCATCTTTTGCGAAGCAGGCGGTGAGCCGTATGAAGGTCAGTTGGCGGTAGGGGCAGTAGTCATGAATAGGGTACTCAGTCCCGTGTTCCCGAATACCATCACCGGAGTTATATACCAACCCCGTCAGTTCTCCCCGGTTGCCAGCGGGCGTTTGGCTCTTGCCCTTTCCCAGAACCGTGCGACGGCATCTTGTTACCGTGCCGCTGATGAAGCGATGGCAGGCGTGACCAATGTGGGTAATGTGTTGTTCTTCCGCACCCCGATTCCCGGACTAACCGGAATCAGGATTGGCGGTCATATCTTCTACTAAAGTATGAAATACATTGTATTTTTACTGTGTATTTGTCTGCATGAACAGACTATTCCTTGGTTTCTTCTGTTTCATCTGCGGAAGCATCTTCCAACGGCTTTTGCCACTTGGATAAATCGCCGTCATATATCACCCGCAGGAAAGAATCAACGAGGCGGAGACTTCTCTTCAAGGTTTCTTCGTCAATCAGCTTGTCTTCAAGTGCCATTGCCAGCTCGTCAAGGTCAAGAACCTGTACGAACCCATCGGGATTGATAATCACATCAACCAACAAATCAGTAGTGGTCAGGGTGTTTTCTGTCTCTTGATATACAAAATCGACGATATCGGCATACCAGCAAATGAGGGAATTGTCTTTTCGGTAAAGTTTGCTTAACTTTATTCCCTCTTTTAGCCAGTAACATGAATAACCGTGATGTAAATCTACTTTTGGCTTGAGGGTATTCCAAGATGTGAGGATATAGTCGTCATTACAGGTGAGGATGATATCATCCTTTAGCTCCACACATTCACAGGGGATAATGCGGCGGCGATACAAGCGAGGATTGACCATGATAGCGAGACCCATTCCTTTCTCTTTGCCTAGATGTATTACTAGTCCCAAACCCATTTCTTTCATGCAATCATACCATGTAAATGGTGTTTTCGCAAATTTTCGTAAATTTTTCCCACGAATTTTACTTTGCGTATAGACAAAAGAACAAAAACGTGTATAATAAAAATGTTGGCGGAAACGAGAGCTTGGTTACGCTACCCGGGAGAGTCAAAACCGTGAAGATAGACAAGAGTGTATTTCAGGCAATAGCAATGGTCGGACAGTTCGGTTTTGCGATATTAACGCCGACTTTGCTTATGTTCTGGGCAGGATTTAGTCTGGATAGATGGTTGGGAACGAGCTATCTTGCGATATTATTTTTCTTCATCGGGGCGATTGCGGGGATACGAAGCGTTTTCACCTTGGTGAAGAGGTTTGACAAACCAAAGGACGATGACGTGAGCGGGACGAGGTGAGTGCGATGGAAACCGCACCTGTTGATAAAAATGAGCCATGCGAAAACGTCAATGCTGATGAAATAGAGCCAAGAAGCGTAGATGACTACGATACCGAAGATGAAACCGAAGCAGAAGAGGAAGATGTCTGGCACGAGGTACCGGTCGTACCTGAGAAACCGGTAATGGTATTTGGTCGGGAAGTAAACGCTGTTTTGTTTGAAATGTGCATGGGACTTTTGGCATACGCTGTCATTTGTCAGGCGGTGATACCCTGGTTTACCCCCAATGCCCTTTCGTTTAGCCTAGGGCTGTGGTTGGGAATCATTACCGCATATGCTTACCTCTTCCATATCTGGTGGTCTATCGGCAGATACATATATATGGGAGCGGCAGCTGCAATAATGGCACGCAAGCAAATGGCACTCAGATATTTGGTCATTATCGTCATTTTAGTTACGACGGCAATCATAGCCACCTTGCTTTTTCTGGGGACGGCATTAGGACTGTTTGGCATAAAAACGGCGGCACTTATGCAACCGCTGGTTAGAAAATTACGGACAAGAAACGAAGTAGCCGCACCTGAGGCAAATGAAATGACTTAAAGGAAAGGCAGGGAAGTCTTGAACACAGTTATGTTGGCATCCGGCGGGATGGAACTCGACTTCTATATCGAAGGGATATTCCCTTACCGTTTATTTGGTCAAACACTATGGATTACTACTACCCATGTCAGCTTGTTGATTGTGATGATGGTTATGCTGACATTCTTTATCCTTGCCAACCGTGCTATCAAAAAAGCTACCGAAGTGCCGGGAACGTTCCAGAACATTGTGGAAATGATAGTTGATGGCTTGGACAACTTTACCAAAGGTGTCGTCGGTAAATATTCACCGAGCTTCCGCAATTATTTCGGGACGGCATTTATTTTCATCTGGATTAGCAATACTTCGGGCTTGTTTGGACTGCGAACACCCACGGGTGACTATGGTACGACCCTCGCTTTGGCAATTGTCACTTTTACCCTCATCAATGTCAATGAAATCAGATACAACAAGTTATCCGGCTTCTGCAAAAACCTGATGGTACCGATGCCGCTCTTTTTCCCGCTCAATCTCATCGGTAAGATATCACCGGTAGTATCGTTATCGCTTCGTTTGTTTGCGAATAATCTTTCGGGTATCATCGTCATGGCAATGATTTATGGGTTGCTTGGCCCGCTGGCAGTAGTTTGGCCGGCACCGCTACACGCTTTCTTTGATGTTTTCATTGGTTCAGTACAGGCATTTGTCTTTTGCCTACTGTCACTGACCTTTATAAATAATGCCATTGTTGGCGACTAGGATAAGTAGTATGTAAGGGAAACGCCGGCGGCAGTTAAGCTGCGGGCAAGTACCCACTACATAAAGAAGAGCTTGCATAAGCAAAGGAGGAAGAAACATGGACTACAATGAATATTTTGTGCTGGGAATGTCAGCGATTGGCGCCGGTTTGGCAGTTCTTGCCAACGTCGGACCTGGTGTCTCACAAGGGTTTGCTGCGGCAGCGGCATCCACGGCAGTCGGGCGTAATCCCGGTGCGGTCTCTGAAATCAGGACAACGATGTTGCTTGGACAGGCATTTACGGAGACGAGCGGACTTTACGGTTTGCTAGTTGCGATTATCCTTATTATCGTCCAACCCTTGATGTAGCCTTAGAGGAGGTCTGCCTTGAACAGTATGTTACTAAACAATGCGGTACTGCTCACGGTGGCGCCGCAGATGGAACCGCGGATTTTTGGTCTCGATTTTCAGTTAATCGCTGATATGGGGCTTACGCTTCTCTCGGTTTTTGTGCTGTTTTTTGCGGCATCGTATCTTTTGTTCAATCCTGTTCGGAAGATGCTGGAAGATCGCCGTGAAAGAATAGCGAATGAGCTGGAAACTGCCGCCGCCGACATGAAAAGTGCCGCAGAGATGAAAAAGGACTATGAGGCGAGATTGGCAGGTGTCGAGTCCGAGGTCGAGGAAATCCTGGGTGAAGCCCGCAAGAAGGGTTTGGCGAACGAGAGCAAAATCGTAACTGATGCCCGTGAGGAAGCGGCACGGATTGTTGCCCGCGCCCAAACGGAAGCCGAGTTGGAAAAAGAAAAAGCAATTGACGAACTCAAAAACGATATCATCGATATTGCGGCTGAGATGGCGGCAAAAGCAATTTCTGACCAGATGGAAGTGCGGATTCAAGATAAGTTGATTGAAGATGTGCTAAAGGAGATGGGTAAAACAACATGGCAAAGCTGATTGCGAAAACATACGGAGCTGCCTTGTTTGAATTGGCTGTCGAACAAGATAGATCGGCGGATTTGCTAAAAGAGCTGACGGTAATAACCAAAGCTCTGGCGGACAATCCGAATTTCCTGCGCCTGCTGAATCATCCGAAGATACTCAAGGATGAAAAGGTTGAGTTGGTGGAAACGGTTTTCAAAGACAAGGTCTCAGCGGAGATAACCGGGTTTTTGCGATTGCTGATTATGAAAGACCGTTGCGGTGATATGGAAGATATTTTTGCATACTTTATTGCCGCCATCAAGGATGAACTGGGTATCGGTGTCGCCACGGTCACGACAGCAGTGGCTCTCAACGAGATTCGCAAGAGTCTGATAACCGAACGCCTGTTGTCAGCAACCGATTACCGGGAAATGGAAATGAGTTTCATCGTTGACAAGGATATAATCGGGGGAATAGTGTTTAGAATCGGCGATCGTGTGGTGGATGCCAGTATCGCAACACGATTGGCGAAGTTAAGGAAGCAGTTGTCAGGCATCCAAATCAAGAATGGATAATCAGATAAAGAAAGGCAAGGTTTTTTATGAAGCTTAGGCCGGAAGAAATCAGTTCCGTGATTAAGGAACAGATAAAGAGATACGCTTCAGAGCTGGAAGTGTCAAATGTCGGCACAGTCATACAAGTGGCTGACGGGATTGCCC
Source organism: Lachnospiraceae bacterium (assembly GCA_031280955.1). Lineage (GTDB taxonomy): Bacteria > Bacillota > Clostridia > Lachnospirales > Lachnospiraceae > UBA935. Next base: position 96,944 of record JAITGA010000027.1, read on the forward strand.
GTGTCCACGGTTTGGAACATGCGATGCAGGGAGAACTGTTAGAGTTTCCCGGCGAGATATACGGCATGGTTCTCAATCTGGAAGAAGACAATGTTGGGGCAGTGCTACTGGGTAATCACAAAAACATCAATGAGGGCGATACGGTCAAGACAACCGGACGAGTCGTCGAAGTACCGGCAGGCGATGCTTTGCTGGGACGGGTGGTAAATGCCCTGGGACAGCCGATTGACGGGAAAGGGCCGATTCAAACCGATGTCTTCCGCCAAATTGAAAGAGTGGCTTCCGGTGTTATCACCAGAAAGTCGGTTGACACGCCTCTGCAAACGGGACTGAAAGCTATCGACTCGATGGTACCGATTGGGCGGGGACAGCGTGAACTCATCATCGGCGACCGCCAAACAGGAAAAACGGCAATTGCCATCGACACGATTATCAATCAAAAAGGTCAAAATGTGAAGTGCATATACGTGGCAATCGGGCAAAAAGCCTCGACAGTCGCTTATATCGTAAAAGTACTGGAGGAACACGGTGCATTTGCTTATACAACGATCGTGGCAGCTACTGCCAGTGAGTTGGCACCGCTGCAATATATCGCTCCTTATGCCGGATGTGCCATCGGTGAGGAATGGATGGAAAAAGGCGAGGATGTGTTGGTTATCTATGATGACCTGAGCAAACATGCAGTTGCTTACCGTACCTTGTCCTTGCTGCTTCGCCGCCCGCCGGGGCGTGAGGCTTTCCCGGGCGATATCTTCTATCTCCACTCTCGCTTGTTGGAACGGGCAGCACGGATGAATGACGACTACGGCGGTGGTTCACTGACTGCCCTGCCGATTATTGAGACTCAGGCAGGAGACGTGTCGGCATATATTCCCACCAATGTTATCTCGATTACTGATGGTCAGATTTATCTGGAATCGGAAATGTTCAATTCCGGTTTCCGTCCTGCCATCAATGCCGGTCTCTCCGTATCACGAGTAGGCGGAGCGGCGCAGATAACGGCGATGAAGAAAATTGCCGCCCCGATTCGTATTGAATTGGCGCAGTACCGTGAACTGGCAGCTTTTGCCCAGTTTGGCTCAGAGCTTGACTCCGATACCAAGGAAAAGCTGGCACAGGGCGAGCGTATTCGTGAGATACTAAAGCAACCACAATACAAACCGATTTCGGTTGAATATCAGATTATGATTCTTTATGTTGCCACCAAGAAATACCTGCTTGATATCGCCGTTGCTGATATCCTGCGCTTTGAGGCGGGATTCAACGAGTTTATCAAGACCAAGTATCCTGAGGTGCCAAATGCTATTGCTACTGAGAAAGTGATTTCCGAGGAAACGGAAGAAACCCTCAAAAAGGCGATAAATGAGTTTAAGACGATGTTCAAACAGGAAATCAACAAGGAATAACGAAGAGTTACTATAACAACTACCGAAAGGTGACGGTAATTAAATGGCTTCAATGCGGGATATCAAACGACGGCGGCAGTCGATTCAAAGCACTCAGCAGATTGCCAAGGCGATGAAACTGGTCGCTACTGTCAAATTACAACGCGCCAGGCAGCGGGTCGAACGTTCGCAGCTTTATTTTCAGAGCTTACATGCGACGATTACCTCTATTTTTGAAAAAATGGAGGATATCGAGCATAAGTACATGAGTCCGCGTGAGGATGGCAAAAAGGCGGTGATAGTTATATCTTCCAACCGTGGTCTTGCCGGGGGCTACAACTCTAATGTTGTGAGGTTGATTACGCGGGGTGTCATGAAAAAGGACTCACTCGATATTTATGCTGTAGGCAAAAAAGGGCGTGACGCACTCAAAAACCTATACAACTTGAAGCAGGATTATTCCGGTTGTATCGAAGACCCGACTTATGCCGATGCCATGTGTATCTCAAAGGATGTGCTTGATGCTTACCGTGACGGTGAGGTGAGTGAGATTCACATCGCCTATACCGCATTCATCAATACCATCGTCCATGAGCCGATGACGGTAAAGCTCCTGCCGTTTGATTCCGAGGAGCATCGTGAGCGGATGGAGCTTAGCAAGCGGCGGCGCAAAGAAGCCGACACCAAGGAAGAAGTCATCCCGGAGGAGTTTGATTGTCCGTCGATGAACTTTGAACCCGAAGCCCAACAAGCACTTGATATCTTGATTCCCAATTACATCACCTGTTTGATTTATTCGGGGATGTTGGAAGCAGTTGCCAGTGAAAATGGGGCAAGAATGACAGCAATGGATTCGGCAGCCAACAATGCCGAGGATATGATTGAAGATTTATCATTACTATATAACCGTGCCCGCCAGGCATCGATTACCCAGGAGCTTACGGAAATCATCGGCGGGGCAAATGCGATATCTTAGCCGCTCTTAGCAGCAAGTTGATTCAGAAAGGACACAGCAAGATGGCAGATGTGAACAAAGAAACCAGTATTGGGAAAGTCACCCAGATAATCAGCGCCGTGCTGGATATCAAATTCACCGATGGCGAGCTACCGGAAATCAATGAGGCAGTTCGGATTCCGCGTGACGAGGGCGATTTGATAGTGGAAGTTTCCCAACATTTGGGAGATGATACGGTTCGCTGTATTGCGATGGGACCGACAGACGGAATGGTCAGGGGAATGGAAGCGATTGCGACCGGTTTTCCGATTACTGTTCCTGTCGGTGAGAAGACTCTGGGACGGATATTCAACGTCCTCGGACAGCCGATTGACAACAAACCGCCACCAGAGGGGGTTGAACATGAGGCAATTCATCGTCCTTCCCCGGCATTTGCGGAACAATCAACGGAAGCCGAGCTTTTGGAAACAGGAATCAAGGTTGTTGATTTGCTCTGTCCTTACCAAAAAGGCGGCAAAATCGGTCTCTTCGGCGGTGCAGGTGTCGGCAAGACGGTTTTGATTCAAGAACTGATACGCAATATTGCCACAGAACACGGTGGTTTCTCGGTTTTTGCCGGAGTCGGCGAGCGTACTCGTGAGGGCAATGACCTATATGTGGAAATGAGTGACTCTGGTGTTATCGAGAAGACAACGATGGTCTTCGGGCAAATGAATGAACCCCCGGGAGCGAGGATGCGTGTTGCCCTGACCGGTCTTACGATGGCGGAACATTTCCGTGACAAGGGTGGCAAAGACGTTTTGCTCTTCATTGACAATATCTTCCGCTTTACCCAAGCAGGCTCAGAAGTATCAGCACTATTGGGACGGATGCCGTCGGCGGTAGGATATCAGCCGACCCTCCAGACAGAAATGGGTGCTTTGCAAGAGCGGATTACATCGACCAAGAGCGGTTCGATTACTTCAGTACAGGCGATCTATGTACCTGCCGATGACCTTACCGACCCCGCCCCGGCGACGACATTTACCCATCTCGATGCAACAACGGTTTTGTCACGTCAAATCGTGGAACTCGGTATTTACCCGGCAGTAGACCCGCTGGAGTCAAACTCACGGATACTTGACCCCAACATCGTTGGCGAGGAGCATTATCAAGTTGCCCGTGCGGTTCAAGAAATATTACAGCGTTACAAGGAACTCCAGGATATCATCGCCATCTTGGGTATGGACGAGCTTTCAGATGGTGACAAGATAATCGTATCACGGGCGAGAAAGCTACAGCGTTTCCTTTCACAGCCTTTCTTCGTCGCCACCGAGTTCACAGGCTACGAGGGGCAGTATGTACCGATTAGTGAAACCGTCCGCAGCTTCAAGGAAATCCTCGAAGGTAAGCACGATGCCATCCCTGAGAGTTATTTCCTCAATGCCGGCAGTATTGATGATGTTACTGCCCGCGCCAGACATTTGAATGATTTCGCAGTCATATAGAAAGGCTAGGTTCACATGGCGGAAAAACCGTTTAAAGTAAAAATCGTTTCGCCGGAGCGGCTTTTCTTCCAAGGTGATGCTGAAAAAGTCGAGTTCAATACTACTGAGGGTGAAATTGGTATTTATGCCCGACACATTCCGATGACGGTTCTTATTGCCCCCGGTCTCCTCACTCTGTATACAGAGGAGGGTGAAAAAAAGGCGGCGTTACATTCCGGGTTTGCAGAAATTTTGCCATCAACAGTAACAGTTTTGGCAGAAGTGGTGGAATGGGCAGACGAGATTGATGCCGACCGCGCCCAGGCAGCGGTGGAGCGAGCACGGGAGCGGATCAGGAAGGCGGCGGAAGAGACAGATTTGGATCGTGCCGAGATAGCCCTGCACCGTGCATTGGCACGTCTAAAAACGATTAAGAAGTAAAGTAGAGAAAAATCAAAGTTCAAGTAATAGTTTATAGTAATGAAATATAGAAGCGGCATATACAGAGAGAGTAAAAATGGAACATTTTTCTGTAGCACAGCAAATGAAAGCTGCCATCAACGACATTTTCATTGGCAAAGATGAAGTGGTCGAACAGATGTTGACGGCTTTTTTTGCGGGCGGACATGTACTCATCGAGGATGTCCCCGGAGTCGGCAAGACTACCTTGGCTTCACTTTTGGCAGCGGTGATGGAATGTAGCTTCGGTCGGATTCAGTTCACCCCCGATACCCTCCCCGGCGATATCGAGGGTGTTTCGATTTATAATCTCCAAAGCGGAACATTTGAATACCGGGCGGGTGTGGTGATGAACCAGATTCTGTTGGCAGATGAGATTAACCGTACTGCTCCCAAGACCCAAGCTGCTTTACTGGAGGCGATGGGCGAGGGACAGGTGACGGTTGATGGCACGAAATATCCACTGCCGCAACCATTTATGGTCATTGCCACGCAAAACCCCACCGAGTTTCTCGGTACTTACCCATTACCGGAAGCACAGCTTGATCGCTTCATGATGCGGCTTGCACTGGGTTATCCCGGTCGGGAAGATGAAATTCGTCTCGCAGAAGCACATTTGGCGGGGAGAACACTTGAAAAAGCCGTTCCTGTTTGCAAAGCGGCGGATGTTATCGCTGTCCGTGATGAGGTTGCGAGGGTAATAGTGTCAGAAAAGCTGTTGGCTTATATTACTGATTTGGTACGGCTGACCCGTGAAGAGGAACGCTTCGTTATTGGTGCCAGTCCGCGGGCGATGTTGGCATTGGTCAAGGCTTCCCAAGCGGCGGCCTATCTTGATGGGCGTGATTTTGCCAAACCCGATGACATGAAAAAGGTTGCACCGCTGGTTCTCACTCATCGCTTGATTCTCACCCCTGCCGCCGAATTGCAAAAAACCGATACTGCTTCCGTTCTGCGGGGAATTATTGCAAAAACGCCGGTACAGCTGTAAACCATCAGGGAATCTCCATATGAAATTACGTCGTTTGCTTCTTTGTCTTTTGTTCCTTTTATCTTTGATTCCGATTAGCATCTTTGGCGGTGTCATCAGTTATGCTCTCTTTTTTGCCGTGCTTTTGATTCCGCTGATATTATGGGCATATCTGCTCTATGTTCTCTATTATTTTACCGTTTATCAGGAAGCGGCGACCCGCAATATTGTTGTTGGCGAGGCCATAAACTACCGCTTCATCCTTGCTAATGAGGGAAGGATAGCTTTCACAGGAGTGTCAGTCATGCTCCATGCCGATTTTTCCTATGTTGCTGATGTACCCGACAATCGCCATTTTGCCATTTTTCCCGGTGAGCGGATTTCCTTTGACACGATGCTGACTTGCAAATACCGGGGTGAATATCCGGTCGGCGTGAAGCGTTTGATTGTTACAGATTTCCTCGGTATCTTTCGGGTAAGTTATCGGATGCCGTCACAGATAGAAGCTATCGTCAAGCCTAGGATAATCCATTATGACCGTCTCGAGGAGATACCCGAGACGGTAGTATTCAGCCAAAGTGTCCGCTTACAAGAGACCAATGAACCTGACCAAACGGTTCGTACTTATATTCCCGGTGATTCGCTGTCACGAATCCATTGGAAATCAACGGCGAAAACTGGCGAGTTAAAAATTAGGAACGAAATAGGGACAATCAAGCAAAAAGTATTGATTTTGGCGGATTTTACCCGTGTGTCTGATGACATAAATATCTTTTTGCCGCAGGAAAACCGGATTCTGGAAAGAATCATTGCCTTGCTTTATTATTTTACCCGTCAAAGTGTTCCCGCTGAGTTTCTCTTTGCCAACAAAGGGCCGGAAAACCGCAGGGTCAATGATATACAGCATTTTCGCTTTTTGTATGAAGAGTTGGCAACGATGCGTTTTCGTGAAGACAACAGTTTCACCCTTTTGTTTCGGCGGATAAAAGAGTCGGGGATTTTTTCCCAAGTAATGTTGATAATGATGATTACTACGAATATGGATCAAGAGTTATATTCTTCGTTGGTCAAGCTGTCGCTTGCCGGCAAGGTGATAGTGGTTTATGTGATGAGTGATGATGATATAAGTGAGTTCGTCCGTCAGAGTAATGAGCGGCTGATAATTATTGCCGATGAGGGAAATGAATAAAATAACCTTACATCAAAAAATTCATACAGGATTCATCCTGACAATGACGGTTTGGATTGCCGTGGGGATAACCTTGGCAGCAACAGGATGGGTGTTTAGCACGAGTTGGCAATTACTGGGCGGCGGGTTGATTGTGCTTGTTTTTATGGTGTTTTATGCGACGGAGGGAAAGTGGCGTATCATTCCTGCCGCCATAATAACAGCTGTTATTTTATTTACTATGTATATCATTGGCAGAGAGCGTATCTCCCGTTATATCAGCGGTTATATTGACTGGTTGTTCAGAGGCGGCGAAATGGAGATTGCTTTTGCGGCGATAAGTGTTGCTTTCATAGGCATCCTTAGTCTGTTGCTTTTTTGGTTGCTCGTCCGTTTTTTCATGTTGCGCTTGATTACTGCCGTTGCCCTATTCGTTTTCCTCATCGTGGCAATGATTATCGGTTTCCGTCAGCAAGAGACGACAGTTTGCTTTATTATTTTGTTTATCCTCTTTACCCTGACTGAATACCTGCAAAAAGCGGAAATCCGCTCCCGCATCGTGGTGTATTTGTTACCGTTTTTGCTTCTTTATGGTGTTCTATTATTGTTTCTGCCGCTACAGGCAGAGCCGTACAATTGGCAGTTCGCCCGTTCGGTTTATAGTAGTGTGCGGGGAAATGTGCTGTCAATCACGCAGCGATTCAGTAGCGGGCGTGGTAACAGCAGTTTCGGGTTGGGAGTAGGAGACTTGGCTGGCAGCAGCACAACAAGCCGTGAGACAAGCGGCGGCGGTTTTAGTGAGCGTCCCACGATTAGGGGTAGGACGAGACCTCGGGATCGGGAGATGATTGAGGTTGAGCTAACCAGCGGCAGAATGATGAGTGTTTATTTGACCGGAAATGTATTTGCCAATTTTGACGGCATGACTTGGTCGCACCCGGAAACGGAAGATGATTCTATTCATGCGGAACAGGAGAGTTTTTTCGATGCGATGGAAACGGTTTATGCTGTCTACCGTCATGAGCCGGAACGACCGGCAGCATATTTTCATCGTGGTGAAATGCGGGTTGCTTATACTCATCTACGGAGCGGGTTTTTGCTTGCTCCCGCAAAAACCGTTGCTATCAATCCGCTTGAACCGTGGCAGGAAGAGCTGTTGGTGATAGACAGCGGTTGGGTTTTTGCTGACCGTGTCGGAATTGGCACGGAATATGAGGTGGTATTTATCCAAATGAATCTCGGTCATGATATGTTCCGGCAAATGATAATCGCCGAATCGGGTTATCAGTATCAGGAAGAGATATGGGATTCTTTTCTCAACATGTTTGGACGACATCACTTCTTGCGGGGTGTGGATGCTACTGACTTAAATACCCGGAACTTGCGTGAACGAAGTGAGTGGATAAAAGCCACATATAGTGAGCGATACCCGGTGAGTGAGGAAGTACGAGCATTGGTACTGGAAGTGACCAGGGAAGCCGCCAGTGATTATGAGAAGTGTCTTGCCCTTGAACATATGTTATCGGGACAGGGAGAGCATGAGTTTACTTATATCCTCTCCCCGCCATCTATTCCATCGGGAAGGGATTTTCTTGATTACTTCCTTTTGGAGAGCAAAACCGGATATTGCACCTACTATGCGACTGCATTTGTTTTGTTGGCAAGGGAGTTAGGTTTGCCGGCACGATATGTACAAGGGTGTCTTGTCAATGATGATAATCTGGGAGTGGAAATAATTAGTGTCAGGGAAAGCATGGCACATGCTTGGGCAGAGGTTTATTTCCAAGGTGTAGGTTGGATTCCCTTTGAAGCAACACCGGGGTTTGCAACAGGACGATATCGTTATTGGCATCCGCCGGCAGTAATGGGTGAGGCTACGCCGACGATAGACAGAAGTGAAGAAATGGATAGACAAGCTGCTGACAATCTCATTATCGACAGAGAAGTGGTGTCAGCAGATACGGCAACTTCGGTACAGGCGAGACAGATTGCCGAACAAGCGTTGCTCTTGTCCTTGGTGGTGTTGACAGTATTATTAGTAGCGATTACCCTGTTGTTGGTCATTGACCATCTGATAAGAAGCCGCCGCTATCAGCGCATGGATAATGAAGAACGTTTGCATGAGCATGTTCGGATAAATATGCGGATACTCAGTATGATAGGGTACAGCATGGGAGTGGGGGAGACATGGTACGAGTTTGCCGAGAGAATACGCATCGACAAGGAGAAGAATGATGCAACACGGCAAAGTCGCATTGAGTTTGCCGAAAGAATACGCCACTCTATTTCAGTTAATTTTATTGATATATGGGAGCGGACGGTTTATCGCGGCGACACAGTAACAGAGGCGATGATAACAGCGGCACGAGACGACCGTGACGAACTTTACCGTATCATCAAGGCGAAGAGCAGATGGCTTTATTGTTGGGTGCGCTGGCGATAAAGCGGAACACGCTGAGCAGCATAGCTGCTCGGTGCGTTCCGCCTCACATTCTTATTCTTCTTTCTCAGCAGATATGGTATGATAAAGGCAACCACACTTATACATTTTTTGCGGAGGGACTTTATGGATGTCATGCAAATCAAGGAAAAAGCGCAGCTGATTATTGATAACGCCGCCAAGGTCATCATTGGCAAAAAGGACGTAATCAGATATTTGTTATGTGCATTACTGGCGGAGGGGAATGTCCTGTTGGAGGATGTCCCGGGTGCGGGAAAGACGAAGCTGGCGAAAACATTTGCCATCTCGCTTGCCGCTGATTTTCGCCGTATCCAGTTCACCCCCGACCTTTTACCCAGTGACATTACCGGAATCAATATCTTCAATCGCAAGGAAAACGACTTCATTCTGCGTCGAGGTCCGGTGTTTACCAATATCTTGCTTGCTGACGAAATAAACCGTGCTACCCCACGCACACAGGCGGGACTACTCGAATGTATGGAGGAACGCCAAGTCACTATCGACGGGGTTAGTTATCGCCTCGACCGTCCCTTTTTCGTAATTGCGACCCAAAACCCGATTGAGACGGCGGGGACTTATCCCCTACCCGAAGCACAGCTTGACCGCTTCATGATGAAACTGTCAGTGGGATTGCCGGAAAAAGCCGAGGAAATGGCGATTATCGACCGCTTTATCAATATTGATGAGACAAAAGACCCCATCAACTCATTGACCGCAGTAGTCAACAAAGAAGATATAGCAGAGATGAAAAACGGAGTCGATACCGTCTTTGTCCACCCCCTGATACGTGATTATATCGCTGAAATCGCCATCGCCACCCGCACGAGTGCGGAAATCATCGTCGGAGCAAGTCCCCGCGCCACGCTAAGTCTATTAAAAGGAGCAAAAGTTCTGGCGGCTCTGGATGGACGAAACTACTGTATCCCCGATGATGTGAAAGAACTGGCTATCCCCGTTCTTGCTCACCGCCTGATACTCAACTACAGTTACCGACAGGGAAAAGACAGCATCGAAAAAATCAGAACTATCTTGAGCGGGATACCTGCACCCACCGAGGAAAGTATTATTTCATGACGATAATCATTATCGGGCTAATTGCCGCCGCCCTTTTCATTAGCCAGAAGCATTTGTACCGCCGCTTTTGGAACAAAGGAATCATCGTCAACTTGAGGTTTACTGATGATACCGTTCGTGTCGGAGGAAATACCAGTCTTGTTCAAGTCGTGGAAAACAAAAAATGGCTGCCGCTTCCGGCTCTCAAGGTCAAATTTCAATGTTCCCGCTACATGATTTTTGCCACCGATGGGAACGCCCAAGTATCGGATATGTATTATCGCAATGACCTGTTTTCACTGATGCCTTTTCGTCGTGTCACCCGCCAACACCGGATTACCTGCATGAAGCGAGGCTATTACGGTATTCGTGGTATAGATTTGGTCGGAGCGGACTTATTCTTGAGTCAGGAAATGGTGGAAAGCCGCAGCGGTGAAACCTGGATTCATGTCATTCCTGCTCTCTGTGTCACCGAAGAACTCGATACCTCCCTCCGTCAAGTCAGTGGGGAAATGCCGCATCGTCGCCATCTGCTCACCGACCCTTTTGCTTTTCGCGGTATTCGTGAGTATACCCCCCTCGATGAAATCAAAACCGTCAACTGGAAAGCCTCGGCGAAATCTGATGACTGGAAAGTTAATGTGTATGATTATACAGCGATAAATGCCGTTTCACTTTTCATCAATCTCAGCAATCGTCAGTGGTCACAGGCAGAAGAGCAATTAGAAAGAGCGATAGCCATCGGCGCATATTTAGCGGAATACTTTCTGAGTGCCGGTGTTAATGTTTCGATTTACGCCAATGCATGTGACTGTTTGCATGGCAGCGTCCTTTGCATGGAGGAGATCCGTGATTTGGGGAGTTTGGAGCAAATACAAAAAATGTTGGCACGACTTGACCTTGATATTCACCCTGAGCCGTTCACTGATTATGAAGAACGGATGAGTCAGCAAACAGGGCGGATGCTGATTGTTATTTCTCCGGATTGGCTTGATGAAGTCCAAGATATGCTTTGCCGCAATATCGGGCGAAGTGATATAATCTGGATTTGCCCTTGCAGTCAAAAAGCTGATGTTCGCGTGCGTCCGGAGTTAAAAGCACATACGATAGTACTGGCGGAATAAAATGGAAAAAAATATCACCATCGTCAAAAACTGTATCGCTGAGATTCTAAACGGTATCCCTCACATTATCGTTGCGTTGGGTATCTTTTCTGTAATTCCCGACGAAACTCCCCCTTTGGTTTTCTTTCCCGTTATGATAGTAGTGCCGTTGATTCTGCTCTTTATCAGGTTACAGGTACACTATTTATGGTTATTTAACCTACTTCACATTGCTTTGCCATTTGTCATTATCTTTATCTTCATTGGCGAAAGCGCGTGGCAAATCATTTTTGGCTTGTCGGCTTTGATACAAGTGGTGATTTCTTATACGGTCAAAGTGGCGGCAAATAGTCGAGCGGCACACTTGGCAATCAGTACGGCGATTAGTGAAAATGAATGTACTGCTATTGGAGAAGGTCTGCCTAATGAAGGCGAAATACCCACAAATGAAAGCTTAATTGATTTCCCCATTGATTATGGCAGCGATGCCGTAGCACCGATGGTAACGGTAGCGTTTGCGGCTATTTTTTACTTATTGACAGGAGTTAGCGGATTGATTTTTCTGTTGATGATTTCTATTGCCCTTTACTTCTTTTATCACTATCTCACTCATTACCTCGTCTATAATGATATGTGCCGGCGGACGACAGGAACGGTACCGTCCAAAGATATTTTTGCCGCTGATTTGTCGTTGGTCGGCGGTTTCACGTTGATTACCGTCATCTTGATGGCACTTTTTGCCGGACGTGAGATAATGGTAGGTATCGGTGCATGGTTTTTGGAATGGTTGCGGCGGTTTCTGACTTGGCTGTTCGCATTGGGGAATAAAGGCTCACAGGAGATGGAAGTTCAGGAGCTTACTCTTGTTGAAGAAGCGGTCGAAATCGGGGAAATGTTGCCGGAAATTGAGATGGCAAACCGTCCTTTTCTTGTCATTGTGGAGGCGATGGTTGTTATTTTGAGCATTGCCGTGACCGCAGTAATTATTGTGGCTTTGGTGTTTACGATGGTTAAACTGATAAAGTTTGCTTTCGGACTCAGGCTGCGATGGGTCAAAACCGCAGAGGTGGAAGCGGAAAAAGACATCGTTGAAAAACTCAGATGGCAAAAGCGGGAAACGAGGCGGGAGAAACGGAAATTATTCCGTTCTGCCGATGAGAAAGTACGCCGTATCTTTAGCGATACGATTTGCAAAAGACGGATAAAATGGGAAAAAATACATAATAACACATGTTATTTTACTGCCAAAGACAGTACTGCGCGGGAAATGAGTGCGCTTTTTCCTGAGGCAAAAGAAGAGGTCGAAATATTGGTCAGTTTGTATGAAAAAGCGAGGTATGCCGCTAATACTTGCACTGCTGCCGATGTGAGGACGGCACGGAGCATCAGTACATCACTGCTTGCTCGCGCCATTACTGATACGGAATCCTAGAGTAATCCATAGAGTACTCCTAGGAATACTCCTAGGAGTATCCCTTGGATTAAGGACTTTGCTGCGGCAGCAGCTTTTGCAAAAGCGGGCGGCTTTTGATATACTAAGGAGCAAGCAAGTAATGAAAATCACAAACACAGGCACTTTGCAGGAGGATGGCAAATGATGACCGGTTTTGACAATAATCTTTACATCAAGTTGCAATCGGAAAGAATCGCCGCCCGTATGGCGCAATTTCACAACAAGCTCTATCTGGAGTTGGGCGGCAAGCTGTTTGATGACAAACACGCCTCACGGGTTCTGCCGGGATTTTTGCCTGACAGCAAACTGAAAATGCTGCTTGAACTGCGGGAGCAGATAGAAATAATCATTACCATTAGTGCCGAATCAATAGCGAAGAACAAAGTCAGGGGTGACCTCGGGATTACCTATGACCAAGAGTTACTGCGCTTGATGGATGCTTTCCATGAACTTGATTTCTACGTCAGCGGGGTCATCATTACCCATTACAACGCCCAGACGGCGGCGGAGAAGTTTCGCCAGAAACTGACTTCCTTGGGAATCAATACGTATCTTCATTACAATATTGACTCATATCCTCGTGATGTGGAAAAAATAGTCAACGATGAGGGTTTTGGCAAGAACGATTATTTTCCAACGAGCCGCCCCTTGGTCGTCATTACCGCTCCCGGCGGCGGCAGCGGCAAGATGGCGGCGTGCCTGTCACAGCTTTACCATGAACATCAGCGGGGAAATATCGCCGGATATGCCAAGTTCGAGACTTTCCCGATATGGAACAAACCACTTCGCCATCCCATCAATCTGGCATATGAAGCCGCAACTGCCGATTTGGATGATATCAACATGATTGATGCCTTCCATCTGGAGGCTTACGATATCCAAGCCGTCACTTATAACCGTGATGCCGAGGTTTTCCCGGTTCTCGGTGCTATCTTTGAAAGGATTCAAGACCATTGCCCTTACAAATCACCTACGGAAATGGGGGTAAACATGGTGGGGGACTGTATCATTGATGATGAAGTCTGTCAGGAAGCCGCCAAGCAAGAGATTTTGCGCCGTTTTTATCAGGCTCATCTTGATATGCGACTGGGGCGTGGGAGTGCGGATGTTATTCACAAACTGGAAATTCTCATGCAACACGCCGCGATTACGACAAAAGAACGCCGTGTAGTCGCCGCTTCGATGGAGCGGCAAGTAGCAACCGGTCATCCCGCCGCTGCCATTCAGCTACCCTGCGGAACTATCATCACGGGGAAAACCTCGGATTTGCTGGGAGCAATGTCAGCGGCTTTGATTAATACTCTAAAAGTACTGGCAGGTATCGACCATGATACCCACTTGATATCACCGCAAGCCATCCAACCAATCCAAATCCTCAAAACCCGGTATCTGGGCGGTATCAATCCCCGGCTTCATACTGATGAGATATTGATTGCCCTGTCCGCCAGTGCCTCGGAAGACCCGAACGCCCACCGGGCGATGGAGCAGCTGCCACGGCTTATCGGCTGTGAAGCCCATTCATCGGTCATTTTGTCTGCGATTGATGAAAAAATCATCCGCCGCCTCGGAATCAACCTGACCTGCGAGCCTGTTTACGAAGCCAAACGGCTTTACTATAAATCATAAGAAAATTACTGTCTGAGTATAGTTATTAAAACAATCAGCTGACGGTATTCGTGCAGAAGAAATACCTAGAGATATTACTAATTAAATCACCGATAGGTACGCACATAAGTGAAAAAGCGGTTGCCGTTTTCTTCAAACCAGTTGGTGGCATCCTGCCGTCCGATACGGTGGATTTCTCCCCGCATAGGGTTCATCAAGATGAAATTGAGTTCATTAAACCCGATTACCAAGACCGCATTCCCGTCTTCTAACATCGCCAACACAGGAATATCACGGTTGACAAAATAGAGGATCGTATCAATCGGTACTCCCGTCAAATCGAGGATATCGACCTCGGGAAGCAGTCTTTCGAGACTGGAAACCGCACTTTCGCCACGCAGCAACAAATGACTGGTACTGACGGTTATTCCTTCATGACGCAGGATGGCATCGAGGGATATCGCCAGTGAACTCTCGTGTTCGTTGGCAGTAGCCACCTCGATATTGGAAATCTGATGGCGCGGGCGCAAATTGCCACGATACCAGATATATTCACCACGCTGATTGACGACCACCCCGGCAATGGGAAAAGCTGTTGTCAGGGCATCGCCTGCCGCGAGGAATATTCCCTGAATACCGTCTTTGCCATAGACGTAATAGCGCGCAGCATCCTGACCTAAATCAGTAATTTCTACGCCGCGGCTACCCTCAAAGAGGACTTCACGAGGAGTCAACATCATCATCAGTTCAGGATCCACCTCACGCCTGATGGCAATCCTAACTATCCTGCCATGGCTTTCGGTGATGGCGGTTTCCACACGATTGTGGGTACCGGTGGGGACGATTTGATTGGTGATATGGGTCGCCATCGTCTCACGGAAATTTCCGTCTTCATCCCTGATGAGCCGCCGCAAGGTGATTTGATTGCCGCTCATAGAAATACCGCTGACGAAAAACCCTGCTTGGCGGTGGTCTTTCAGGATTTCGCCGTTGGCACTCTGGATGATGATGGAGTGCATGGGGAAGACCATATTTCCCATCATATCGAGATTGACATTGCCTATTTTGGCAAGACCGTATATCAAATCTTCACCCATAAAGCCCAGCGGCATGATGAACTCATCGAACCCCGCCCTGATTACGGTAGTTTGCTCGTCTTGGAGATTCATGAGAGTCAGACTGGTGGCAGCATAGACATCCTCGGAATTTTGCCAGACCAACATTCTGTTGCTGTCAGAAATGTGGTATGAACCCTCCTGCTTGCCGGTGATAATCGTCTCTAAGGAGCGGTTTTCCAAATCTATGGCATGGATTTCATTGGAAATCATCAGATAAAGGCGGTTGTTGCGGTTGAGATAAAGCATCTGCTCCACTTCGGCAATCAATAACTGCGGCGATTTATAGTAAGGGATATGCGCCAACTCCTCGGTCGTGTTGACGATACTGTTGTAATAGTAAACCACTATCCCCGCTCGTCCCTCATGCCGCCCGCGATTGTGATAACCGTAGACCATAAACGCGACATTGCCGGCTTCGTCAATATTCAAGATTCGGACACGATGACCGTTGTATGCTGTCCGTGCATCATAGTTTTCCCCATCGGCGAAATCAAAAAGACGAATGAATTTTTGGTCGGGGAGTATTACCCCAAAGAGGCTATTTTTGACAGAAAAAGCAAAGGTATTGCCCCCATCGCTTTCCTCAAGGGGGACATTGGGGTTGACAATTCCCAGTTGGATGCGGTTGTTGACGATGGCTTGGGGGACACCGGCGAATACCTGCTCCATCGTGCGTTCGAAATCGAGAAGAAAAATCCGCTCCGTACCTTGGCGCAAACGATAAAATTCTTCAACAGTATAGCGGGTATCGTAGTTGTCGTCCAAGATAACATCATATTTCACCCGAAAACTTCCGGTTTCTGTTGCCATTTCCTTGATATAGAGAACAGGCTCGGTAATCCTTGTCACATTCAGATTACCCCATGTGACTTGATGGAAACTGGAGTTGATGGTGACACGGTTAAAAGTAGAATTGTCACCGAGGGCATTGGGTTCTAGGTACATCGTCAGTTCACGGGCTTCATCCTTGTTAAAGGACTTTTCATGGAATTGGAAGCAAAAATTTATCTTCTCCTCGGTATTGGTGTCACCGACACTATATATACGAGTATAAAAACGGATAGTGCGGTCAAATGCCGTTTCTGCGAGCAGGATAAACGTGTATTCCTGAGCAGGGTCGATCAAATCTTTGATACTGAGGTCTATTTTGATGGTATCGCCATCTTCCGTGTACTCGGTGATTTCCGTGCTTTCAATCAGACGTGAGCCATCAATACTTCTTACCTCAAATGAGAGTTGATGGATGGTGTTTCCGAATTTATCGATATGAAACGAAAGCGAACGCCCCGGAGCAAGAGGGGTCAGGCTCTCACGAAGTGAACTTGTTTCCATTGGCTCAATATAACCACGCATGGTATTGAGCCTTCGTTCACCCCTTGTGACATATACCAAGGGAAAAGTCGCCGGTCCCATTTGCGCCGTCATATCCACATTCCCCTGATTCATATAATCGCTAATCAAGTAAATGGAGATGCCAAAGATTATTAGGAGAAGAAACCCTTTTGCGATGGTTTTTTTCATTTGTGCCAATAATGGTGGTGAGATGAAATCCTACGAACAATATCTTAGCATGAAATGGGGAGAATTACAAGGAATGTGGGCAAGTTGGGGAAGTAGGTGGTTATACTATATCTTGAGTTGACAATTACCAAATAGTACTTTATAGTTTCTACATGAACATTGAATATCACCGACAGGCAGTAAAGCAAAAAACAGAACAAATGTTACTGTATGAAATCGCATCTAGATTTATTCCTGATGATTATGCAACACCTCACGATATAGCCGTTCGCGAAGCTGCTATGATTGAATATATACGAGGTGAAACTGTAAACCATGATGATATAAATTGGGATTAATTTTTAACCCTTTAATTTACCCTTTACAGTTTTAACATGTCTTTTTTATGTTCTGTATAAAGCTCTCCATGCGGTCGGCACTGTCCCTTTTCGTACTATTTTTGCGCCATGGCCATAACTCCTGCCGGTATATGTTTATCCGCATCCAATCCCAATAACGCCACCACTTCATCTGCGTCTATTGAAGCCATGAAGCGTGCTTGTATATCGAACTCGTCCGCTACTAAATACTGGTGTTCGCTCATTGCCCCTATTGCGTGCCATGCCCATTCCATGCTTCCTCTCGGAACTTTATCTGCATCTATTACATAAATCCAAATCGCAGACGTATTTTGCCCCGAATTTATTTTGTTGCGGATGTCATCGCCAGATACAGCTTCAAAACTGTTGCTTTCCCAATAAAACCTACGAACTCCGCTTTCCTGTGCAAGATATAGCGACACATACGGTTCTGCTCCCATCGCCAAAGGGATGACAAAGCCTGTGCCATCACGGTTTTTGCCTGTTGCTGCCCATCCTAAGAGTTGTAAGGAATCTTCGCTTATTTCGTTTCCCGTAAAATTTCCGCGTGATGTTGAATTACGCCGTTCAATTGCTTGCAGTAATCCCGAGTCCGAAGTTGTCCACAATGGGTTATTTTTAAGATTCTCCAAAGCATCAGGATTTAATCGAGGTGTACTCGTCATATAGAGGTTTATGCTGAACCCCCAACCTGTTGCCGCCAATAGCAGACTAATTGCCAAGAGAATTGGTAATAATTTCTTTCTCTTGTTTCCGTTTTCATTTCGTTTCATAAATTATTTCCCTCCCATTATTGATTTTAATAGCAAACGAAACCCGTTCTGCATAAAACATTCTTTCGTCGTACCTGTTGCCATGCCTATATAGGCATTTTTATTGTGTGCGAACATAATTATCCCGGTAATACCTGCCCAGAGAGTAAGCGTTGCCTGTAATGGCGGCATATCGAGGTTGATGTATTTGTTCTCTACACAGTAATTCAGGTAATGCTCAATAACACCGTTTATTTCATCTCCAACTTCGTAGATTTGGACAAGCACGGTTTCGGACTCGTCATCAGGAATTTTTATTCCGCTTAAAATACTTTCAAAAAACAATGGTGAAGCACTGTAGTTTTCCATCAAGGCATTGCAAATAGCGAAATATCCATCAGGAAATCCCGGTTTACTGCGCAGAACCTCGCAGATGTCGTTTTTGAGAATCTCAAAGTTTTCTAAAATGATATGGTTGTAAATCTCCTCTTTGCTTTTGAAATAAGCGTAGACTGTTGATTTGCTGTAATCGGCTTCTTTCGAGATATCATCCATAGTTGTTTGGGCAATTCCTTTTTCGAAGAATAATTGCTTCGCTGCGCTTAAAATATTACTTCGATTGAACGCCGATAAACGCTCTTTTTTGCTCATAATACCCCCTTGCAGAAACGTCGGTACGATTATTGTACCGTCGGTACGATTTGTTGTCAAGGGGTATTGCAAAAGTTTTTAGTTACATAAATCATCACATTCCAATACACTTGTCAGACCATTATGCGTTTGATATAATATTGTTATCAGGAGGGAAGATATATGAGCAAGTCTTTTACAGTAGCAATTCAAAAAGAAGATGATTGGTATGTTGCAAAGTGCCTTGAAAACAGTGTAGCTTCACAGGGTAAAACAATGGATGAAGCCACTGATAATCTGTATGAAGCTCTCTCGTTGTATTATGAAGACGAAGTGTTACCTGTCATTTTCCCACAAACTTATGTAACAACAATGCAGGTGGCGTTCTAATGCCGCCGGTACTGCGACCGGAGCAGGTCATAAAGGTTTGGAAAAGAATGGTTTCTGTTTTGTTAAGCAACGTGGTAGTCACAGAAAATATAAAGGCAATGGACGAACAGTAATAGTGCCAATGCACTATGAAATAGCGAAAGGCACATTAGGTTCTATACTGGAGCAAGCAGGATTGACTCTTGATCAGTTAGTGATGTAATTATGCCACTCGAAGCGGAAGCAGTAGCTTGTCCGCAAACACAGCATATTGCGTACCCCGCAACTAAGATAATAGTCTTAAACACCTTCACGCACACACCTTAACAACACTACGGTTCTGCAACTTCCAATAAACGAAAATACTGGCGGCGGAGATAAGCAAACCAATCATCAAAGGTAACAAGAACTCAATTGAGATAGGGTTAGAGATTGCCGTGCCAACGAACACACAGGGAACCATGAAAGGAATCAACCCCAGTAATGATACGCCGATATACTTCCAGTATGGCATATTGAGTGCACCGAAGAATAAACTGACTAGTTCAAATGGGAGCGGTGAAACCCGTGCCACGAAGCATAACAGCAACTGATTATTCTGGTTTTCCAGCAAAAAAGCTTTTGCTTTGATATTCTTTTCCATGATTTTGTGTACCATATCTGTACCCAATACTTTTCCCGCTATATATCCTATGCTAAGCGAGATAACCAAGCCGAGAATTACAACCAACAATGCCCAACCCGTCGGCAAAACAATCCCGGCAACAATGAAAGATGTGGTGATTGGCACAACGACGATGAAAGGCTTTACTATATAAAAGGCAATGAGTACAAGTATCGCCGGAACAATTGAATAAGGTACATAGTTGACAATGTCATCAACAGACAAAGTCATCATATACGGCATTAAAAGTGGTACAAGAACCACTACGGCAAGCAGCGGAAGTATGGTATAAAACCACTTATTGTTTAATCTCTTCATAAAGTCCCCCCTCTCGTATCTTTGGGTAGTGTCGAATTTGACGAATTTGACACTACATTTACCTCTTTTTGCTTCAAAGGAGCTTGCATACTTGTATGCTAGTAGGCTTGCATAAGCATAGCTGCCTATGCAAGCCTCGCGTACCCTACTGTGAAAAAACCATATTTCTGTTTCGGTATCCGACAAAACCGACGACCGAGATAATTGCTGCTAGCAAAGTAATGATGATGGTCGTTCCCACGTTGTGTTCATCGATCGGAATGTTAGGAATATGCCCGAAAGGTGACAGCTTTGCAAACCAACTCGGCAATCCCAGCAACGGGCCGAAGAACAAAACAGCGAAGCCGTAGCCAAAGTAAGCCCACACCAGAGTGGTAAACCGTGGCAGGAAGCCGACGAGAAACACTGCCACTCCCAACACTCCCAACATTGCCGGGATATATACAAAGCAAGCACTCAGGAAGTCAGAAAACGCAATCGGGTTTTCCATAACCGCATAGCCTGCTGACCATAACCCGAATGCACTTGCAAAAGGCATGACCAGACAGGAAATTGCTGCGATACTGAAGTAACCCCGTAACTGACCATAACGTGACGATGACCGGGAAAGGATGTTCTCCGCATATCCTTGTGCTTCCTGTGAACGTGCCCTGAGCATGAATTGCAAAACCGGTATCGTACTAAGTATCGAAAGAGCTAGTACGAAAAAGGTCGTGAGTCGCATCGGGTCTCCCTCGGAAATGGTTTGCCAGAGTTCATTTGATTCGATAATCAACTCCATATCACCCATCAGAGAGCCAAACGACATTCCCAAAAACAACATGATAAACGCCCAAGCGATGAAAGGCATCCTGAGCAGTCGCCATGCAAGCCCCTCTGGATTTTTGAGGAAAGGAGGAGCATCTTTTCTGCCAAGTTTGGCGGCAATGATACCCTCTCCCATGTCACGTACAGAGCAGAGCCAAAATGCCAAAGCTGCGGCAAGGATGCTGACAAGCAGTAAAACGATAACCGGCCACCACAAATCCTCAGTAAAAACCTTTGCTTGTGTGATTATCCCCAATGGCGAGATATTTGTCAAGACATTACTTTCCCTGATTGCTCCCATTGCCCTAAGTATGAACGCTCCGCCGAGAAACAAATAGGAAAACGAAGCTGCTGTCCGTGGATTGGCACTCAGTTGACTGAAGATAGCGGTCACAGTCGCAAATAAGATACCTGTTGCTCCCATCAAAATGCCGAATAGAAGAGAAGCTTCCGTTCCGATACCCTCTACCCCCAATGAACCCAACCCCAAGCCCGTCAGCAGCGCAATCACTATATTAATGATGACTGCCGATGTCAATGTTGCCGAGAGGTTGGAGAGTCTTCCCGTCGGTAGTGAGCGAATGACTTCGATCCGTCCTCGTTCTTCATCTTGGCGGGTGTGACGGATTACATGCAGGATATTCATGAGAGCTATTATCGCCGCCGCCCAGACTGTCATATAGGCAGAGTATAACGCGCCGTGGGAAAAACTGCCATCTTCCAAGTAATATACCGAACCGAGCATGGCGGTCATCGCAGGGGTTGAGATAGCCTCCGCCATCAGCAGTCTGTCCGCTTCAGTCGGGTATTGCTCCGGTAAAGTGCCGGCATATCCGACCAACATAGCGAGAATACCCAGTACCCACAGGATCATCCGTACCCGGTCACGCCGAAATATCATCCGGCATAATGTAAAGTTGTTTGCGAACATATAATCACCCCCTCGTATTTTTGTAGTGGCTCATGAACAGCTCTTCCAGCGTTGGCGGCGTACATTCTAGTTTGCTGATACCAAAGACTGTCAGAAAAGTCATCACCTCATTCAATTTGTCAGTTTCAATTGCAAAAATCAGACTGTCGCTTTCCTTGCGTATGTCGTATACACCCGGTACATTTTCCAGTCCTAGCGCCGCTTCTTTCGTTTGTACGGTGATACTGGTACGTGTCAAGTGGCGCAAATCTGCCATGCTGCCGGTTTCGATAATCGAACCGTCACGAATGATGCTCACCTTGTCACAAAGACGCTCGACCTCTTGCAGGATATGACTGGACAGAAATACTGCCTTACCGGCATCTTTTACCTCTTGCACACAGTCTTGAAAGACCCTTTCCATCAACGGGTCAAGCCCGCTTGTTGGCTCATCGAGGATATAGAGGTCAGCATCGGAGGCAAAAGCAGCAATGAGGGCCACTTTTTGCCGATTACCCTTGGAGTAGGTGCGGCATTTCTTTCTCGGGTCTAGCTCAAATCGCTTGATTAACTCCTCTTTGCGGCTTTCGTTTTTGCACCTGCGGAGGCGGATAAAGAAGTCTATGACTTCACCGCCGGTCAAGTTTGACCAAAGATTTACGTCACCGGGTACGTAGGCGATTTTTTTGTGAAGTTCCACGGCATCTTTCCAGACGTCTTTGCCAAAAACGGTTGCGTTGCCGCCGGTAGCCTTGAGTATCCCCAGCAGAACACGGATAGTCGTTGTCTTTCCCGCCCCATTGGGACCGATGAATCCATAGACCTCTCCGGGAGCTACGCTTAGGTTTACATCCCTCAATGCGGTGAACTGTCCGTAATTCTTGGTTAAATTGTCGATTTTGATAATTTCTTTCATAGTGTTCCTCCTTTACTAGTTGTAAAAATACTTCTTCATCAGCTCGAGAACCTTGTAAAAATCTTGCATGTGTTCATCGATGGTCTCCATGGTGCTGTCTTTCAAGATAGTTGTTCCCATACCTTCTCCGGTCCAGACAAGGAACTTGTCTAAAAGTTGCGGGTTGATGTCTTCCTTTAACCTCGATGTGTCGGTTGCTATTAACACCATTTTCTCCCTTGTTTTCAGCCCCTCTGCCATGAAACTTTTAACCTCATCAGCTACCTCGGCATCAGTTTCATAGTATACATTTGCCAAAAATGTCATCAGCGCAGGGTATCTTTTCATGATTAGCATTTTGATATCCGACATCATTCGTATCTTGTCAAAGAAATCCGTGACCTCAGGGTCAAGTCCTTTCTCCAGTTCCTCAGTCATGACCTTTCCGCTTAGTTCGACCAAGTAGAGATAGAGATTCTTTTTGCTGCCGAAATAGTACATCACCATCCCTTTAGCAATGCCAGCCAGCCCGGCAATATCGGCGATGGACGCTTTCTTGTAACCGTTTTTCCCAAAGACGGTTAAAGCAGCGTTAATGATGTGTTCCTGTTTTTCGGCACGCAGACTGTAAAAATTTTCCATAATCACACCTCCTGATTCGCGGTATTGCTCCCCCAACTAAATTTGCCAAGTATTTACGACAATTTTAGCGTATAGCTTCGTCAACTCCTCTTAATGTGCCTAGAGGCACATATCATCGTCGTTTCCTTGCTCTACACAAAAATTCCTCGCAAATCTTTTGGCAAAGTTTAATTGGTGGAGCAATAGTACGCGCTGTGCTGTACGATTGGTATAATACATTATGTATAGAACAATACGTTCTAAACGAATCGTACCACATCAATTTCATCGTGTCAACACTTTTTTTGAAAATTTTTGAAAAAATTTTCATTACAGTTCAGGCTCCTGATGGAATGGCGCATTTCGTGCTTTGCAAAGCAAAGTTCGTGTGCTGTCATTGCGAGGCGGTTTTATACGCCGAAGCAATCCATAACAAAGGAACAATGGCAGTACTGCTGCGTATTGAAATTACCCCTCACACCCCCTCCCAAAAATAAACCTTGTTGCACTATTTATCCGACTGCTCTATACTATATATATGAAAAAACTGTCATTTGTAATCCCTTGCTATCGCTCGGAAAACTCGATTACCGCTGTTGTCAGCGAGATTGACGATGCCCTTCGTGACGGCGGTTATCAGTATGAAATCATCTTGGTTAATGATAACTCCCCTGATGATGTCTGGAGTGTCATTTGTGATTTGTGTGAGAAACGTGATGATGTCATCGGTCTCAATCTGGCAAAAAATTTCGGTCAACACTCAGCATTGATGGCCGGTTATCGCCATGTGACAGGTGATTATGTCTTCACGATGGATGATGACGGACAAACACCGGCAGAGGCGATTCCCATCCTCTTATCCAAGTTAATGGAGGGTTTCGATGTTGTTTATGGGAAATACGAGGAACGAAAGGATAGTACCTTTCGCAAGCTAGGTTCACGCTTCAACAACTATATGATGGAAAAGATGATTGGCAAGCCCAAGGAAATCCATCTGACAAGCTTCTTTGTCGCCCGCCGTTTCGTTATTGACAAGATATGCGAGTATCACAATCCCTTTCCTTATATATGGGGGTTGGTCGTCCGCACCACCCACAATATCGCCAATGTTACCATTACCCACCGTGAGCGGAGCGGCGGGGACTCAGGCTATACCCTGCGCAAGCTATTACACCTCTGGGTCAATGGACTGACGGCATTTTCGGTGAAACCATTGCGGGTCGCCTCGATGTTTGGAATGTTGGTTTCGGTGGTCGGCTTCTTTGCCCTTATTTATACCATCGTTGACCGGATTTTGAACCCGGATATGCCGCCGGGATATAGTGCGATGATGTCGGCTATACTGATAGTCGGGGGGGTACTGATGATACTGTTGGGGATGCTCGGTGAGTATATCGGGCGTATATATATCTGTATCAATGATTCACCGCAATATGTAATCCGTGACAGTCGCGGGGTGATTTACGACAGGAAAGGCAAGGACGATGGAGAAATTGATTCGGCTGATGCTTGAATCGTGGCAAAACAGCGAGGGAAATGTCAACACCATGACAGGGATTCACGCTTGGATTGCCAAGATGAACAGCGATGCCAATGTCGATATCAAAGAATGTAACATCCATGACAGTTCATTTTGGTTTTACGACGACAGGAATGGAGAAATACTAAACCGTAAGCGTAGTTTCTTTTCCATTAAAGGGATGAGACGTTTTGAAAATGGTGATTTTGCCTATGAACAACCGATAATTATCCAACCGGAAATAGGTTATTTGGGTATCATCTTCCGGGAAATCGACGGTGTTCTCAACTTCCTGATGCAAGCGAAAATCGAACCCGGCAATGTCAATTGTGTCCAAATTTCGCCAACGATTCAAGCAACCAAAAGTAATTTTACCAGAGTACACGGCGGCAAATTGCCGACATATTTCTCCCTTTTTGAACAAGCTTCGGCAAAAAACGTAGTTTATGACCAAGTTCAATCAGAACAGGCCTCACGCTTCCTCCACAAACGAAACCGTAACATTATCATGGAGATTGAAGATGAGATTGAGATTTTTCCTAATTATATGTGGATGACCCTTGGTCAGATTAAAGAACTTATGCGGATCGACAACCTCGTCAACATGGACACCCGCACAGTCCTAGCGGGTATTCCCTTGGGGTTGTTCCATCTGCCTCCGGGCGATTATTCATCATATCGCCGTTATTTTTCCAATGAGGGGTTTTATCATTCCGCATTTGACGGTAGTTTTGCCACCTCACTTATCCCTGTTTTTCAGGCGGTCAATGATTTCAAAATGTTCCATGATATTCACAGTACCTTAGTTCCGCTTCATGAGTTGGTTGATTGGCAGGTGGATGACAGGGGTGTGACCGGGCGGAAACCACGGGATTTTATGGTGCGTTATTATGATATCACCATTACCGGACGTGAGGTAAACCAATGGACACAGCCGTTGTTTAAGGCAATCGGACAAGCGACATTTGCGCTGCTTTGTCAAAAACAAGAAGGAGTAATGAAGTTCCTTATCACCCTACGCTCTGAAATCGGGACGATGGACAAAGTTGAACTCGGTCCGTCCATCCAGCAGGAGGGTAGCCATGTTGCCGCTGCCGATGATGAAATAGAAGCTTTCTTTCGCAGTATCCTTGCTCAAAAAGCGGGAATTATCGTAGATGTCATCCTCTCTGAAGAGGGGGGACGGTTTTACCATGAGCAAAACCGCAATGTAATTATTGAAATTGACGAGAACTATGTATTGCCATTACCGGAGAAGGGCAGATACGGTATCGCAAACAAAAAGGGTAATCAACATGAAAGCTCCGCTGTTCATGTATCACAGTATTTTTGGGTTGATTATGCTTCCCTCAATTATTTGGTAAACATCAATAATTGCTTGAACATTCAATTACGTAATTTGTTGTCGTTGTTACCGTTATAGAGATTGTGAAGAGGTGGGTTTTGGTGCTACCTAAGCCTCTGCCGGGTGTGATTCAAAAGACAGACCCTTGCGAAACGACGGCACTTAGGTGTTACGAAGCGTAGCGAAGTCACACCTTATGTACCGCTTCGTTTCGCACGGAGCGAGAGCGTGTCTGTCGCTGAATCAACAACCACGGCAGAGGCGGTAAATGTACACAGTAAATTTATGTACCGCTTCGTTTCGCACGGAGCAGCTATGTATCGCTTCGTTTTGCGCGGAGCGGGTATATGCCGCTTCGTTTCGCACGGAGCGGGTTGTTATAGGAGAATACCATGATTCGGATCGGAGTCATCTGTCCATCAGAAATAGCCCTGCGGCGGTTCATGCCCGCTCTTAGCACTCTGCCTGAATTTTCTTTTGCCGGCTTGGCAATTAGCGCCGCAAATGAACGTGGCGGCGAAGATGAAGAAAACATCACCGCCATTATCGCCGCCGAAAAACAAAAGGCACAAGAGTTCATTGCTTCATATGGTGGTAAAATCTTCACTTCTTATGAGGAAATAGCCACATCAGATGAAATTGATGCCCTTTACATTCCCCTGCCGCCTGCCCTCCACTTTCGCTGGGCACAGCTTGCTTTAGAACATCAAAAACACGTCTTGGTGGAGAAACCGGCAACCCTAAGAGCGGCAGACACACAGAAGCTGGTGACTTTGGCAGAAGAGAATGAACTAGCACTGCATGAAAACTATATGTTCGTTTTTCACAAACAAATCGCCGAAATCATGGAAATTGTCGCCAATGGGGAAATCGGTGCGGCAAGGCTCTATCGCATGTCGTTTGGCTTTCCACGCCGCCCGGCAAGTGATTTTCGTTATAGTCCAACACTGGGCGGCGGCGCACTTTATGATTGCGGCGGCTACACGATGAAACTGGCACAGCTTTTCCTCGGTGAAACAGCACGTTTGACCACGGCACAATCGAATTATCTCGATGATTTTGCCGTTGATATGTATGGGTCAGCGACTATGATAAATGATAATGGTGACACAGCCCACCTTTCATTTGGCATGGATCATGATTATCGTTGTGAACTTGATATATGGGGGAGCAGCGGTAGCTTACACACGAATCGCATTTTGACAGCTCCCGTCGGTTTCGCTCCGCAGATAACGGTCAAAAGAGGGGGAGAATCAGAAATACGCAATTTATCCCCCGATGATTCCTTTGCCAAATCTTTAGCTTGGTTCGCAAAGTGCATGGAAGACAAAGAAATCCGCAAGGAAAGTTACCGGGTAATACTAGCACAAGCACAGTCGGTAGATGAGTTTAAGTGTATCCGGGACAGTAGTAACGAAAAAGGAACAAATATATGAAAAAAGTAGCAATCGTCGGGGCAAACAGCTATATTGCCCGCAACCTCACCGCCATGATGAGTGCAGCTAACAAAGCAACGAGTGAAGATGAGTACCAATACTCCCTCTATGACCACCAAGCTGAACATGCTGATGGGCTTAGTCCATATACCCGTATTGATATTTTAGATGAGGCTGATGTCGCCAACATTGATTATGACGCCGATGTCATATTTATGTTCGTCGGCAAAACCGGGAGTTATCAGGGATTTGATGCTGCTGACAGTTTTATAGATATCAATGAACGCTCCTTGCTGACCCTGCTAACGGTACATCGGGCGAAAAAGTCAAAAGCACGGATTATTTTCCCTTCAACTCGCTTGGTCTATAAAGGAAAGGTAGGGAAGTTGACTGAGGAAGCGGAAAAAGAGTTGAAATCAATATATGCGGTCAATAAATACTCATGTGAGCAGTATTTGCAAATGTATCAACATGTTTTTGCCATTCCCTATACGATATTCCGGATATGTGTTCCCTATGGAACGATAGTTCCCGGTGCTTCATCTTATGGTACAGCGGAGATTATGCTCGGGAAAGCCAACAAGGGGGAAGGCATTACCCTCTATGGCGATGGTACGGTGCGGCGGACATTGACCCATATCGAGGATTTGTGTCGAATCCTACTAAAAGGAGCGTTTTCACTACATTGCCTCAATGATGTTTTCAATATCGGCGGTGAGGATTATAGTCTCGCAGAAATGGCGAATTTGCTTGCCCGCCGCTATGGCGTAGGAGTTTCATATGTTCCGTGGCCGGAGGAAGCGCGGTTGGTGGAATCGGGTGACACCGTTTTTGATTCGGCAAAGCTTGATACCATTCTTGGCGAATATGAACAAAAGCGTTTTGACGACTGGTGCAGGGAACAATAACACAAAACACTATATTTTATAAACATTTCATATATCAACCATTGCTTTTCATATACCCAACAACTATAATCAATTAAAGGGCAAACTGACAGGGGATAGAGATTTGGATAAAAATATTGACGATTATCAAGGCAGCGGTCACGGCGGCGGCTCGGAGCAAGACCACCGTTCCGACGATTCAGGTTCAGGGGGATCGGGTGGTGGTTCCGGCGGCAACAATCCCAAGAAGCAAAGCATCATCTTGTTTTTGGTTGCTGCGGTTATTTCGTTGGTTCTTATAAACATGTTCTTTCGGGCAATGAGTGGTGCTTCGGTGCGGGAGATTCCCTACAACGAATTTATCAGAATGCTCGATAGCGGCGAAGTGGCTTCGGTTGTCATCGGCAGTGACCGGATTACGATTACCCCTCATATCAACCGTATAGATATCCAGCAAACGGTTGGTTACGGCAGCTATCAATCCGGGAATATTACCTTTTATACAGGCAAAGTGGAAGATGATGATACCCTTGCCGCCCGGCTTTTGTCACATAGAAATGTAGAAGTAAAGGGCGAGGTGACTGACAGCTCGCAGTTGTTTTTCAATATATTGTTCACTACTATTTTACCCATCTTGTTGATGTGGGGATTACTCAGTTTGTTATTCCGGCGGATGTCAAAGGGCAGCGGTGGTTTGTTCAACATGAATGTCGGCAAGAGTAATGCCAAGGTCTATGTGCAAAAGGAGACCGGAATCACCTTTGACGATGTCGCCGGTGAAGATGAAGCCAAGGAATCGTTGCAAGAGGTCGTTGATTTCCTCCACAATCCCGGTCGTTATGCCAAAATCGGCGCAAAACTTCCCAAAGGGGCGTTACTGGTCGGGCCGCCGGGAACGGGCAAAACCTTGTTGGCAAAAGCAGTTGCCGGAGAAGCACATGTGCCGTTCTTTTCCCTTTCGGGTTCGGATTTTGTGGAAATGTATGTCGGTGTCGGAGCTTCCCGTGTCCGTGACTTATTTAAGGAAGCAAGCAAAAATGCCCCATGTATTATTTTCATAGATGAAATAGATGCTATCGGGCGCAGTCGGGACAACAGATACGGCGGCGTACATGAGGAGCGGGAGCAGACGCTCAATCAGCTTCTCTCAGAAATGGACGGTTTCGATACCTCCAAAGGGGTGTTGATTCTTGCCGCTACCAACAGACCGGAGATACTCGACAAAGCCTTGCTTCGTCCCGGCCGCTTTGACCGCCGTATTATCGTTGATAAGCCGGATTTGCGCGGCAGGGTGGAGATACTTAAAGTACACGCCAATGACGTGGCAATGGATGAAACGGTGGATTTCGATGAAATCGCCTTGGCTACAAGCGGCGCAGTCGGGGCTGACCTTGCCAATATGATCAATGAAGCGGCAATCAATGCTGTTCAGCGTGGGCGTGATTATGTCAGTCAAAAGGATTTGTTCGATGCCGTAGAGCAAGTACTGGTCGGCAAGGAGAAAAAGGATCGTATCATGAGTAAGGAAGAACGCAAGATTGTTTCCTACCATGAGGTGGGTCATGCCTTGGTCAGTGCCTTGCAAAAGAACTCTGAACCGGTACAAAAGATAACTATAATTCCCCGCACGATGGGTGCGCTCGGTTATGTTATGCACGTCCCCGATGAGGAAAAATACCTCCAGACCAAGGCGGAGCTTCACGATCGTCTTGTTTCATTGTTGGCAGGTCGCGCCGCCGAAGAACTGGTGTTTGAAACGATATCGACAGGGGCGGTGAACGATATTGAACAGGCAACCAATATAGTCCGTAATATGATTACTCGCTACGGCATGAGTGAGCGATTCGGGCTGATGGGATTGGCGACCGTGGAAAGTGAGTATCTCGGTGGCGGTGCGCATTTGACTTGCGCCGACGTGACCGCAGCGGATATAGATAGCGAAATCATGAAAGTGATGAAAGTATGTTATGAAGAAGCGAAAGAACTCTTGTCAGGTCATCGTGAGTTGATGGATCAACTGGCAGAGCATTTAATCGAAAAAGAGACCATCAGTGGAAAAGAATTTATGAAAATTTTCCGTGAAGCCAAGGGTTTGCCGGAGCCGGAGCCAAAGATACCGTCCGGCATGGTACTGACATCACCTATATTAGCAGCGGTAGAAGCAAGTACCGGCGAAGCTAACGAAGCTGGCGAAGCCGATGATTCCGCTGTTAGCGACAACTCTATCAGCGATATTGTCGCTACCTCCCTAGCCAGCGATGAACCCATCACTACCCCTGCCAGCGACGATTCCATCAGCGATGACCCTGTCAGCAATGAACCTGCCCCACCGGAACCACCCGCCGACATTGATACTCCTAAATTTACCGAACGTGAAATTGGGCCGTTGGGACGTTTTTCCCACCGTTCGCTAGATGATGATGAACTCTTGTAGAGCGACCGCCATGTTTGATTACGATGAAGAGCTGAAGAAGTTGCCGAAAAATCCCGGCGTCTATATTATGCATGATGAAGAAGACGCAATTATTTATGTCGGCAAAGCCAAAAACCTAAACAGCCGTGTCAGATCGTACTTCCGGGGTCAGGAAACTGGAAGAGGGGCGCAGATTGATTATATGGTGGCGAAGACCAGCCGCTTTGAGTACATCGTTACCGACTCCGAACTGGAAGCCTTGGTATTAGAAAGCAATCTTATCAAGGAAAATAAACCCCGCTACAATACTTTACTAAAAGATGACAAGGCGTATCCTTACATAAAAGTAACAGTAGATGAAAAATATCCCCGGGTCGTCCTTAGTCGTCAGCCGAAAAAGGATGGCGGGCGTTACTTTGGTCCGTATGCGGGCAATACTGCCATTAGGGAAACGATAGATTTGATCAACCGTATCTATAAACTGCGTGGGTGCGGCAGCTACAGCGGACATCACAGCGACAAAGGCAAAGGAAAAGGTAGTGAGGGCAACCGCCCCAAAGGGAGCAAGCGCAGTAGTAAGGATTTTTACCGTGAACGTGCTTGCCTCAATTACCATATCGGTCAGTGTACCGCTCCCTGTCAGGGATATGTCAGTCAGGATGAGTATACTGCCCAGATAGGCGGAGCAATAGAGTTCCTGAACGGCAGTTTCCAGACGGCACTAAATGATATCAAAAAAAAGATGGCGGAAGCGGCAGAACGAACTGATTTTGAGGAAGCAATTCGTTACCGTGACCTGTATGCGAGTGTAGAAAAAATTGCCTTACGGCAAAAAATAAACGATACTGACGGTGAGGACAAAGATATCATTGCGTTGGCTACGGATGAAAGTGATGCGGTAGTCCAGGTCTTTTTCGTGCGAAACGGAAAGTTGATCGGACGTGAGCATTTCTATATGCTCATGCCTGCCGCCGTCACCCCGCGCCAGATACTGCTTGATTTCATCAAACAGTTTTATGCGGGAACGCCATTTATCCCTCGTGAGTTGGTATTACCGGAGGAAATCGACGATATTGAGGTCATTGAGCAATGGTTGTCACAAAAGCGCGGCGGGCGTGCCTATATCCGTGTCCCCAAAATCGGCGACAAGGGAAAAATGGTGGAGTTAGCTGCCAAGAATGCGGCTTTGATTCTCAGTCAGGACAAGGAACGATTGCGGCGTGAGGAAGCACGTACCGGCGGAGCGGCAGCAGAGATTGCCGCATGGTTGGAACTACCGCTCTTTACCCGGATAGAAGCCTTTGATATCTCCAATATCAGCGGGTTTGCCAATGTTGGTTCGATGGTGGTTTATGAACGTGGCAAACCTAAGCGCAGCGACTACCGGAAGTTCAAGGTGAAATCGGTCAGCGGTCCTGATGACTATGCTTGTATCCATGAGGTTCTGACGAGGCGGTTAAAGCACGGACTGGCTGAGGGAGCGGAGCTTACGGCAAAGGGCGTTGAGCATGAAATGGGAAGTTTCAGCAAGCTTCCCGACTTGATACTCGTTGATGGTGGCAAAGGACAAGTAGGTATAGCCGAGCAAGTCCTAAAGGAGCTGGGGATAGATATTCCTGTGGCGGGAATGGTGAAGGATGACAGTCACCGCACTCGTGGACTTTATTATCAAAAGCGGGAAATTTTGCCCCACCGTGATAGTGATGGTTTTCGCTTGCTGACAAGGATACAAGAAGAAACCCATCGTTTTGCGGTTGAATATCACCGCTCACTGCGGGGGAAAGCCCAAGTCCGCTCCGTCCTTGATGAAATACCCGGGGTCGGGCCGGCGAGACGAAAGGCGTTGATGCGTCATTTCCTCTCGCTTGATGAAATCAAGGCGGCAACAGTAGATACCCTCGCCGCTTTACCGGAAATCCCGCGGCAAACAGCAGAGACGATTGTCAGCTATTTCAATTTTGAAGAGTCATACTGACAGGAACGATGAAAGCAGCACACAAGGAGAACAAATGCAAAGTGTCAATTTGAGCCGTATCATTGAAAAAATGAAGTTGGAAAACCTTACCCCCGAGCTTGATGTAGCCAAGACGAAGATTACCGTCCCCGATATTAACCGCCCTGCCTTGCAACTATCCGGCTATTTTGAACATTTTGAAGAGCAGCGGATGCAGGTTATTGGTTTCGTGGAATACAGCTATATGCAATCCTTGTCTGCGGAGCAAAAAGATATTACCTACGAACGGCTTTTGTCATGTGATATCCCCGCTTTCGTCTTTTGCCGTGAGCTAAAGCCGGACGATTTGTTTTTGCAGATAGCGGTGGAAAAGGAAATCCCTGTCTTGATGACGAAGAAGTCAACATCTTCTTTTATGGCAGAAATAATCCGCTGGCTCAATGTCAAACTCGCTCCTTGCATCCGCATCCACGGTGTTTTGGTTGATGTCTTCGGCGAGGGGGTTTTGATCATCGGCGAGAGTGGAATCGGTAAATCAGAGGCTGCCCTTGAACTTATCAAGCGTGGTCATCGCCTTGTCACCGATGATGCCGTGGAAATCCGCAAGGTAAGTGATGATACTTTGATTGGCTCTGCACCTGATGTCACCAAGCACTTCATCGAGCTTCGGGGAATCGGGATTATAGATATCAAGACCCTGTTCGGGGTATCAAGCGTAAAAGATACCCAGACGATCGACTTGGTGATTCATCTGGAGGATTGGAACAAAGAAAAACAGTATGACCGCCTTGGGCTTGAAGAAGAGCATATAGTCTATCTGGGTAACAAAATCGTTTGTCATTATATCCCTGTTCGCCCCGGGCGCAATGTCGCCTTGATTTGCGAATCGGCAGCAGTTAATCACCGTCAGAAGAAGATGGGCTACAACGCCACCCAGGAGCTTTACCGTCGTTTTCAGGAATCAATGAAACGCTCCCGTGAAGAGGAAGAAGACGAATAATGATAAAAGCGACGGTACTTGATGAAATAAAGCAGGTCGTGTCTGCGGTTGATATCCTCAGCAATGAACCGATGTCACGACACACCACTTTCAAGGTTGGCGGAGCGGCAGAGCTGTTCATCCGCTTACGAGGTACGGAGCAACTCCAATTTCTCATCCCTTTACTTCAGGAAGCAGGGATAGATTATTTCCTCTTGGGAAATGGCAGTAATCTACTCGTTGGTGACAAGGGCTATCGCGGCGTGATTCTTCATAGCGGCAATAAGATGGCAAAGATAAACGGCAAAAAGGAGCAGATAACAGCTGAAGCGGGGGCAACACTGGCGAATGTAGCACGATACGCCGCCGAGAACGGACTGAGTGGTTTGGAGTTTGCTTCAGGTATACCCGGTACAGTCGGCGGGGCGGCAGTTATGAATGCAGGCGCATTTGCCGGGGAGATGGCGACTATCATTGAGTCGGTTCAGGCAGTTGATACTGATGGTAATCTCGTGCGGCTTCCCCGTGAGGTACTGGCATATGGATACCGTCAGAGTATTTTCATGGAATACAGCTATGCGATATCGTCAGTCACGATGCGGTTGCAATATGATGATACCGAAGAAATAAAACACAAAATGGCAGATTTTGCCACCAGAAGAAGTGAGCGGCAACCGCTGGAATACGCTAGTGCCGGCAGTACTTTCAAACGTCCAAAACAAGGATATGCCGGGGAAATGATTATGGAGAGCGGAATGGGCGGCTTTAGTATTGGCGGGGCGAGTGTCTCCGAAAAACACTGCGGCTTTGTGATAAACCGCGGCAATGCCACCGCTGCTGATATTCGTGCAGTGATAAAGGAAGTAGAAGAGCGTGTCGTAGCAAAATATAATGTCATACTGAAGCCGGAAGTGATTTTCTTAGGCGACTTTTGAGGGTAATTGGTGGAGCAAGAAATATGCGATTAGTGATAGTGACAGGAATGAGCGGCGGCGGAAAGAGTATGGCTATCAATATCTTGGAGGATAGTGGTTATTACTGTGTCGATAATCTGCCACCACCGCTTATTGAGAAGTTCCTGGAGCTTTGCCTCCAACATGGCGAGGTAAAAAAAGTCGCCGTGGGTGTTGATTTTCGTGCCGGGCATCCTTTTGGCGACGTCCAGTTACAGCTAGAATATTTGCGAAAAAATGGCTATAGTTTTGAAATCCTTTTCATGGATGCCAGTGACAACATTTTGATGAACCGCTACAAGGAATCACGGCGAGTACATCCGCTTGCCCATGAGGGGCGCATTGAAGACGGGATTCGCCTCGAGCGGGAAATGCTGACAGGTATCCGCCAGATTTCCAGTTATGTCATCGACACCTCGCATTTGCTGACTCGTGAACTAAAAGAGCGGATTGAACAAATTTTCGTTCATAATGAAGAATATCATAGTCTGATTGTCAATATTGTTTCGTTTGGATTCAAAAATGGGATATTGGTGGATGCCGATTTGGTGTTCGATGTCCGCTTTTTGCCCAATCCATTTTATATCGAAGAACTCAAACACCGAACCGGTGAAGAAAAAGCGGTGCGTGATTATGTAATGGCACAGGAGGATTCATCGGTATTCCTCGATAAATTGACCAACATGGTCAATTTCCTCATTCCTGCTTTTATCAAAGAGGGCAAATATCAACTCATTATCGGTATCGGTTGTACTGGTGGTCAACACCGTAGTGTAACCTTAGCAGGTGAGCTGAATAAAAGATTAGAGGACGGCGGGAATTATTTGTTGAAATTGTCACACCGGGACATACAAAAGAGCCATAGTATGGGGAGCTAAGATGTCATATTCGGCAGCAATCAAAAGTGAGTTAAGCCAACGGATTCCCCGGGGACGGCATTGTCAACTGGCGGAAATAGCTTCGTTTATCCAGTTTGCGGGAGTGGTCACTTTGACGGGTGACGAAAAGTGGTCAGTCATCATCACTGAGAATGAAACAGTTAAAGGAAAGTACTTTACTTTACTGGAAAAAGCATTTAAGATAGAGGCGGATATAACTAAGGTGATTAAGGCGTTGGCAATTTGCGACGAAAGCGGACATCTTCGTTCCCCGCATGAGGGCGTGAGTCTGCTGTTACTCAAAAACATCTGTTGCCGCCGTGCCTATTTGCGAGCAGTATTCATCTCCACGGGAACGATGAGTGACCCCCGCAGCGGCTATCATCTGGAGTTTGTTTTGGATTATGCCGAGCAAGCGGCACAGCTTACAAAAATCCTCGCCGGATTTACCTTAGAGGCGAAGACGGCAAAACGAAAAAAACGTATTGTGGTTTATATCAAAGAGGGTGCGGTAATCGTTGATTTACTCAATATCATGGGTGCCCACCAAGCACTTTTGCAGTTGGAAACCCTGCGTGTTGAAAAGGAAGTACGTAATTTTGTCAATCGCCAGGTCAACTGTGAGGCGGCAAATATCTCCAGAACCATAACTGCCGCCGCTCGCCAGATTGAAGATATAGTTTACTTGAAAGAGAACGGCGGATTTGCCGCTTTGCCCGACAATGTCCGCCAACTCGCCGAGATAAGGTTGCTTTATCCCGACTTGTCATTGGCGGAGCTAGGGGGGATGTGCGATCCGCCCCTAGGAAAATCAGGTGTCAACCATCGCTTACGAAAAATAAATGAATTTCGGAATATATTGCTCCACCAATATCAAACGGAGGAAAGAAATGATTGAAAAGAAAGCAGTAATTGGTTTGGAAAGCGGCTTAGAGGAACGCCCCATCGCCGTTCTGGTACAAAAAGCCAGCAAGTTCGATTGTAGTGTTTACCTGGTCTCAGACAACAAAAAGGTCAATGCCAAGAGTATCATGGGCATGATGGGAATGGGACTCAGAAGCGGCGAAAGCGTGATGATTGTCACCCAAGGTGTTGATGAAGTGGAAGCCGCTGATGAAATAACTGCTTATCTCGAAGCGTGAGGGATATCTCGATGGCGAATTTGCTCTTTATTTATAATCCCTATGCCGGAAAAGCGCGGATTCGCAGTAATCTTCTCGACATTATTGATATCTTCACCAAGGCTGGTTATACCGTGACCGCCCGTCCGACACAGGCAGCAGGTGATGCCGGGGAGATATTTGCCCGACTGACGCAGGACTACGACCTTATTGTCTGTTGTGGTGGCGATGGAACTCTTGGCGAGGTAGTCAGGGGAATGAAGCAATATCGGGTTTTAGAGCCGCTTGGTATTATTCCCGCCGGCACAAGTAATGATTTTGCCCGCAGTCTCAATATTACCGGCGACATGAAAAAAGCAGCGGAGCAGATATGCCGTCGGCAGGCTTTTGAATGTGATTTAGGTTTTTTCAATGAAACTCCTTATAATTATGTTGCTTCATTTGGTCTGTTTACCGATGTGGCATATGAGACGAAGCAAAGTATCAAGAACAGTATCGGGCATATGGCATATGTACTGGAGGGAATCAAGCGACTGACAGATTTGCAAACAACGAGGATGAAAGTAGTCGCTGAGGAGATGGAGATTGAGGATGATTTCCTGTTCGGAATGGTGACTAACTCACTATCGGTCGGCGGTTTTAAGAATATTACCGGAAAGCGTGTCAAGCTAGATGACGGATTGTTCGAGGTCACTTTGATAACGAAACCCCGCAACCCGCTTGAACTCAACAACCTAATGACAGCGTTGGTGATGCGGAAACTCGATGCTGATTGTATGCACTTGTTCAAATCTTCACAGCTTTTGATTACTGCCGCCACTCCTACTTCATGGTCGCTTGACGGTGAATATGGCGGTGAACACCAAAATGTTACCATTCGCAATGAAAGAAAAGGGCTTGCGATTTATTGCTAAATACCCCACTCTACTCCTGAGGGGGTGTTTCCACAGAAAGGAAGGACGATTATGTTAGTAGCAGCAAAAGAAATGCTCCAAAAAGCAAAGGCGGGACATTATGCAGTTGCGCAAATCAACATCAATAATCTCGAATGGACGAAGGCAGTTCTCTTAACCTCCCAAGAAGTGGAGTCGCCGGTTATCCTCGGTGTCAGCGAGGGTGCAGGCAAATATATGGGTGGTTACAACGCCATAGTAGGCATGACCAATGGATTGATTAAGGATTTGGGGATCACGGTTCCGGTTGCCTTACATCTTGACCATGGTAGCTTCGAGCATTGCTACAAGTGTATGGATGCCGGGTTTATGTCGATTATGTTTGACGGTTCTCATTATCCTTTTGCAGAAAATGTGGAAAAAACCAGAAAAGTTGTTGCTGATGCGATGGCACGAGGCGTGTCTGTTGAGGCGGAGGTCGGTTCGATTGGTGGTGAAGAAGATGGTGTCGTCGGTACGGGTGAACTTGCCGATCCACAGGAATGTAAAGCCATCGCTGATTTGGGTGTCGATTTCCTCGCCGCCGGGATTGGCAATATTCACGGCAAATACCCCGACAACTGGGCGGGTCTCTCCTTTGAAACCCTCGATGCTATCCAACAACTGACAGGTGATTTGCCCCTTGTCCTTCATGGCGGCACCGGTATTCCGATAGAGATGATACAAAGAGCTATCTCACTCGGCGTGGCAAAAATCAACGTCAACACCGAATGTCAGCTATCTTTTGCCGCGGCAACCCGTAGTTATATTGAAGCAGGGAAGGATTTGGAAGGAAAGGGCTTTGACCCTCGCAAGCTCCTTGCCCCCGGATTCACCGCCATCAAAGCTACGGTAAAAGAAAAAATGGAAATCTTCGGCTCGGTCGGAAAAGCATAGTAAGGGAGGAAAAAGCGGTGTTGTTCACGGAATGTTCACATATTCTTCAGAGAATGTTTACGTGAAAACAGTTGTTTGGACATTTATCTATACTATACTGTCATTAGAAACAGCGATAATACCGCCACATACGCAATAACTTTTTCATAATAATGCCAAGTAAATCAAAAGATTTACTTGGCATCCTCCCTTTTATGGGTCTTATTCGGGGTGAGTGATTTCTTCACTTACTCTCCATCTTCATTCCAAAACCGCAACTTCCGTTTTTCCAAAGCCAGCAACAGACACATTCCCAAGACACCGCATGAGATGACTTGTCCGATAGTTACGGTGACGAATGAAAACCAAAGTGGGCGCAAACCGTAAGCGAAGAGCAAAATGAAAGGAACGATGATCGCATTGGCGGCTATCGGCGGCAACGGCGCGAGCCAGCGCAGGCGTGAAGCGGCTTTTTTGCCGTCATCATTCGTCACGTCACTTTGGTCTTTGAGTCGTAATCTCTCTCGTGAAGCGGCTTTTCGTCCAATTTTGTAAGTCAAAATTGCCCCAATCAACGAGGCAAGCGAACCGAAGACGATATCAATCCAATGCCCTCCCGTGAGGAAGTTGGCAAGCACACAACCGATTGCCAGCCCCGGGACGGCAGCAATTGTAAAAAAGGGCAGTATCGTCAGGGCTTCGGAAATACGGACTTGGATAACACCACTGGCAAGCCCCGCCATATGAGCGGCATAGGTAAGCACCACATAAAGGGAGGCAATCATCGCCGCTTGCGCCAAATAAGTGACTTTTTTATTGTTCTTGCTCATTATTATACCTTTCTATGGCACTACGGATGCGGTCGTTGGGATTTAACAAGCTACTGATGGAAACATCATGATTAAGAGTATCGATGAGGTAAGCGATATACTTACTCATATCGCAATTGATGTACCACTCACGTTTCAAAAGTTCAGGAGACTGGTAAATCAGGTTGGTGGTGAGGACACGGTCAATGACTCCATCGTTATATGCCTTATCAAAGCACTCCAAACCGTGGGTAAAAAGCCCAAAGGAGGCGCAGACGAATATCCGTCCCGCCTTTTTCTTTTTTAGCTCATGCGCTACTTCGAGGGCACTCTCGCCCGAGGAAATCATATCATCGATGATTAACATATCCTTGCCCTCGACATTTGAGCCAAGGAACTCATGGGCGATGACGGGATTACGCCCATCGACTATTTTCGTGTAGTCACGGCGTTTGTAGAACATTCCCATGTCAAGCCTCATGACATCAGCCATCAGGATAGCTCGGCTCATCCCCCCCTCGTCGGGACTGATGACCATCATATGAGTACTGTCAAATTGCAAATCCCTGATACTTCTCATCAAACCCTTGACGAACTGATATGCCGGTTGGATGGTTTCAAAACCGTGCAAGGGAATAGCGTTTTCCACCCGTGGGTCATGAGCATCAAAGGTGATGATATTATCAACCCCCATTTTGACCATTTCCTGTAGGGCAATGGCGCAATCGAGTGACTCCCGTGCCGTGCGGGTATCTTGACGGCTTTCATATAGAAACGGCATGAAGACGGTTATTCGCCGTGCTTTGCCGCCAACCGCAGAAATCAACCGCTTCAAATCCTGATAATGGTCATCGGGTGACATATGGTTTTCTGAACCAAACAAGCGGTAAGTCAGACTATGGTTACAAACATCGACGAGGAAAAACAAATCGCACCCCCGTACCGATTCCTGGATGACTCCCTTGGCTTCACCGGTACCGAAGCGGGGGATGGCGGCTTTCAAGATATAGGTATCACGTTGATAACCGGCAAAGGCGAGACTTTCCTTGTGTTCATTTTCACGGGTGGTACGCCATTCGACGAGAAATTTGTCTACTTTTTCCCCCAGACCCTTGCTACCCTCCAAGGGAATGATAGCAAGTGAGCCAACAGGGATGGTTTCCAGATTCAGCATTTCCTCACGTTCTGACATTGATCGTTCCTTTCTGCTCCCGACTGCGCTTCTTTTGGATGCGGATATCTGCTCCGCTCAAATGAAGTAACTCGAAATTGGCGAAAATCCGTGAAAAAATTCTATCGGCATAACGCGCATTGACTTCCTCCAGCGACAGGTTAGTCGAGATAATAGTTGCTTTTCGGTGCAAATGACGGCTGTTCAAGCACACGAACAGCTGTGAACTGGAAAAATTGCTAGGCGGTTCTGTTCCCAAGTCATCAATAATGAGCAAATCACATGTGGACAAATCCCCCCGCAACTCTTGAAACTCGTCTTTTTTCTTGTAATCAAAGGCATGGGCAGAAAGTGTATCAAACAAATCACTGGCAGTATAGTAAATAACCGAATAACCACCATCAATCAAGTGCTTGGCAACACAAGCGGAGAGAAATGTCTTTCCAGTTCCGACTGTACCATATAAGTAGAGGTTTTGGCAACCTCGTGAATACGAATCACTGAATTGTTCACAGAACTTTCGGCATTTGGCAACGGCATTTTGAAAGCGAGTCAAGTGTTCGCCGCTGTGATATCCGTACTCCAGATGAGCGAAGTTCTCCTTTTCCAGCATCATACGGATACCTGACTGTTGATAAAGCACGTTAATTATCGCTTGTTTCAGACAATGACACTTCTGGCGGTCAATATAGCCTGTATCACGGCAATCAGGGCAATTATAACGCGGGATAAGGAAATCTGCCGACAATCCCGCCGCCGTCAGGAGTACGTTTTTTTGCTCGATCAGGTCATGAGCCCGCTGCTTGGCGGCAACATGGGCTTCTTCATCGCCGGAGAGGTACTTCTTGGTCGCCTCGGCATAAACGGCGGCGATTTCATTTTCCAAATCCCGATAGCCGCTGACCATACGGTGAACAAGAGCAAGACTCTCCTCGGCGCGGTGGCGATTCTCCTCACGTCGTCGGTCATATTGCCGCATTATCTCGTCATATTGTGCATTACTAAGTCCCACCGCAAATCTCCATCGGGGTAATACCGACTTTCGCAAGATTCCCGCAAAACAGTAACCCTTGCAGGGAAAGTTCACGCTAATTACTCACGAACTCCCGCTCCAATGCCTCGAAGTCGTATTGGTTTTGCTTGAACTGATTGACTAAAAGTGTCCCGCCGCTATTTTTGCGGGATGATGTCTGAGTCTGATTGGTACGTTTTATGGCATAAGCGGCATCAAGTTTTTGGATGTCAGTTTTATTTCTGACATTTTGCTCTTTCCAATTCGCCAGAATTTTGTTGCAATATTCAAAACGGTGTTGGTCAACAGCCATGACTGTCCGCTCGCAAGCTTCATAGATGATATCGGCACTAAATCCAAACTCCCGCACCCAGCGGAGAATGAACTCTGCTTCACGATTGGTGGGAGCAGATTGCTTGCCGAGGGCTTTCATCACATCATAGACGATTTTGTCATATTTACGGGTGGCACGGACAGCTTGCTTGGGGGTGGTGATTCCTTCTTCTGCCCAGCCGATTGCTACTTTTTCGATATAACGGAAATCCTTTTTGCCGCGTTCGACACAATACTGAATTAAATGGTCAACCAAATCAATGGAAAAGCCCAGGGTATCGGTGAAGAAGAAGATGGACATGATATCATTGGAACTAAGAGTTTTGCCCAGGTATTGCTCAACAATATGGAGTAGTTGCGAGGTTTCCTCGGCATCCTTAAAGGCTTGGAGGTCATCAAGCGAGTAAACAGGCTTCGTAAAAGTAGGTTTGATATAAACAGGGTTGGGTGGTGGCGTGACCTCAGGAACAGGGAAAGCAACAACAGGTAAATGCTGAAGCGGGAGTATCTCCGGTGGTTTTTGCTTCAGGGTATTGAGGAAACGAATTGCAATCGGGGTTTTTTGCTCATTATAGTCTATTTCCAATAACCGCTTCTTTTCCCAATATCTGAGGGCACGGATAACATCCTGCTCGGGGTAGTTGAATATATCGGCAATATCGGCAATACTGGTCGTCCTGTCAGCACCGATCATGCGGATAAGAAACAAAAAAATCTTGATCTGGGCATCGTTGGCATCTTTCATATACTCATCAATGAACATATTGGAGATAACTGTAACATCGTCACGGTCATCATGGTATATCCGCAGCGGACTCATAATCAAACGCCTTTCCGGTCTGTGGGTCATTCCCAAGAGGTCTTTTCCAGTATTGATTTCTGGTTTTCACAAGTTTCATTCAGCTAGATGAGTATAGCACAGCTTGTTAGGAAATGGAAGAGCAAATTTAACAAAAAACGTTGAAATTGTCAGTAAATTGGCGGTTTTTTCCGATGGACGCACTTCGGGGAAAGTGTGGATAACCATAGTAGAGAGAGACATATTTGGGACACCTAAATGTGCTTTTGCGTGGATGGTGGGTATTTGTCATGTGACTTGTCAGCGGGGACAAATTCACAGTCAGCAAAGGGGGTAATTTTGTTAAAAATGTGGATAATGTGAATTACTTTTGCAAAAGCAAATTTTCCCCGATAACACCGACATCACCTGCTCCCATAGTTATCAACAGGTCATTGGGTAATAAATTTTCCAAAAGAAATTTTTCCACGGCGGAAAAACTTGTCGCCATCGGATCGCCCGTGGGGATATAATAGCACTCGCCCCCTTTTTCTTTGACGGCTTTTACCAAATCACGACTACTGATGCCGCTTTCGTTTTTTTCCCGTGCCGCATAAATATCAACCACCACCACTTTGTCCGCCAGACTGAGAGCGGCGGCAAACTCTGCCAGAAATGCTTGGGTGCGGGTGTAGGTATGAGGTTGGAAAACACACCACAGTTCACGGTGGGGGAGGCGAGCGGCGGTGCGGAGGGTAGTTTCGACTTCGGTGGGATGATGGGCATAATCGTCAATAATCGTGAAGCCGTTGATATTGCCTTTTTTTTCAAAACGGCGTTCAACCCCGGGGAAAGCTGCGAGGGATTTCGCCGCTTCATTTTCGTTTATGCCAAGGAAATCAGCAACGGCGATAGCGGCGACAGCGTTCAGGATATTATGCTTCCCGGGGGTAGCCAGTTGATAGCGGTCTGTACGTTCCCTGCCTTTTCGCCGCAGTGAGAAAGAGGAGAGTAGTTCACTTAGCCTGTCAGTATCGGTAATATAGTAATCATGCTCACAAGCGAAGCCAAAGGTGACAACATGACAGGCGAGATCGGCGGTGATTTCCTCCAAGTTTTCGACGTCGCCGCTGATAACCAACAAGCCGTCAGCAGGTAACAGCCGGGCAAAACGGCGGAAAGACTGTCGTACCTCATCGAGGGAGGAGAAGAAGTCGAGGTGATCAGCTTCGACATTTAGTATCAAACCGATTTTGGGAAAAAGATTCAAGTAACTGTTGGCATATTCGCAAGCTTCGGTGATAAAATAACCGGATTTACCGATACGCAGATTGGCGTTTAGGGAAAGGAGTATCCCGCCGATGGTAATGGTCGGGTCATGGTCGGTATGAATCAGTATCTCGGCAATCATTCCCGTGGTGGTGGTCTTGCCGTGTGTCCCGGACACGGCAATGGGGGTATGATAGGTTTTCATCAGTTGCCCCAACAGTTCAGCGCGGGATAGTGAGGGGAGACCTCTTTCATTCATGGCAATCCATTCAGGATTATCGGTGCTGATGGCAGCAGTATAGACAACGAGGTCGATATCAGGAAGACCGTGGGGGACGGTGAGGTTTTCCCTTCTTTGACCAATGTGGATATGAGCACCTTTTGCCGTTAGAGCCTGTGTTAAATCACTTTCCCTGACATCGGAGCCGGAGATGGTATAACCACGGGTAAGCAGTATTTC
Source organism: Lachnospiraceae bacterium (assembly GCA_031280955.1). GTDB lineage: Bacteria > Bacillota > Clostridia > Lachnospirales > Lachnospiraceae > UBA935. The sequence continues at coordinate 141,111 of JAITGA010000027.1, forward strand.
AGCCAAGGCACTCATGCTGATACCGCCAATACCGATGAAGTATACGTGGAGGGGTTTGTTGCCGTTTATTTCCATTACCTTGCACTCACTAAACCATAGTTTTAACCATAGCTTTATCTATAAGTTAATGCTATCTGCTAATGCTGTCTACTACTGCGCCGGGGTGCCGACAAGGACGAAGCCGCCTGAGCCATCCGTTCGCATTTTTAGGATATCTGTTTGATAACTGCCCTCGGCCAATCCTCGGAAAAATATCCAGTCACCGACGATGTTTATGTTCAAAAAATAACGGTTTGTTGCAAGTTTCACATGTTCTCCGCCATCAATGCCTACTTTATACAAATCATAGTCAGCACCTATACCCGCCACATAATAGTAAATAAAGCCATCAGCGAGAGCAATGTCAAAATACTGACTTTGCTCAACACCCCCTAAATTTGTTGCGTCTGTGCCATCAATACGAAACTTAAATACACCACTAAAATTAAGGAAATTGGAAGTGGCATATATCCAGTCGCCATCGACGATAAAACCCCGCAAAACCTGAGTGGTTAAACCCTCTATATCACAGTCTATCAGCTCAATCTGACTGGATTCGCTTCCATCGGTTTTCATGCGGATAAACGGGTGTCCATAGCTGTCATCATCCAACTGGCGGTACTCACCGACATAATAAATCCAACCGTCAACGACACTAAATTCTCTTACAGCTTCGTCAAGTAACTTGATTTCTTCCGTACCATCGGTTTTTAGCTTAAATATACCCTCATTTTCCCATTCACTTGATGTATAATATATCCACTCACCCACAACAGTCATGCTTTCAACACGCATGGAGTAGTTTTCATACGATACGACTGACTTATCCGTGCCGTCAGTACGCATTTTGTGAACACGGTTTGCTGAAAGAAAATATATCCAGTCGCCGACTATGTTTAGGTTGCCATACCCAACACCATTTTCCAGAACAGTTTTATCCGAACCGTCCGCCCGCATTTTCACCATGGTTTGCGTATACACATCGGTAAAATAAATCCAGCCGTCGTGATATACTGCTATCCCGCCATTCAAAAGATTACTAACAGTGTTTCCCCGCTCATTCGGGTCAACGGGCAGCGATGGTGGACTCGGTGTGGTTGGTGTAGTACTACCATGATGGTTGTCGTCGTAAAATGATGGGTCATAACCGCCGTCGGGATCAATGTCACCGCTTAAACTGCCGCTGTTGTCAAAGTCATTGTTTGCCCCTGATGACCCTGAGCCGCCATCTAGCCCGAGCGAGCCGGTGGAACCACACGCGCTCAGGGAGAGTATCATAATCGCAGCGAGGATGGATGATAACAGTATTTTCATGAAGCGGATGGATATCAATATTTTTTTCATAAAAAAGCCTTTCTTGGTACTCCCTACCAATTTGCCATACCGATTAATATCGGGCTACCTGTACCATCAACACGTGCTCTGTAAACCGGTATTCCGTAGAAATCTTCATCCCATTGTAAGTCGTAGAAAATCCAGTCACCGACAACATTAAAATGCCCTATAACTTCTTCGTTGATGCCTAAATGCGTTCTGCTAGTGCCGTCTGTTCTCATTCTATGAAGAATATTCCTTATATCATCACTTGCTATACCCGTGTATGTATAATAAATCCAGCCGTCGCTAATCATATACCAGCCGCAATCTTGTGCGATAAGTTCAACAACCTCCCGTGTGTTGATATTGATTTTGTAGAGAGTGTTAGCAATGTGGGAGTTAATCCATTTATCATTATTCATACCGGTATAATAAATCCAATCACCGTCAATGCGGACGTTACCTATACCATCAACATCAGGCATCATAAATTCCTCACGTTGCTGTGAGCCGTCGGTTTTGACTCTGATAACCGCAGCGTTGGAAAACTGGGTATCCACAAAGTAAAGCCAATCGCCAACGATTTGCCTTTGATAGTGGGGGACATTGTCAGATACCTTCATGTGTTCTGACCCATCGGATACTCGAACCCTGTAAAGTGTGGGATTAGAAAAACCGCTTGCACCGGATATATCTATAGCACCACTATTGTCAATACTATCATAGTAAAGCCATTCTCCGTGAATTTGGATATTGCTAACACTACCACCATCGCTTAAATCCAAAAATAAACTCAAATCCGAACCGTCCAAACGACATCTGTATAAACCAAGATTAGGTACACCGCCATATATTTGATTCATGTTCCACGAGGAAAAGTATATCCACTCATTAACTATATTGACAGATCTCGGATCAGCATGTCCTGCTATACCGGCGATATCTATTTCTTCAAGACCTGAACCATCATGCTTCATTCTAAAAAACTTCCACCAGTTATATCTTTCTCCCACCGAGTTGCTATCGTAATCTATCAGTGCGGAATAATAAACCCAGTCATTATTATTTATAGCAAACGGACTAAAAACATAACTAAAACCTTGCTCATTTGGGTTTATGTTAATCGGTGTAAGCGGTACAAGTCTTGGTCTGGCTGTGAGCTTGATGAGCGAAGCCGGTTTGGGCATATCGTTAAGATACTCACCGGTATCGTCTGTACGCCACACAAAGGTGTCGCTACCCATCTTTATACCGTTGATTGTTGCTTCTACCCGATATTCACCCGGTTCGGTGGGAATGTGGCTAAAGCTTATAGTATAAAGGGTTATCATTTCATGGTCTCTTGGCACATGTTTATTTAACTCATGAAAAGCATTTTCAGTATAAAGTGAGTAACCTTGCGACATATACGCCATAGTTACGTCGGTTGGCGTACCGTTGCGAAATAATACAAAGTCATTCACATCAGGCGGTAAGAAAGCGTCTACAGTATTTCCGACAAAGAATAATGTCGCACTGGCAACTTGGGTAAGATTTTCAATGTTTGGATAACTTCCACCGTAGTTTAACTGTGCATAAAGAAACTCACCGGTCGGACCTTGGGGGATGTCATTGTTGCTTCCATTATTACCTACTCCGGTTCCGTTATTGTTGCTGCTGTTGCCGTTATTATTGCCGCCATTACTATTGCTGCGGCTCCCATCTGTTCCCGATGACCCCGATCCCCCATCCAGACCGAGAGAACCGGTGTTACATGCGGTCAAGGTAAAAAGCAGTAAAACAGCAAGGATTAGCGTTAGTAGTTTTTTCATGATACCCCCTCTTTGGTTTCAATATAAGCATAAAAAATGATTATACCACAAAACCTACATCTTTACGAGTTCATCTACTTTCCATTTCATTTCCCATACATTATTTCCCAGATTACTTATTATTGTAATGTTTATCTTTTGGTTTCGGTCATAACTTGATATAAAACTTACTCCCGGGTCACAACCTTGAAACCAAGGTTGATAAGTTCCTTCTTCTTTGCTTTCCAACCAAATCCCATAACCGTAGTAGTTATTTTCAAAAGAGCTTTGTAGTGAAAACATCTCTTCAACCAATTTGTCAGATAGTATTTGTCCATCAACCAAGTTATCCCAAAATTTTTCGACATCATTTACCGTCGTAAATGCGCCGCCGGCTCCGGTCCCTTTTGCGTCTACACTATAAATATTCGTATAGTACTCATTATGAACTTGGTCATAGATATATGAGTTTGCACAATTTGCAGGCAATCGATCGAGTTCATAATATCCGGTGTTAGTCATTCCACAGGGAGTGAAAATATTTTTGGTCAGGTATTCATCAAACAATAGTCCGGTTATTTTTTCAATTATCAACCCCAAGACAACAAAACCGGAATTATTGTATTGAAATTTTTCTCCGGCTTTATACATCATCGGTTTATTGATAAACAAGGGTAACAAATCCATTGATTTTCTGATTCGGTAATTGGGAAAATCCTGCCATAGTTCTGCATATTCATTCATAACACTTTCGTCAAAATAATCGGGGATTCCCGAGGTATGTGTTAATAATTGCTTTACGGTAATATTTTTATCAATTGATTTCAGGTCAAAATCCAAGATATTGCCAATGATATCGTCGAAGTTCAGTTTTTTATTTTCAATCAACTGTAATATTCCTACGGCAACAAATGCCTTTCCCGCAGATGCGGTGGCAAATTTTGTTTCTATTTTGTTAGGTATTTGGTTGTTTATGTCTGCAAAGCCATATGATTTTTTAGTTAATATTTCACCATTTTTTCTCACAGAAACAACACCACTGAAATCCTTGCCAATTAAACTTTCAATATTCATAGAATCCTCATTCCCATTATCTATTGTTTTAGCTATGCAAACAGCTTAACTACCATTTCATAAACCGTTTGTTATTCTTCCAAGAAAGCAAGAACCTTACCCGCCAACCATTCATTCACCCTGATTACTCTTTCTTCTTCCTGATCCTTGCCATTCCAAATCAATTGATTCAGTTCATGTTCTAGCTGATAAATCGTCATCCGCTTTTCCATTTCCGGTATAACGCTAGTAAAGTGCAAATTTTCAATAACGGATTTCAGTAGTGTTCTAAGGTTATTGGTTTGTGTTAAATAATTTTCCGGGTAAACACACCAATCAAACAAACGCGATAGTTCAAAATCCGCTTCACCGAATTGGGAACACTCCCAATCTATTACTCCTATTATTCTACCTTCCCGCACAATAATGTTTTTGAGATGGAAATCATTATGAAGCAGTTTCGCGCCTCCCTGGTACTCCAAAGAGTGTATGTTCGTATAGATATAGTCAAATGCCTTGGAAATAGCTTCCCTGCCGTTGGCAGTCAAATCTATTTTTTGAAGATCGTTTTTCAATATCAACGCATATTCCAGATGTCCTTCTTTCCATGACTTTTTCCACCGGGGAATGGTAGGGATATAATGACCGATATCATAATATTCATCAGTTAGCAAATGTAATTCATTCAGAAATTGCGCTATTTCCTTGCCCATGTCCTCCTGCTCTTTATCCGTAAGCATGGGTGCGACATGCCACAATTCATCACCTTTTAGATAATCAAAAAGCAGGTAATGATATTTTTGATTGGTAACAGTATATGAGCCGGATGAATGAATTTTAGCTACAAGCGAAAGTGAGTTTACCCGATAATTTTTGCTTTGCTCCGGCAACTCTTGTTCTGATATTCTCAGAATGTATTTGTCATCCAACAAATACTCCATAAAGCGGTTATGCTTCCGATATAATTCCCTCGCTTCTACAGAGATATTCAACGCTTTTGCGGAGATTATTTCTACTGCTTTTTCTACGATATGTTGTTCCATAAAGTAAGTTCACCTTCCTGGTTGTTATAAATATCTTGAAAGTCACTCAAACTATAATCTCAGCGATCCAAGCTGTCTGCATCCAACAAGAAATTATAGATTCCTATCGTCATAATACCATCTTCGTTTCTTCTTTCTCTGATATTCTCACGTACGACAATGATTTTTTTGAATGAATCCCCGATGGAAAGCAGCGGTCGTACTTCTTGTCTTTCCTTATTTGGATCGTTAATGGAGAATGCAGATTGCACGTAATATTTCCGGCTTCCTTTGGTTGCGACGAAATCAACCTCAAGTTGGCGTTTGGTTCGCGTTCCATCGCTGTTTGAGGCATAGTAGTCCACGCCGCCTACATCAACACGATAACCACGAATACACAACTCATTGTACAAAATGTTCTCCATAATATGGTTTTCTTCCATCTGCCGGAAATTCAACTTTGCATTGCGAAGCCCCACATCTACGAAATAGTACTTTGCAGGCGAGCCAATATATTTCTTCCCTTTAATATCAAAGCGCATCGACTTGCTGATTAAGAAAGCGTCTATCAAGTATCCAATGTAGGTGCTCAAAGTTTTATCACTGATTGTTTTGTTCTTCACGCTTTTGAAAGTCCGTGAAAGCTTCAAAGGGCTGGTGAGAGATCCGATTGCAGATGATAAAACACTCACCAACTCATCTAGTTCGTCCTTATTCCTTACTTTATGCCGGTCTATAATATCTGAAAGATAGACCTTTTGGAACAACGTCTGAAGGTAGTCCGCCTTCTCTTCCTGCGTCTTCATAGAAAGAATCAAAGGCAATCCGCCGTAACTCAAAAAGTCGTCCCATGCTTCATCGACAGACCCTTCGTATGCTGAAGTATACTCGCGGAAGCTTAATGGATGAACCCGGATCTCGTCTCCACGACCGCGAAACTCTGTAATAACATCGGATGAAAGAAATTTGGAGTTACTGCCGGTGACATAAACATCCACGTTGGGGATATGGAGAAAACTGTTTAGCACATCTTCAAACTCGTCAAGCATCTGAACTTCGTCAATAATGATGTAGTATACTTGATTGTCTTTAATTCGCCCTTTGACATATTCAAGCATATTGTCGGGATTACGAAGTTCTTTGTTGCTTCGGTCATCCAAAGCAACTTTGATGATATGTGATTCAGCAACACTATTTGCGAGCAGGTAGTCATGGAACAGGTTAAACAATAAATAGGTTTTTCCGCACCTTCGAACACCGGTTACCACTTTGATCAATCCATTATTTTTTTTACTGATTAGTTTACTGAGATAATCGTTACGTTCTATTCTCATGAAACGACACCTTTCTATTACGAATAGTGGTGAGCAGTCACCTTTGTTCGTAATAGATTATAGCTCATATAATTATCAATGTAAACAAAAAAAATTAGGTAAAGAAATTCATATGAGATTTTTGGACATTTACCCTTGAATCATAACTTTGAATCATTGTAATTACTTCACCCTCTATCCACATCATCTATTTGCCGTACCACACTATGCGTATACTCTGTAAAATATTTTAACCAAAAATTGTCTGCGGTGGGATTGAAGCTTTCAAAATCCACCCCCAACAACTTGATGTTTTCCGCTTGCAGTTTTTTGATGATGAAGTTAAGTATATGTTGAATTACTCCTTGTCCCCGATATTCAGGGAAGCAGTAAGCCCCATGAATGTGCTTCATATCTTCCGTATCACCAATGAAATTTTCTCCCTCGTCATGTATTTTCATATACGCAATTATCTTTTCACCGTCCCTAGCAGCAAAGTAACGGTAGTTTTCATGGATTTGCCAGTCGGCGAATTTGTGTTCATGACCTTCCTCTATTTCATCGGGAGTCCCACGCATGAAGATGGGGCTTTGAGAAAGATGTTCTTCAAGCATTAGACCAATTGGGAAAACCAGGTGAAATTCATGATGTTCCAGTTCGGAAATATAGTATTTGCTTTCTTGCTTTATTTCTAGTTCGTCCATTTTACGGATAGTGTCGATACATCTTAATCCAAAACCATATCTATATAACTGATTTTTGACAGCATGATTATGTGAATAAAACGTAATCGCATGGCTTACTGCTTTCATATTAACCCATTTCCTTGCCGCTTCTTGATACATTCGGGCAAAGACGTTTTTGTGTTCGCACTCAATCACTCCATTTGCGTGTAACGGAGACCATACTCCGACAGTATTGGTGGTTTCAAAGGCTTTGTCAAAGGGACCGAGACAACATAAATAGCCAATCATTTTTTGGTCTACAAATGCGGAAACACCAAGTCCGTTTTCTATAAGGGGGATAAAGTCGGGATAATTAACTACTTCCGGAAGACAGTCAACATACTTTCGTTCATTTTCATAATTTTCTTTGGCAATACCTTGTGCCTGTTCGATATGGTCTTTTGTAAAATCAATTATTTTTAGCAATTTTTCTCCTGTTATCTCCTCTACTTTATTGTTTTGTCTTTATTATTGTTTCCATGTTGAGCTATTATGAAGCAAAAACACTGCTTTGTCAATCGGTTTGCCAACAAATGCCACAAATGCCACAAATGCCACAGTTTCCGTCATTGCGAGGCAGTTTTACATGCCGAAGCAATCCATGCTTAACCTTTACCGTAGCCGGAAGAATAACATGCTCTTTTGTCATTCTTCGCACTAAGAACTTTGCAAAGCAGAGTTCGTGTGCATTACTAAGGATTTTGCAAAGCAAAGTTCGTGTGCTGTCATTGCGAGGCGGTTTTACGCCGAAGCAATCCATTGCAAGCAGTGGTGTAGAATGACGGGTTACTCTACATTATTTCAACACAGGGTTGAACAGTAACCTTTGTTTTACCGTTGCTATCGGAATTAAGTGTACTGCTTGACACTTTCCCGCAAACATGGTAAATTCCATCATGTAATGAAAGATACAAAATTTATGCGGCTATGGCGGAATTGGCAGACGCGCTAGACTTAGGATCTAGTGGGAGACCGTGGAGGTTCGAGTCCTCTTAGCCGCAGGAAAGCATTGTTACCTAAACACCTTATTAGCAAGAGGTGTTTGGGGTAGCGGTGAGTAATAAGGATGAACACACCTAAGCAACTATAATGTTGACCATATCAACCCGACCAACCTCCTAGCAACCTCACCGCTTATAACGGAAACACCCATGAAACAAACACATATAAGTAAAATACTTACCTTGCTAGATGAACATTATGGTATCGAAATACCACGTTTCCTTAATTATGAGGAAGACTGGCAGCTACTAGCGGCAACGATGTTGAGTGCGCAATGTACCGATGAGCGAGTCAATAAGGTAACACCGAAATTGTTTGCACAGTATAGAGATGTCGCTGGTTTGGCGTTGGCTGAGCCGCACGAGTTGGAGGAAATTATCCGCTCGACCGGCTTTTTTCGCAATAAAGCAAGCAACATGATTGCTTGCTTTCGCATGATTCATGAGCAATATAACGGTGAGATTCCCTTTAGCCTTGAAGAGTTGACGGCTCTACCGGGTATCGGTCGCAAAACTGCCAATGTCATTCGTGGCAATATCTTTGGTGATCCCGCTATCGTTGTCGATACCCATGTGAAGCGGGTTTCCCGCCGCCTTGGGCTTGCCGCCGCTTCTGATCCTGTCAAAATTGAGTTTGAACTGATGAAAATTTTGCCTCGTGAGCACTGGATACGCTACAACACACAAATAATTTCTCATGGTAGAAAAATCTGCTTGGCACGGAAAGCACGGTGCGAGGAATGTTTTTTCTATTCAACAACAGCAACATTTTCCTTATGCAAAAACCCTGCCATACATTCCTCCAACTTGATATCATAAATGACAAAATCTAACCATTCTACTGCCAAGTTTTAGTCTATAAGATATAATGGAAGAAACATACCTCACCGACCAGTGCCAACTCCGTCAAAACAAACCCTAGACATCCAGTTTTTCCCGCAATCTTGCGGTGATTCTCCTACTGTGTGACGATGGCAACTCCTCAGCAATCGATATTAGTGATTCAATAGACTCGGTTTTACCGGCCTCGTGATAGATATCACTGAGTAGCAGATATGTATCGCTGACATCGGTTTTGGTTGCGACAGCGAACTCCAGCACCGTACATGCTGCCTCGCTCAAACCCGCCTCAAAGAGTGCTTTTGCCCATTGCTGTAAAGTTCTCGCCAGAATAGTATATGCAGAATCGTAACGTGACAGCTTTGTGATGTTGGCAGCACCATAGCGAAGCTTCAGGTCGGTGTTGGTGATACAAGTAAGGTTGACGATCGGGTTTTCGGCAAGAGTTCTGAGGGTTTGATGATATTCACTTACCTTTTGGTCATCGGACATAAGCGCAAACGGCAAGTCATCAAAGGGGATTTGGATATAATCGAGGTCATCAAGCGATTTGCGCCTCGTAGTATTTGCTTTTTGCTCAGTATCCCAGAACTCCTTTTCTTGTTCGGCTTCGTTCTTTTTGATCATAGCCAACCTAACGGTGAGCCAGATCATGAAAGCGATTGAACTTGCAAGTAAGAAGAAATTCATGTATAATATCCTCAAATTTACTTATGGAAAGATAGAAAGGTTGGGAAACCATGTTTAACCTACATAACAAAAAAACACGAAAAATCATTTCCACGGTTATAGTAGCCGTGTTGGTCATGGCGTTGGTCATCCCTGCTATATTGATGTTACTTTAGCACAAAAACGTAGTTACGGCAATCATAAAAGGTCAAGTCGGTTAGTTTTTCCGCTGACGAGCGGCAGCAGGTCATGTCAGCGTTGGCAAAACGGCATGGTAAGCGATGTGAATCTGCGAAGTTATTAACCGGGAGTTGACAAGGAAAGTGTAGTTATTATGGGTAAAAAGAGAAAAGATGCAAAAATAGGAATAGTGACCATTTTATTTGTGGTGTCTGTTTTCTTTTTTGCCCTGCTTCCGTCGGAACAGGTGTCGGCAAATGGGACGTTTACTAATGGAGCATTCAACAATGCTTCCATTCTCGACGGCATCTTCATAGATGGCATTTCCTTGGGTGGCTATAGCGAGGCGGAGGCGGTTGTTTTAATCAATAATTATGAGGCTTTTTTGCGACAACAGCAGATAACCATGTATGCAGATGAAGATAATTTTATTACTGTTACTGCCGAGGAGATAGGCTTCACCTGGAGTAATCCCGGGATTGTCGCCGCAGCAGCTGCGCTAGGGCAAAAAGGGAATATCATTACTCGTTACAAAGCCATAAAGGATTTACAAAATGACAACGTGGTATTTGAGCTGGAATACTTTTTTGACCCGGTGATGGTTACTGATATTATCGAGGAACATTTTGGGAATTATCGTGAAAAAGCGATAGATGCAACGATGGTGAGAGATAGAGGAGAAACACTCGTAACCGAGGGGCAACCGGGATATTATCTGGATATTCGTGAATCGGTTGACAAGGTGATGGATTATCTGGAGGATGAGTGGGGCAAAAATAGCTTTGGTATCGACTTGGTAATATCTGTCCTTGAACCGCGGGGAAGCTATGAAGAGCTGAGTCGCCTGACGGATGTGATGGGAACATTTACGACTTCTTTCTCCGCTTCAAATGCAAACAGGCGGGTGAATATTGGTCGTGCTACGGAGTTGATAAACGGAACTTTGATATACCCCGGGGAAGAGTTCTCCACCTTGGATTTGATTGCTCCTTTTACTGAGGAAAATGGATACCGGGAAGCAGGAATGTTCCTGATGGGGCAGTTGGTTGATAGTCTGGGTGGAGGGATATGTCAGGTTTCGACCACCCTTTACATGGCAGTACTTCATGCAGAGCTGACGGTACTCGAACGCCGTCCCCATTCGATGATGGTAACATACGTCGAGCCGTCATTTGATGCCGCCATCGCTTCATCTTCAAACCGTGATTTTCGTTTTATCAACAACACCAACACCCCGCTTTATGTTGAGGGGCGGGTGACATCAGGCGGCAATCTCACCTTTTCAATTTATGGAGAAAATGAACGTCCTGCCAATCGCCGGATTGAGTTTGAGAGCGAAATCATGGAAATGACCGTTCCCGAGGGAGAAAGTATTATTCGTAGTGCTTCCGAACCGGTAGGGCATCTGGAACTTCAATCTGCGTATATCGGATACAAGTCACGTTTGTGGAAACGGGTTTTCGTTGACGGAGTCCAAGTTGAAAGGGTGCTGATAAACAGCAGCAACTATACAGCAGTTCCCCGTATTTTGACTGTTGGTATGTTGACCCACGACGCAGCTGTGACGGCGGCGATAACCGATGCCATCGCCACAGGCAGTATTGACCATGTCATTCATGTGGTACATTCGTTGCTTACGCCGCCGGAGTAGGTTTACTCGTCACTTAGTCCTATATCGTAATCCCTCAACGCCATTCAGCATAGAAATCACGCAAAACGTAGTATGCCAATTTCTTGTAGCTTTTGTCCGCAGATAAAAGCCCTTTTATATTGTAGTAATCCTGAATCGGGTGCAAACGGCGGGGGCAACGGAAATCGAAGAAAATCCAAGGGCTCAGTCCTTTGACATAAGGGATTTGCCGCAGAGCCGCTATTTGCCGTTCATAAACATAGAGCTGATTGTCCTCGGTCAGCAACTCGTCCTTGGGACCACGGTGTCTTGCTCGTGCATCTGCTCCTGTTTCGCAAATAACCACCGGTTTGCTGGGCTGGCTGTTCTCAAACAGGCGAGGTAGTTTCGAGAAATCGGGCTCATACCAACCATAATACTCATTGATACCAATGATATCGAGATAGGCAGCGAGGCGGTCATCGATCAAAAGTTTCTCGCTGTTGACAAGACATGCCGCTGAAACCAAGCGGGTCGGGTCGAGGGCCTTGGCTTTCGTTACCAAACGGCTCATAAACGACAAGCGTGAATCATTGTCAACGTTTTCATTGCCAACTGACCAGATGATGACACTGGCACGGTTTTGATCACGTTTTATCAGTTCGCAGAGTTGGTTTTCGGCATTTCGGTACACTTCATCATTGGCAAACTCAATCGCCCAGTAGACAGGAATCTCTTCCCAGAGTAAAAGCCCCATTTCATCGGCTATCCGTGCGGCATGTTCGCTATGAGGATAATGCGCCAAACGCATATAATTACAGTTCATGTCTTTGGCAGTTTGGAAAAGAGCGCGGATTTCATTTTCATTTACACTTTTGCCATTCTCCACGCTGTCTTCATGGGCGCAAATACCCTTGAGCAAAATCGGTGCGCCATTAAGATGGATTTCCGTCCCGATACTGCGGATTTCCCGGAAGCCAACACGGTCATACACGGTATCGTTTTCATATTCGATAAAGATATCATAAAGACGAGGGATATCAGGCGACCAGAGGATGGGAGTAATGTTGATGGTGAGATCACCACGCCCGTTGTCAATCGGTATTTGTGTGCGTAGCCTTAGTTCCTCGATATCGAGGGTGGCGGTACCGTTGGCAGTAGTATCATTCAAAGTGACTGTAACGTGGATACCGGCTTCATCAGGTGCAAGGGAGAGTGTGAAATCCTCGATGAATGTTTCCGGCAAACGCACTAAATCAACATCACGGTAAAGCCCGCCATAATTGAACCAATCGGTATTTTCACAGGGAACATTCGTCCTCTTTCGTTCATTGTTGACAACAACGATGATACGGTTGTCGGTAGCGAGGACATCAGTTACATCTACGCTAAAGGGAGTCGAAGCACCCTCGTGCATCCCCATGTACTTGCCATTGACGAAGACATAGGCGGCGTAAGCAGCTCCGCCAAACTGGAGGAAGACTCGCTTTTCCCCGTGGTTTTCATATCGGAAGCGGCGGGTGTAAACAATCGAACCTTCATAAAGGAAGAGCCGCTCAGCGTGGAGATTCCAGCAGGAGGGAACACTCATCATTTCCCATGAGTCAAAATCGTAGTCACGAGGCAATGGGCGGCCGTCAGCATCATGGGTTGTCTCCTCAAACCACTTTGCCCGCAGACAAGTATCATATTGGTCAATGCCAAACTGCCACATTCCATTGAGTGATTCCTTGGTTCTGCCGCCGGTAGTCAATGTGTAAGTTAGCTTTTTTTCACGGTAAGGGGCGAGATAATCATCGGTGTGGATGCCTTCTTGGAAATTCTCGGAGGGGACATCATAAGGGACATATATCATGAGGAGTCCTTTCTGTTGATATATTGCTCCGGCAGATAAATCTTTTGCAAAATTTAGCGAGGGGAGCAATAACAATGAAATCATAGTAAGTATAACATGGATTTGGTGATGTTTCTAGATGCTACTCTTACAATTTTTCCGTGCGAGGCAATCTATGCTTAACCTTTACCGAAGCCGGAAGAATGACACGCTCTATTGTCATTCTTCAGCACACGAACTTTGCTTTGCAAAGTTCTTGTGCCGTCATTGCGAGGCGTTTTATACGCCGAAGCAATCCACAAGCACCGAGAGTATACTTTTCTAATACAACTTCGGTAGTTTATCCAGCGTTATTGCATAGTTATGATTATACGCTTTTACTAACTCCTCGTTCATCGTATGCTTTTCACTCAGTGCAAACTCCCCGCTCCACATCATGAACCAGAGCCACGGTATCCGAGTTTTTGCAAGCATTTCCATGCTCGGTATCGCCCCGGTTTCGCCAATTGCGGACAGCTTGTGAATATCCGTAATTTTCATAAGCTCATGATATTTATCAGCCAAATCCGAATGTTCGTGTTCCTTAGGGTAAATATCACGGGAAATAATGTCACAATACTCATCACCGGGATAATATTCACGCTCCGGCGTGTTCCAAACCCAGATGAGATTATTAAGTTTGTGCAGATTTACGTATCTATCGTACATTATTAACCACAACTTCTTTGCGGTATCCGCACCATGCTTACCCCACCAGAACCAATCACCATCAGCTTCGTGAAACGGACGCCAGAGAATCGGGATGTTTTTATCACGAAACTCAGCAAGTTTCTTCGCTATTACATCCATATCAGAAAGAAGCGCCGTATTCTCGGCAGTCCCTGCTATCACTGCTTTACGGGCATCGAAGTCAGTATTGCTCGCATAAAACGATTTGTTATTTCCAAAAAGCGGAGAAAACCAATGCCACGTAAATGTAATCAATCCGCGCTTTTCCGCCCACTCATAGGCTTTGCTGAGCGTGTTTTCGTTTGCATTTATTTCGGCGATACAATGAGCATCGTCAAGAGTGCTTTTATCTATATTTGGTGAATACGCAAGTAGTTCAAAACCACAAAGAGCCGGTAATTTGCCTGTGGTTTCATGAATTTTTGTAAGTTCCTCCTGGGGGATTGTTTGCGTATGCTGCCCGAGGATTATCCCGTTTGCTTCAAGGTTTACAAAGTAATCAAGCACATTTTGAACACAAGGCAAAGATTCGGGATTACATGGTTTAATTTTCTTCATATTGCCTCCTTCAGGTTGGTTCTAACTACATTCCATCACAACAGATTCACACAATAGCGAGGTCTTGCTTTCTCCTGCCCTAACTATGAAAGCCTCAGTACGACCGCCAGGCTTTCCGCCGGATAGCTAACAAGGTAACAAAAAAATTATAGCATAACCACCATTATAATTCAATGTCTACATCGACATCTTAAATAACAAATCTCAAATAAATGGATTGCTTCGGCGTAAAAAACTGCCTCGCAATGACGAAACTTTAGTATTTCATCAAAAGGAGTGGTAAGTACACTCTCGGTGCTTTTGGATTGCTTCGGCGTATAAACTGCCTCGCAATGACGGCACAAGAACTTTGCAAAGCAAAGTTCGTGTGCTGAAGAATGACAAAAAGCATGTCATTCTTCCGGCTTCGTTAAAGGTTGAGCATGGATTGCTTCGGCGTATGAAGCCGCCTCGCAATGACGAAACCGTGACATAACAATTTACGCAAACAATTTACGCATAAAAAAACCATAAAAAAACCGTGACATTTTCGTATTGACAATTACTTCTCGTAGGTAGTATACTTTTTTTACTTTGAAAAAAGTGTAGGGTTTTGTGTTATAAAGAGTAATATACTAGAAAGATAATATTTGCTTTTGGGATCTTAGCTCAGTTGGGAGAGCACCTGCCTTACAAGCAGGGGGTCGCTGGTTCGAGCCCGGCAGGTCCCATATATCAGGCGAGATAGCTCAGCTGGCTAGAGCATACGGTTCATACCCGTAGGGTCGGGGGTTCGATCCCCTCTCTCGCTACGAAAGCAGAGGAACAATAACTCTGCTTTTTGTTTTTATATAAATCCATAATGTGAACTTCGCAATATGAGCTATAGTATAATCTCTCAACCATACAACCCCATCGACAGATACCGCTCACCACCATCAGGGAAGATGATGGCTATGGTTACAGGGGTGTTTTCCATTCTTTTGGCAATACTTAACGCCGCCCACGCTACTGCTCCTGAGGATATGCCTGTCAGCAAACCTTCGGTTTGGGCTATTGCTCGGCAGGTGGCGATGGCATCTTCGTCTTTTACTGTGATTATTTCATCAATCAGCGATACATCGAGAATTTCGGGGATGAATCCGGCTCCGATACCTTGGATTCCATGCGTTGCCGCTGTTCCACCGGAGAGAATAGGAGACTTGGCGGGTTCAACGGCGATAATCTTCATGTTGGGGTTTTGCTTGCGTAAATAACTGCCGACCCCGGTAATCGTACCGCCGGTACCGACCCCGGCGATGAAGATATCAATCTCACCGCCACTATCATGCCAAATCTCAGGTGCGGTAGTGGCATGGTGGATGGCAGGGTTGGCAGGATTTTGAAACTGTGCCGGGATGAAGCTATCAGGTATTGTCGCCGCAAGTTCATGGGCTTTGGCAATCGCCCCTTTCATCCCTTTTGCTCCCTCGGTCAAAACCAGTTCTGCCCCATATGCGACAAGCAGTTGGCGGCGTTCCTTGCTCATCGTGTCAGGCATGGTAAGGATAAGCCGATATTTTTTTATTGCGGCTATGTACGCCAGTCCGATGCCGGTATTCCCGCTCGTGGGTTCGATGATGACAGAACCGGGTCTTAGCGTTCCTCTTGCTTCAGCATCGGCAATCATCGCCGCGGCAATGCGGTCTTTGATACTACCTCCGGGGTTTTGGGATTCAAGTTTGGCCACTATTTTTGCGGAAACATTATGTTCGGCAACAAAGCGGGATAGCGTGACTAAGGGAGTATTCCCGATGAGGTTGTTGATGCTGTCAGTATTTTTCATGAATCTTCCTTATATCAAAAATGGGGTTGGTTTCAATTACATTATAATTGACAGATAACACGAAGACAAGGGCAAACCAAGAACTGAGGCAGGACGAGGCAGGACAGGCAGGGAGCAAAGACAAACTAAAGTGCAGCACAGATTACAGTACTAATGCTTTATAAATATAGAGCCAAGGCACAAGCACAGTAGATTACACCCAGCATGGCATGTTGTAGTTTTCGTGATAATCCTTTATAATGTAGATAATGAGAAAGCAAAACGTGATGATGTAAAACGCACAGATTTTCGAGAAAGGCAGGCGCAGGATGCGGGTCGGGCAAGGCTATGACGTACATAGATTGGTAATGGGACGAAGCCTTATTATTGGTGGGGTGGACATTCCTTTTTCGATGGGATTACTCGGTCATTCAGATGCCGATGTGCTAGTCCATGCGATTATGGATGCCTTGTTGGGAGCGGCGACGCTTGGTGATATCGGAACGCATTTCCCTGACATGGAAGAGAAATATAAGGGGATATCCTCGCTTTTGTTATTGGAAAAAGTTGCTGAGATGTTGGAGAACAAACTATTTTTTGTTGAAAACATTGATGCAGTCATCATCGCCGAAGCCCCGAAAATGCGACCATTTATCCATGATATACGAACAAATATCGCCACGGCTTTGGGAATCACTATTGACCAAGTCAATATCAAAGCAACCAGTGAAGAGGGTCTCGGTTTTACAGGCATTGGTGCAGGAATAGCAGCACAGGCAATCTGCCTATTGACTACTCCGGTCAATGATGGCAGAACGGGAATGAACGAAGATAGAAAAGGAACGAACGAAGACGAAACAGAAGCAAGCGCAAGCTACTGTCCACGAATGATAGAGAGAAAAGCAGTAACAGGAGTAATTTGTGGCAGGTGTCCGTGTTTATCCAAAACAGAACCTGAGTAATCAACTTTATATATGAAGTAATGGACAACGTGAACTTAGGTATATCTCAGAGGGAGATTCCCCCACCTCTATAGGTGGAAACCCCACTAATAGATGATGGGGAGGCAGAGTTTTAATATCATAGTTCACGTACAAGATGACAAGGAGGAATAATATGCACGACATCAAAATCGGGACGCTAATCAGTGCAGGGAACGTCAAAAAAATCATGCCCCAACTCATTCGACATGGTTTCGAGACTTTTTCCATTACTTTTTGGGGGACAGCCGGCGACTGGGATATGGCAGAGTTGGCTGCGAGCGTGAAAGCGATACTGGCAGGGACGGATTGTCAGATATCCTGTCTGTCATTTTATGGAAATCCCTTGATTGACGGGGAGAGAGGTGAAGCGGCGCGTGACGGTTGGAGCAAGCTGATTGAGACAGCGCATCTTTTCAATACTGACTTGGTAACAGGATTTACAGGACGTTTGATTGGTGAGTCGGTACCGGATTCTATCCCGCGCTTTGCCGAGGTTTTCACCCCTTTTGCGGAAAAAGCCCGTGACAAAGGCTTACGTCTTGCTTTTGAAAATTGCGATATGGGCGGGAACTGGAAGAGCGGGGATTGGAATATTGCTTTTACCCCCAAGGCATGGGAAATGATGTTTGCCGCCGTTCCGTTTGACAATATCGGTCTGCAATGGGAGCCATGTCATCAAATAGTACAGTTTACCGATCCGATGGCACAGCTGCGGAAGTGGGCGGACAAGGTCTTTTCCCTCCATGGCAAGGATGCGACGGTTGCTTGGGATGTAATCAAGGAACAGGGAATATCGGGTGTTGCTGATTATGTCTGGCATCGTACCCCCGGTTTTGGTGATACTAACTGGACGGATATCATCACGATACTGCGGATGGCGGGTTTCAAAGGCAGTATCGATATCGAGGGTTGGCACGACCCTGTTTACCGTGATGAGCTCGAGTATACGGGTCAAGTCCATGCCCTCAATTACCTAAAACAATGCCGCGGCGGGGAGATAATCCCGAATTTTGAGAAGATGTAGATACACATGCAAGTGAATTGCATGAGCAAATAAGTTGTACATGCAAGTGAGTTGAATATATAAATGATTTGCATGAGTAAGTGCATTACACATCCATTAGGTCTTGATGAGAAATGAGGAGAAAATATGTACAAAATAGCGATTGCAGGTTGTGGCATGGTAGCTGATGAGTGGATAGAGGCGGTAAAAGATAGGACAAATTGTACTATCCGTGCGCTCGTGGTTGCCCAAAATGTTGATGCCGCCAAGGAAAAAGCGGCGAAACATTCTCTGTCAGCCAATGTTTATCTGGATTTGGCGACAGCGATAGAAAAAGAGGAAATATCTCTCGTTTTTGACCTTACCCCGCCGGAATATCACTTTGAGACCGTGACTACTGCCCTAAAAGCAGGATGTGATGTCTTCGGGGAAAAGCCGCTTGCGCCGACTCTAGCGGAAGCTTATGCGATGGTGGAGTGTGCCGAAGCGACCGGGCGTGAGTATTTCGTCATGCAAAATCGGCGGTATATTCCTGAACTTTATGCTTTGCGTGATTTCTTGCGTAGCGGTTCATTGGGACAAATAGGGCAAATATCGGCAAATTTCCAGCTTGCCCCTCGTTTCGGGGGATTTCGTGAGCAAATGGACAGTCCTTTGATTGCAGATATGGCAATCCATACATTTGATGCTGCCAGATTCCTTGCGGGCAAAAATGCCGTATCCGTGTACTGTCAGGAGTTCAATCCTGTTTGGTCATGGTATCGTGGCAATGCCAACGCCGTATGTATCTTTGAAATGGAAGATGGGGCGATTTTTGATTACCGGGGCAGCTGGTGTGCCAGAGGCTTGGAGACATCATGGGAAGCCAAGTGGCGTATCACGGGAGAAAAAGGCAGTGCGTTCTGGGATGGGACAGTAGAGGCAGGTTATGAATGGGCGACAGAGCGGGTCACGACCGGACTTTCCGGCGATGAGGAAGCCGCCGCCGTCATCATGACGATACCGAAAGCGACGATGGCAAAAACCAAACACGCCGCCTGTATTGATGAAATGTTCAATGCTTTATTAAGTGGCACACGCCCACCTACTGATTGCCGCGACAACATCAAGAGTATAGAAATGGTGCAAAAGGCGATTGAAAGTGCGAGAAAAGGCGAGAAAGTAAAAATATGAAAGACACAAACAAAGAACACCGCATCATCGTCGTAGGTTGCGGGGCAATGTCCAATCATTGGATACAAATGGCTACACGCCGTGATGATTGCGCCATTGTTGCTTTGGTTGACCCCGATTTGGCAAATGCTAAGCGCAGAAAAGACGATTATTCGCTCACAGCAGTTACATATTCTAACCTTTCAGAAGCTCTGGCTGCTGAGGAAGCGAATCTGGTTTTCGATGTCACCCCACCGCAATATCATCAGGAAACGGTGATGACGGCATTAAAGGCGGGATGTGATGTATTTGGGGAAAAACCGATGTCCGATACCCTAGCCGAAGCGGAGCGGATGGTCGAGTGTTCCGAGGCGACGGGGCGTGAGTATTTTGTCATGCAAAATCGGCGTTATGTCCCCGGATTGTGGACGCTGCGGGAGTTTTTGGTTGATAAACGTCTGGGTACAGTTGGGCAAATATCGGCTGACTTCCAACTCGGACCTCGTTTTCGTGGTTTCCGTACAGAAATGGATAGTCCGCTGATAGCAGACATGGCGATTCATACATTTGATGCGGCACGTTTTCTAACGGGACAAAATGCGGTTTCAGTTTATTGTCATGAGTTTAATCCCTCATGGTCGTGGTATAAAGGTGCTGCCAATGCGGTCTGTATCTTTGAAATGGAGGATGGGTCAGTTTTTGATTATCGTGGTAGTTGGTGTGCCAATGGCATGGTCACTTCATGGGAAGCACAGTGGCGGGTCTCCTGTTCTGAGGGTGTTGTTTTCTGGGATGGCGGTGAGCGACTTGACTATGAGCAAATCGTGCCCGAGGGATGCAGAGGGAGCAAAAGTGGGACAGGGACAATAGAATTAAAGCGAGAAAATGTGACACTCCTGCCAATGCCACTGACAGGACATGACGCATGTGTCAGTGAAATGTTTGCCGCTCTCCAAAGCGGGAAAAGACCGCAAACAGACTGCCGTGACAACATTCACAGCATCAGAATGGTATATAAAGCTATAGAAAGTGCGAAGACCGGGAAGCGATTGATGCTGTAAGCATCAGAATGGTGTATAAAGCTATCGAGAGTGCGAGAAGCGGGAAGCGTCTGATGCTGTAAGAAAACTTTAACTGCGAAAGGAAAATGATGAAGATATATAATACCCTCTCCAGAACCAAGGAGGATTTCGTGCCTATCACCCCGGGACAGGTGAAAATGTACGTCTGCGGACCGACGGTTTATGATTTCATCCATATCGGTAATGCCCGCCCGGCAGTAGTATTCGACACAGTCCGCCGTTATATGGAATACAAGGGACTTACGGTGGAGTTCGTGAGTAACTATACTGATATAGATGACAGAATCATTCAAAAGGCACTTGCCGAGCAAACTGACGCAAGTGTCATATCGGAACGCTTCATTAGTGAATGTGAAATAGATATGAAAGCTCTCAATATTCTCCCGGCAACGGTCTATCCCAAAGCGACCGAGGAAGTCGAGGGAATGTTGCAAATGATTTCCACTTTGATTGAACGAGGTCATGCCTATCAAGTCGCTGACGGCACAGTGTATTTTCGGGTGCGTAGTTTTGAAAGTTACGGCAAGCTCTCGCGCAAAAATCTTGATGATTTGCGTTCAGGAGACCGTTCCTTGCAAGTCAGCGGTGAGAACCAAAAGGAAGACCCGCTCGATTTCGTCCTTTGGAAGCCGAAGAAAGAAGGAGAGCCGTTTTGGACTTCGCCTTGGTGTGACGGTCGCCCCGGCTGGCATATAGAATGTTCGGTGATGGGCAAAAAATACCTTGGCGATGAAATAGATATCCATGCCGGGGGTGAAGACCTTATTTTTCCCCATCATGAAAATGAAATCGCCCAGTCGGAAGCGGCGAATGAAAAACCATTTGCCCATACATGGATGCATAATGCCTTTCTCAATATAGATAACAAAAAAATGGCAAAATCAGAGAATAACTTCTTCACTGTCCGTGAGATTTGTGAAAAATATGAACCACAGGTCTTACGCTTCTTTCTCTTATCTTCGCATTACCGGAGTCCAATGAACTTCACTGCCGATTCGATGGCGGCGGCAAAAGCGGGACTGATGAGAATAACAGGCTGTGTGGAGAACTTGGATTACCGTTTGGAAATGAAAGAAACAAAAGCGCAGATGGAAAAACTGATGCCATCAGGGGTGGTAAATGAGGCAGAAGCGGAATTATTGACCCGGTCGGTCGTGTTTAGCGACAAGTTCGAGGCGGCAATGGATGATGATTTTAATACTGCCGATGCGCTTGCGGCTATTTTTGAACTGGTCAAATTCGTAAACAGTCATACCGATGACGACAGCTCACCCGCTTTACTTTTTGCCCTAAGGGAGCAAATAATCATGCTGACGGGAATATGTGGGTTAATCGTAGGAGTAAGCACGGAGGCATTGACTGTCGATATCGAGCGGTTAATCGAAGAGCGGCAAAAAGCACGAAAAGAGAGGGACTTTGCCCGAGCGGATGAAATAAGGGCTGAACTGGCGGCGATAGGGATTACCCTGGAGGATACGCGGGAGGGGGTAAAGTGGAGGAAAGAGTAGGCGAAAAAGAGTAGGCTTGGCATGGGTTTAACCACACAGAAATGTGTGGTTATTTGTTGGGGGGATTAGCTATGCAAGATTTTGATTTATCTTGAAGCGAAAACCTTGTTTCGCAATTACCTAACACTATGCAACAAACTGTATGTGAAGTATATTTGTTATCCTTAAGGTTTTTATCCTATAAACAATTTCTTTACAAAAGATTAGGTTTTAAGTATATTATAACCATATTATGAAAAAGGTAAGCGTTATGCTAACTCTTGAAGACATTTGCTTTGCTATCATTAAGACAGCAAAGCAAAAATGCTTACTTCCTGCGGGAGGTAATTGTCAAGTGTTAGTTTGCCTATGTCAGAGTAGGGTAAAGTAGTGTGACAGGAGTTGGCAGGAAATGTAAAATATAACTGATGAACGCATAGCACCATTGTTTTAGAACTTTCATAGAGGTTTAGCGTCATTTATGAATAAAGAAAAAGTCGTTTTCATTGATACTGAAGTTGATGAGAAAAAGGGAGTGATTTGTGATTTCGGTGCCGTTAAAGAGAACGGTAACGAGTTTCACTCTAGTTCCTTTGTTGATTTCTTAGATTTTATAAAAGATAGTAAGTATATTGTTGGTCACAATGTTTTAGCACATGACTATCCTTATTTGAGGAAAAGGCTTGCTGCCTCTAAACAAATACTGCCTTATAATTATGAAGCACAGTTTAACTCTTTCGTAATCATAGATACTCTATATATATCAGCGTTACTTTCGCCTCGCGAACCTCACCATTTTCTAAAAAAAGAGTACAAACTCAATAAAGATGATAACAATAATCCATGTGAAGACGCCAAAGCTACCCACTCCCTCTTTTTCAAAAATCTTACTATGTTTAATAACTTAGATGCTCAACTAAAGCAACTCTACTATAATCTTTTATATAACACTCCTGAGTTTTATGGATTCTTCTATTTTGTTGAAAACATTACTCCATTACAAAATATTCAAGAAGCAATACACACTTATTTTTGGAAACGAATATGTGAGAACGCTCCAGTTCTGAGCATATATGGAAATTATCCAATAGAACTGACCTATGCACTCGCTTTTATCAATGTTAATGATGATAACTCTGATACTTATGCCTGGCTCTCCCCATGGTTATTAAAAAGATATCCGAGAATTGAAAATATCATCAGGTATTTACGTGGTACTCGCTGTCAATCATGCAGCTTTTGTGATGAAGTCTTCAATGAAATTGAAGCACTAAAAAACTTCTATGGTCATTTAGAATTTCGCACTTTTAACAATGAGGAATTACAGAGAGAAGCTGTGCGTGCAGCTATTGATGGTAAATCATTGCTTGCTATCTTCCCAACAGGTGGAGGAAAATCATTAACATTTCAATTACCAGCATTGATGGCTGGAGTTAACGAGGCAGGATTAACCATCATAATTTCACCTTTACAGTCATTGATGAAAGATCAAATTGATAGCCTTGAAGAACGCGGCATAGATAATGCTGTAACCATCAACTCTTCACTTAACCCTATCGAACGTTCCGTAGCTCTAAAACGAATAGAAAATGGTTCTGCCAATCTCCTTTATATTGCTCCTGAATCGCTTCGTTCACGAACAATTGAAAAGCTCTTGTTGATGAGAAATGTGGTAAGATTTGTAATTGATGAAGCTCATTGCTTTTCATCATGGGGACATGACTTTCGTGTGGATTATCTATATATCGCCGATTTCATTCATTCACTTCAAGAGAAAAAGGCAACTGGAAATAGTATTCCAGTCTCGTGCTTTACAGCAACTGCAAGAGAGGAAGTAATCGATGATATAATCAAATACTTTCAAGAACGTTTATCATTAAATCTCAACATATATAAAACAAATTCAAGACGTAGCAATTTGCATTACCATAGTTATAACAACAATGATGAACTGGAAAAAGAACGTAAATTACGGGAGTTATTGAACGACAATATATGTCCTACCATTATATATGTTTCGCGTGTCAAACGAACAACAAGGCTAGCAAATAAACTTACTGACTTTGGTTTTCCTGCTATAGCGTATCACGGAAAAATGGAGCGTCAAGAACGCTTAGCCAATCAGGACTCTTTTATGCGTGGAGATGTAAATATTATTGTTGCTACAACAGCATTTGGCATGGGTGTAGATAAGGATAATGTAAGCATGGTTATTCATTATGATATATCTAGCTCACTAGAAAACTACATTCAAGAAGCTGGACGTGCTGGACGTGATAAAAATCTGAAAGCCGAATGCCATATCCTATTTAGTGAAAATGATCTAAATGAACATTTCACTCTCCTTAACCGAAACAAACTATCCTTAAATGAAATAAATCAAATCTGGTCAGCTATTAAGAAATTAACTAAATCTCGAACAAAAATAACGCAATCTGCCTTTGAAATTGCTCATCTTGCTGGTTGGACAGAGACAAAAAGTGACATAGAAACACAAACCAGAACTGCTATTAATGCTTTAGAACAATCAGGATTCGTAATACGTGGACAAAATTCGCCTAGGATTTATGCGGACAGTATTTTATCAAAGAACATGATTGAAGCTAATAACAGAATTGCACGGTCTGCACGATTTGATGAAAAACACATAGCTGATGCAAACAAAATAATGACTCGACTATTTACAGCAAAACATAGTGCTGTAATACAAGGAAATGACGGTGAGACAAGGATTGACTATCTTGCTGATCAAGTAGGCATGTCAAGAGAAAGAGTTGTAAAGATAATCAACCTACTTCGTGAGGAAAAAATATTAGCAAATGACATGGACCTCGTGGCATCTATTAAGAAGAATGATAAGATGACAAGTAATGCAATAGCACTTCTTTCAAAACATGGAGAAATCGAAAAGTTTCTTCTTCAGCATCTTAGTGATGATGAAAAAACATACAACATTAAAGAAATTAGTGAAGAAATGAGCGTCTCTCTTAAACATAAACAGAAAGCCGCCTCCATTACGCAACTTCACGCAGTCATTAACTACTATGCCAGTAAACAATTGATTGAAAAAAAACATCATTATAACCGCAATCATATAACAATCAGACCACTTCTTTCTCTTTTGGAAATTGAATCATTAAGACAAAAACGGCTTGATATATCAAATGTTATAGTTGATTACTTGTGTCAAAAGGTACGTGATAAAGAAGAGTTAAATGACAACATTGAAGTTGATATTGATTTTTCTGTCATCGAATTAAAAGAAGTTTATAATCACAACTTATTAAGTAAACAAGCTAACTCATCGGAAATAGAGGATGCACTCTATTATCTTCTTAAAATTGGTGTTGTGAAAATTGAAGGTGGCTTTCTGGTTATTTATAACGCTATGAGTATAGAGCGTAAAAAAGAGCTAGGAGAAGTATACAAAATTACACATTATGATAAGCTAAGGAGACATTATGCAAGCAAGCAGTTACAAATCCATATTGTTGGCGAATACGCTTCACTCCTTATACATAACTATAATGATGCTATGACATTCGTTGATGAATATTTTACAATGGATTCTAAATCATTCCTTAATAAATATTTTCAAGGAAAACGGCAAATGGAAATAAAGAAAAGCATTACTCCTGCTAAATATAGTCAACTCTTTGATGAATTATCACCCTCTCAGCGAGATATTATTGACGATGACAAATCAAAATATATAGTTGTGGCTGCCGGTCCTGGAAGTGGAAAGACTAAGTTACTTACCCATAAGTTAGCAGCGCTTTACTTGATGGAGGATGTGAAAAGTGAGCAAATGTTAATGTTGACTTTTTCCCGTGCTGCTGTTACTGAGTTTAAGACTCGTCTAAAGGCTTTGATTGGCGACATATCTTATTATATTCAGATAACTACCTTCCATTCTTATTGTTTCGACCTACTAGGTGAGGTTGGAGATGAGGATAAATTTGACACCATAGTTTATGAAGCAATAGAAAAAATTAAGAGTGACGAAATTGATTTGCAACGGATAACTAAATCTGTATTAGTGATTGATGAAGCTCAAGATATGGGTGAAGCAGATTATTTGTTAGTAAAAGCATTGTTACAAAAGAACGAAAATTTACGTATAATTGCGGTTGGCGATGATGACCAAAGCATTTATGGCTTTGCGGGTTCTGATTCGAGATTCTTTCTTGATTTAATGAAAATCCCCGGAGCAAAGAAATATGAACTTGTAGATAATTACCGTAGTTGCTCTAATATTGTTCACTTTGCCAATAGTTTTGTACAAACAATTTCACACCGATTTAAGGAAACTCCGATTAAATCAATCAAACAAGAAAGCGGAGAACTATTTGTTTGTAAGTATACATCACGTTACATTGTTACACCAACTGTTCATGCTGTACTAACTATTCGACCTAAAGGACGTACCTGTGTTGTTACACGTACTAACGAAGAAGCATTAAGTATTGTCAGTTTATTAAGAAAAGAGGGTTTATATGCTAAACTAATTCAATCAAAAGAAACCTTTAATCTCATTAATTTAACAGAAATACGATTCATTGTAGATTATCTAAATAACAACGACAGAACGCACAGTCGTATAATATGCGATAGTTCATGGAAAAATGCAATTGATGCTATGAAAGAGAGATACTTCAAAAGCGATAATTTTCCATACATAATTAATCTACTCGATACATTTTACGACACCCATTTGATTAATACGCATATAAGTGATTTTACACAGTTTATTCGTGAGTCGAAGCTTGAACATTTTATCAATGAAAAAGAAGATGTTATATTAGTCTCTACAATACATCAAACTAAAGGACGTGAGTTTGATAATGTTATTTTTTCATTTACTCAACATACACATGATGAAGCGATGAAAAGAAATATCTATGTCGCTATCACTCGTGCAGTAAAAAACCTCTATGTTCTCACTAATGCCTCATGTTTTGATCATATATCTATCGAAAACATTACGAGATATGAGGACGCAAAGACCTATGATGCTCAAGCCTGTGCCTACTTACAACTGGGATTTGAAGATGTTTTTCTGGATTATTTTGCCAACTACCAAAAGATTATCAGTACTCTCGTGAGTGGACATAAACTTTTTATAAATGAAAATGGTTGTTGTTTGATAAACACACAAATAATCAGATTTTCACAAAAAGGGTTGAAAAAAATGGATGAAATGAAAATGAAAGGTTATTCACCTAAAGTTGCATATATTCGTCACATCGTTCATTGGTATGGTGAAAATGTTGGAGAAATATTGGTTATTCTTCCAAATATAGAGTTTACAAAAAATACGTAAACACATTAAGCTTTTATAAGCATAATTACAAAATTTATTAAGTAAGTAATATACTATTTTTGTTCTATACTCTCTCATGTATGTAATAATCAAGTTGAATTTCTTGAATTTTCTACAGCAATGTCGGGGTAATTTTGTAAAACCGCAGATTCTGCATAAATAGAATAAAAAACATTCTCAAACCCCTTGCTTTCCCCTTCGATTTCGGGCATAATAAGGTTGCACTTGATTTTACTCGAAACGAGGTGTACGTATGGAATATATCAAAAGAGACATTGACTCGTTGGTTTTAGATGTTTCAGAAAGTTATTCGGCAGTTATTATAACCGGTCCGCGGCAAGTTGGCAAAACGACCACCCTCAGAAAGCTGTTGGGAGAAGGACGACGGTTTGTTTCTCTTGACAATAAAGAAAATCGGCAGCTTGCGCAAACCGACCCCGAGTTATTTTTGTTACTCAATCCGGCACCGGTAATCATCGACGAGGTGCAATATGCGCCTGAATTATTTCCGCACATAAAAATAGAGATTGATAATGGTGCATCACCGGGAAGCTATCTGATGACCGGGTCACAAATGTATAAATTAATGAAGTTGGCCGGAGAATCCCTTGCCGGACGTGCCGCTATTCTCCGTATGTCGGGGCTTTCACAGCATGAAATCCACGGTAGCGGTGAGTGTTTGCCTTTTACCGTAAACTTGGATTCCTTACAAAAACGTAGCGGCTACGGCAAAGCCACAGACGTAATCGGACAATTTGAACGCATCTGGAACGGCTCAATGCCCGCACATATTAGTACCAAACACAAAAACCGTGACATATTTTACAGCAGCTATATTGATTCATATATCGACCGGGACATTAGAGAAATGGTCGTTTTGAAAGATGAGTATTTGTTCCGTGATTTTGTGCGTGCCGCCGCCTGTCGCACAGGTGAAATGCTTAATATTCACGCCATTGCGAACGATGTGGGAGTTTCTGATGAGACGGCAAAAACGTGGCTCGGTTATATGGAAAAGTCGGGAGTTATTTTTTACTTGCGACCGTTTTCCAACAATCTCTTGAACCGCACGATTAAAAAAACACCTAAACTATATTTCTTTGATACAGGATTAGTGGCGCATTTAACAAAATACTCGTCACCCGAAATCCTGATGAACGGCGCAATCAACGGTGCTATCTTAGAGAATTATGTAGTGTCGGAAATTATTAAAACTTATTCAAACAATGGGCAGGAGTATTACGCGCACTATTACCGCGACATTGACAGCAAGGAAATAGATATTATTTTGGAAAGTGACGGAAAGCTACACCCTATTGAAATCAAAAAAACTGCTTCTCCACCCACGGAACTTACGAATACATTCAAGGTGTTAGACAAGGCGAGCGTTCCCAGAGGTACAGGAGCTGTGATTTGCACAAGAAAAGAAATGTCCGCTCTTAATAAAGGAACGATGATCGTACCTGTTTGGACAATATAAGCAAAAGCCCCTGTACATGCAGTCTATACACGCATTTACAAGTAAAAGAATTGGCAGATATTAGAGACAAATAAAGAGACAAATAAATCAAAAATTTGTATTTGACATTCTTATTTTCATCATATATACTATAAAAGCTGTCGCAAAAAGGGTTGCTGTCAGAAGAGGCATATTCCTGCCACATGACAGTATTTTTGCAAGTGGTATGAACGGAAATGGTTTCGGAGAAGTACCCAAGCGGCTGAAGGGGCTCCCCTGGAAAGGGAGTAGGTCGTTAATAGCGGCGCGAGGGTTCAAATCCCTCCTTCTCCGTCTATTACACCTAACCGCGGTTAATGACGCGGGGACGTAGCTCAGTTGGGAGAGCACCTGCCTTGCAAGCAGGGGGTCGAGAGTTCGAATCTCTTCGTCTCCATAGGTGGATTATCGGTAGCGATTTTACCTCAGTTACCGTTACCACCCACAAGTTTGTAAAGCATTCATGCTTTAACAAACTTGAGTCCGGTCTCAAATGTTTTACCTCAGTTACCGGATGAAGCCCACATGTTTGCCATTGGCAAACATGAGTCTGATATTTAGAATCTGCGCTTGCGCAAATTCTAAATTCAG
>JAITGA010000011.1 GCA_031280955.1 Lachnospiraceae bacterium
CCTTTACGGCGTGCACACATTTCACTAGCTTTTGCCCATTTACCATTGCCAAGGAGAAGTTTCCTATTCCTTGTCAGGCGAATAATGTAATGTTGCCCCAGTTTGTCGAGCATTAGGAACATCTTATTATCATCATAACCCCTGTCCATGACGAACATCGCTTTCTTGAACAACTTCGCGCCTCTCTCGATGGCGGCGAATGTGATTGCATTTGCAGATATATAATCCTTTTCATGCGAGGAATGGACTTTAGAAAAGAAACTGATGGGATGGAAACTCTTTGTTAAAACGGTGCCCTCTGTGATGTAATAACCGTTTTTGTAGATGTTTTTGTTGCCACTTGCCGAGCCATCGCGGACACGCCCGATGGCTTCAAATTTCTTACCGTACTCCTTGGAAACATCGGTGTCATCAATGTGAATGACCGGGTTATCTTCCCACTTCTTTATCATGTGTAGATAAAATTTCCATGCTTCCATTGGTACGCCCTTGGCGAGGTTCTTTGATAGCCGCTCGATGGTGTTTTTCTTCTTTATTTTTTCGTGTAGGGCATCGCTGATGTCGGAAAGTTTACAGCTTTCTGCCGCCAGTAATCCATATATCATATCCGTAATAAACTTTCTTTCGGGTAGTCGTAGAGTATGTGTGATTTTTCTAACGAAAGTTAAAATATCCCTTTTCAAGATATAGGTTTCTGTGGTAAACTTAGCCATGGGGAGTCCTCCAGTTTTTGTTTAGTAAGGTTTTTGTTTGCACTTTAATTTTACCACAAAAACGAAGCGGATTCCTCTTATTTTCGTGCTTTTCCAAATCTGGTTATAACCAAACACCACAAAAACGTCGATGTGGATAGGTTTTGCGGAAACTCACCAAACCCCTTGCACCCTGCGTCTTTATTTGTTATAATCATCATGTAGCACCACCGCTACTTTGAAACTAATGGATTTATCATTGGTTTTTTGATAACTTTTAGTTAGTATTGATTCACGAGGATAATATTGGCAGACCTACGGTTTCACCGTCAGGGGGATTGGGCAATGAGGCATAATGGATTATGTTTGCGCCCACAGGAAGGAGCCGCATATGATTATCAAAAACAATCTTAACGCCATGAACACCAATCGGCAGCAGGAGAATATCGCTGCCGCCAGAGCGAAATCGACTGAGAAGCTTTCGTCAGGACACAAAATCAACCGTTCCGCTGATGATGCCGCCAACCTTGCCATTTCTGAAAAAATGCGGGCGCAAATTTGGTCACTTGTTCAAGCCGGTGCCAATGCCCAGGATGGTATTTCCAGCATCCAGACTGCGGATGGAGCTCTCAACCAGGTCAATGATATGTTGGGACGGATGAACGAACTGGCGATTCAGGCAGGAAATGCAACCTTGTCACAGACAGACCGCGACAAGCTCCAGTCAGAAATGGGAGCACTCAGGACGGAGATTGACAGGATTTCCGCCACCACTACTTTCAACGACCAGAACCTGCTCGATGGCAGTTTCGCCGATGGCAAGCGGCTTCAAGTCGGAGCAGACACAGGCGAAGAGAATCAAATCAGCATCGTGATTGACCAGATGGATTGGGCTTCGATTAGCGAAAATGGGTCAATCAGCTTACAAAACAACGAAGAAATCTCGGCGACCCTCGATAGTATCAGAACGGCGGGACGCAATATCGGGACGATGCGTGCTGACATGGGAGCGACCCAGAACCGTCTCGAACATACCGTCAGCAATTTGCGTAATGTAGTCGAGAACACCACCGCTGCCGAATCAACGATACGAGATACTGATATGGCAGCAGAGATGGTGAGAAAAGCGAACCGTGATATCATGGCGAATGCCGCTCAGGCGATGTTGGCGCAAGCCAACCAGTCCAACCGCGGGGCGTTGGGGTTGTTATCGTAATGCATCGAGTTATACTAAGTTCGTGTGGTACCTCACTAAGTATAACTTGTGATGTTATGCTATTTATGGAAATGAAATTTAAGTAAGAGAGCTTGCGGGTCAAACCAATCGGCAATGATAGTACACCCCGCAATGACGGTAAGGCTCTACCGTTTCCAAATATACTGATCCCGGAGGAGTTGTCATGAGTTCTACTGTTAATACGAAACCATTGTTAGAAATTACCAGTTGCCCACTTGCAACCACCAACAGGAAGATGATAATTGCCGGCAATGTCCACACGGATCAAACGGATATCAAGCTTTACATCAACTACAAGGAACAAAAAATCCACAATGGCAAGTTCATGGTTTCCCTGCCCCTCGAGGAGGGGGCAAATGACTTTGAAATCATCATCACCAATGCTGCCGGATCGACCATCGCCGAAGAAAAGCGTATGATTTTCTGCGGCTTCTTGCCGCCTGCGCTCAGTATCGAGGATATACCCGATGTTACGCCCCAGACTAGCATTACCCTCACCGGGACGGCACGGGATGTCAACCAGCACAAAAGCATCCTCACCCTCAAAATTAACGGCGAGACGATCGACATCAACCCGGCGAATGACGGCTTTTCCTGCACATATCCTCTGGAAATCGGCAGTAATCACTTCGATATCCTCGTTTATGATGGCGGGCTTCGCAAAACCGTGGTGCGTAAGGTCATTGAACACCATCCCAAAGCCCCCGAGATCGTCTTTTCGGGTATCGGTCCCGTTATCACCAGTCGCAAAGTGGAACTCACGGCACAGCTGTCCAATTATGACCCCATGAAAATCACCGTCCGCATCCACAACAAAGCTGTTTCCGTTACTGACAATATTCTCACTTACCACACCAGTATCCGCACCGACAAAGGCGAGATTCCTTTTGGTATTGACTGGGGCGGGCGGCAAATTTTGTCATTCACCCGCCAAGTAGTCTTCCTGCCATCACCGCCGACGGTGACGATAGATGAAGAGTTCAAGGCACTCCATACCACGCAATGCCGTATCAGCGGCACGATTTCTGATGAAAATGATGTTGACCCTCGTATTTTCGTCAATAACAAAGAGATAAACCAGCGGGCAGGAGCATGGTCAACGACCCTCACATTGACTGAGGGAGTCAATGAAATCATCTTCGAGGGACGCAACCAAACCGGGCTCAAGAAAATACTGAGGAAGAAAATCATGCTGCCGAAAGGCGGTTGGGATTTGACGTAGAATGTTAAGCAGTACAGAGTCGGTTCAACCTGATACTGCCGTATCAAATAAAAAATAAAGGGGAAGAAAAATGAATGGGAACATCATCGTAGGTCAATCAGGCGGGCCAACCGCCGTCATCAACTCGTCAGTCGCCGGTGTCTATACTGCCGCCAAAGCCGTTGGTATTGAAAAAGTATATGGTATGGTACATGGGATTCAAGGCTTTCTGGCGGAGAATTTCTGTGATTTGGGTGATTATCTCGAAAGCAGTACCGATATCGAACTCTTGAAACGGACACCATCAGCTTTTCTCGGCTCATGCCGCTACAAAATGCCCAAGTTCGCCGACAACGAAGCTGTTTACGAAAAAGCCTTTGCCATCATGGAAAAATACAACATCGTTGCTCTCTTTTATATCGGTGGCAATGACTCTATGGACACTGTCAAGCAGCTATCGGAATATGCCGCCATCAAGGGCAAACGCCAGCGATTCGTCGGCATCCCCAAGACGGTAGACAATGATTTACCCGTCACCGACCATTGCCCCGGCTACGGTTCAGCCGCCAAATATATCGCCATCAGCATGAAAGAAATCATCCGTGATAATGAGTCTTTCGGAGTTGAGAAACCTACGGTAGTCATCGTGGAAATCATGGGTCGTCACGCCGGATGGTTGACTGCCGCCGCCGCCCTTTCCCGGGGTGAGGACTGTGTCGGACCTGATGCGATTTATCTCCCCGAAGTGACATTTGATATTGATGCTTTTGTGGCAAAAATAAAACACCTCGCTGCTACGAAGTCGAGTGTCGTGATTGCCGTTTCCGAGGGTGTAACTCTCGCTGACGGTCGTTTTGTCTGTGAAATGGGATCGGAAGTGACCTTTGTTGACGCTTTCGGACACAAACAGCTGTCGGGCTGTGCCGCTGTTCTTGCCAACCTCGTCGCCGCCGAAACCGGTCTCAAAACCCGTGCCGTCGAGTTTTCTACCTTGCAACGCTCCGCTTCCCATATCGCCTCGCTGACTGACATCAACGAAGCTTATCAGGTCGGATATGCTGCTGTCGTTGCCGCTTATGAGGGCAAAACTGGACAGATGATTACCCTATTAAGGAATAGCGATGAGCCATATCAATGCGGTATCGGTATCTGTGATATCAGCGAAATAGCCAATGTCGAGCGGGCTTTACCCGCCGAGTGGATTACTGCCGATGGTTGCGATTTGACCGACGGATATATCAAGTACGCCCGTCCGCTCATCATGGGAGAACTCCCGCCATTCTATGTCGATGGCGTTCCCCGTCATTTGGTACGGAAGAAATAGTTGCATCAACCATCCGGAGGATAGCATTATGGTGGCACAGGTAATTGGCAGTTATTTGATTGAGAGAGGCATCATTACCAAGGGGCAAATGATGATTATTCAAAAAGAGCGGAAACGCCTCCGTGCCCGACTGGGTCTGGTGGCTATTTCCGAGGGATACATGGGTGCGGACGAGGTCAAAAGCGTTGAAGACCAAATCACCGACATCCACGCCTCCGACCGTGCTTTTGCTGATGCTGCCATCGCCGCCGGCTACTTGTCGATGGGGCAAATATCCACCCTTGCCGCCAAGCAAGGCGATAGCTTCCTTTGTTTCGTGCAAATGATGGAAAAAATGGGTATCACCACCATTGATGCCTTGGAAGAAATTCTCTATACCTTTGACATAATAGACAACAATGCCGTTCAGCTAGATGATTTGAAAAGTAACGATGTGACGCGAATCGTACCACTTTTCATGCCCGCCGAGGCAGCCCGCTATATCAATGCCGCCGTGGTTGCTGTGCGTTATCTGGAGAGCAAGGTCAATTCCAATATTTATCCGCAAAAAAAAGCATATCTCACCGACTCCTTTTCCTCCAAACGCGGGGTTTTCCAATACGCCAAGGGTGATAAGGAATATGCCTATGCCTTGGTTGCGGGTGGTGAGGAAATGAGCTTCATCGCCACCGCATACAGCCATGAACGGCACAACAAGGTCAATGACGAGGTACTGGAAATCGTCGGAGCGATCCTCAACAGAATCAGTGCTTCCTATGCTGCCGAGTTGGGGCAGGGCGGAATCATTTTCGACCTTTTGCCGCCGCAAATCTATGACGGTATCAGCGAAATCACCGCCGAAGAGATGCTGGTACTGCCGCTTTCGATTCGGCACGACAATTTCTTCCTGCTGATTAGTATGTCAGGGAATTTTACGGTAAAAATTGGTTAAATACGAAGAAAGAGGACACGATGGCTTTTCAATCGAACTTGCAAAAAGACGTTTTGATTATGAATCTGGAAGATCAGGTGAAACAACTGGCAACGGAGCTTTATGACCGTGAGCTGGCGGAACTTGAAGACCATGAAGCCTGTCATGTCGTGATGGCGGTGGTGAAGCGCATCCTTAGTGTCAGCGATCGGATTGAGGGTGAGAAAAAGCTCTATTATGTCTCGATGGAGTTTCTCATCGGCAAACTACTGGCAAACAATCTCCTCAATCTCGGTATTTATCAGCGCATGGAAAAAATCCTCGCCGGGCATGGAAAAAACCTCGCCGAACTGTGCGAACTCGAACCTGAACCCTCACTTGGCAATGGCGGTCTGGGGCGGCTCGCTGCTTGTTTCCTTGATTCAATTGCCACCCTTGGTCTCAAAGGCGATGGCGTCGGTCTTCTTTATCATTATGGATTGTTCAAACAGGTCTTTGCTTATCGCGAAGAAGATAGGAAGAAAGCGATAGCAAGTGCCAAGACTAACAAAGTCAAATTGACCAAGGGAGTCGATGTTATGGCGGGGCGCGCCCCCGTTCAGACTGCCGAACCCAACAACTGGATTGAGCCGGTCGCATGGGTCAACAGGTCAGATGTGACCTTTGACGTTCATTTTGGCAAGCATACTGTGACTTCACGGCTTTATGACATTGATGTCATCGGTTATGAAAACGGTGTCAACCGCCTCCGTCTCTTCGATTTGGAGAGTGTTGATGAAGAACTGGTGCAAATGGGTATCGACTTTGACAAAAAAAGTATTACTAAGAACCTGACCCTCTTTCTTTATCCCGACGACTCGGACGTAGCAGGCAATCTGTTGCGGATTTATCAGGAATACTTCCTCGCCGCCAATGCGGCGCAATTGGTTATCCAAGAGATGAAAGAACGCAAATATGACCTGCGCTATCTATATGACCACGCGGTAATCCAAATCAATGACACCCATCCTACCTTGATTATTCCTGAGCTTATTAGGATATTGGTGGAGGACAAGGCTTTCACCCTCGATGATGCCATCGAAGTAGTGGCGAAAACCTGTGCCTACACCAACCATACCATCCTCGCAGAGGCGTTGGAGAAATGGCCGCTCAAATATATAAGAAAGGTCGTCCCCCAACTCGTTCCTTATATCCGTAGCCTTGACCGCAAAGTAAAGGCTGTCCACAAAGACCCTGCCGTCCATATTATTGATGAAAATAATGTCGTCCACATGGCACACCTTGATATCCACTATGGTTTTTCCATCAATGGCGTGGCGGCTCTGCATACTGATATCCTAAAAGAAGCGGAACTTGCTCCTTTTTACAAGTTATATCCGGAAAAGTTCAACAACAAAACCAACGGTATCACTTTCCGCCGCTGGCTGATGGGCTGCAATCCCGAACTGGCCGATCTCATCAGTCAAACCATCGGTAATGGTTGGAAAAAGGATGCCCTGCAACTGGAGCGGCTGATGGATTTCGCCGATGATGAGGGTGTCCTCGATGGTATTGTCGCCGTCAAGAAGCAAAAGAAACGTGAACTGGCGGCTTATATCCGTGAAAAAGAGGGCGTAGTCCTCAGAGAGGATTCGATTTTTGACATTCAAATCAAACGCTTTCATGAGTACAAACGCCAACAGATGAACGCCCTTTATATTATTCATAAGTATAAGGAAATCAAGGCGGGCAATT
Organism: Lachnospiraceae bacterium; assembly: GCA_031280955.1. Taxonomy (GTDB): domain Bacteria; phylum Bacillota; class Clostridia; order Lachnospirales; family Lachnospiraceae; genus UBA935. The sequence goes on from JAITGA010000011.1 coordinate 7,099, forward strand.
ATCCATCTACCCACCTCACCTTTATCTTCGGCGGCAAGGCAGCTCCGGCATATACGATTGCCCAGGATATCATCCATTTGTTGCTTGTTTTGCAGAAGATAATCGAAAATGACAAGGTCGTCAGAAAATATATGACAGTGCTGATGGTAGAAAATTACAATGTTAGTTATGCCGAAAAGCTCATCCCTGCCTGTGATGTCTCCGAGCAAATTTCCCTCGCTTCCAAGGAAGCTTCGGGAACAGGCAACATGAAGTTCATGCTAAACGGTGCCGTTACCATCGGTACGTTCGACGGTGCCAATGTCGAAATCCATGAACTGGTCGGCGATGACCATATCTATACCTTTGGTAAGGACAAGGATACTGTCATTGAATTATATCGCCGCGTGATTGCCGGGGAACAGGATAAATACCGACCGAAAATGTTCTATCGCAACAGCAAGAATATTCGCCGTGCCGTCAATTTCATCATCGGCAAAAAGGCGATGAAGATCGGCAATCCCGAGAATTTGACTCGTCTTTATAATGAACTGCTCAGCAAGGACTGGTTCATGACCTTGCTTGACCTCGATGAGTATATCGAAGTCAAGGAGCGGATGTTTGCTGATTATGAGAATCAGAAGAGGTGGAAGAAGATGATGCTCGTCAATATCGCCAAAGCTGGCTTCTTCTCTTCTGATCGGACGATTGCTGATTATAATGAAGATATATGGAAGTTGTAAAGTATGACCCGTTATTTTCGTGTGCCGGAAGAATGACACGGTGTGTACCGTCATTGCGGGCTTGACCCGCAATCCACCCTACAAAAATCCGTGTGCAGACCCCTACTCTTCTCAATTATCGCCGCAAAAACAGCCTTCACATAATCGTCCTGTTCTTTGTCCCCTGACATCAGTTTCGCCAATATCTCTGCCTCCCTTATCGGGTCATGAATCGGTAGTCCCTGCTCCTGCTTCAAAGTCGCGATAGTAGTCACGACATCATACCGCTTGCGCAAAAACCCCGCCAGAGCGACATCAATCTCATCAATTTGCTTTCGCAAATCAGAAAGTGAGGAAACCTCCGTTTGTTCCTTACTAGTCGAAGTCGCTTCGACGGTCGTTTCGACCGTCGAGGCGACTAGCTGCCGCAATTTCCTCATCATATCACCAAACTGCATCAACGAAAGCGACTGCCCGCCGTCACACATGGCAGTGGCGGGATGGTCATGAACCTCCACCATCAACCCATGCGCCCCCGCTGCTGCCGCCGCCATCGCCAGTTGCGGCACGAACCGCGCCGTCCCCACCGCATGACTGGGATCAACCACGATCGGCAGATGGGTAAGTGATTTGAGTATTGGTACTGCCGCCAAATCAAGGGTGAAGCGGGTCAAAGGTTCAAAGGTACGAATACCACGTTCACAGAGGATGACCTCCAAATTGCCACCCGCCATGATATGTTCGGCACTCAGCAGCAGTTCTTCTATAGTATTGCCCGCTCCCCGTTTTAGCAGGATCGGTTTGCGCAGCTTCCCCAGCTCTTTTAATAGCTCGGTGTTTTGCATATTCCGTGCGCCCACTTGGATGATATCGACCTCATCGTATAGCGGCAAATGCGTAGAGTCGGTGATTTCGGAGACTATCGCCATCCCTGTTTGTTTCTTTGCCGTCAACATCAGTTCGATACCCTCTGCTCCCAGTCCTTGGAAATCGTAGGGTGAACTTCGTAGTTTGAACGCCCCACCCCGCAGGATGGCTGCCCCGTCAGCACTGACACTCTTGGCAATAGTGAGAATCGACTCCCGGGATTCGACCGCACATGGTCCGGCTATGACCGTGAACCCACCCCCCATTAACCCCGCTCCTACCTTGATGATACTGTTATCGGGATGAAATTGACGGCTAGTGTAGCGTAAACGATTGTCTATCGGTCTCATGGCTCATATCTCCTGTAAAAAGCAAAAGAATTTTCGAAAAACACTTGAAAAACAACTTATTTATGCTAGACTGGGTCTAGAGAAATCAGGGAATGAAGTGTACCACCCGAAAGAGTAACAGCTCTACCGGGCAGGGTATAGTAAGCAGCTACCACCCGACACAGAGTTACTGCGGTACACATGTTCATTATAAGGCACTTTAAGCAAGTCCGCAAGAATGAACATTAGTGACCGGGTAGCGATGCCGACGGTCAACAACCGTTGTGAATCTGCAGCAGATTGCCATTGACAGTTGGCTGATTTCGTCTATTGACGAGGTGTTAATTGCAACTATTGTGCGTAGAATAAAAAGGGATAGAAAAATGAAGAAACGAGAAGAATCTATCGGAAAAGCACGTAGCATCATATCCATCATGCTGACTGTCACCCTTATCCTCGGACTCATGCCGATGCAAGGCGAGGTGCTGAAAGTACGGGCAGAATCAATACAAATAAATATTGATGATGGTGACTTTGTTTCTGCGGTTGAAGCGGCTCTGGCTGCCATAGGTGACAAAGTGTATGATGGCACAAACACTATATCAGGTAGTCTACCCGCTAGTTTTTCTGATATTGATCTTGCAGAAAAAGGTGATGTAGAAAATGGCAAAGACGTAAAACTCAACATCACTGGTGTTAGGTTTGAGGATGCTGCTGCTGATGAAGACAATAACAAGAAAATTGTCATCACCGCGTGGAATGTAAGCGGAGATGATACAGGGAGCGATGTAGGTCAATATTCAATTGGTGAACCCAGTCCTCATGCGTACAATTCTAATGCCAAAATCACCCCCAAGATAATCAATGCATCAGATATCAAAGCCCCAACAGGTACGGCACTTAATGTCACTTACAACGGAACGATGAACTACGATGTAGTAGGTGGTTTTGAAGATGGTGTAATTATTGGAGGCAACACCGTTGTATTGGACTTGAAAGTTCAATTAAAGGGTATTTATGCCCATGCCGGCAGCCGTGATTTCATGGTGGTATCCGGTAGCCTCTCGGGAGCTGATGCTGGTAACTATAAACTTAATGATGATATCGACTGGGTGCAAGCAATAGTTCCCTCAGAAGATCTTAACATCGCGAAGTTCAATCACGGCACTGATTTTGACTTAGTAGCCGTCGTCAACATCGTTGATATTGATACTGACGAAAAAGAGTATAACCTCACTGTACGGTTGCCGGAACTGCCTGACCCCAAGCGGTGGGGACCAGTTATATCCTACACAGTCACTAGCATTACAGGTGATGACATATTAGAAGTTAATAAACCAGCTGTAGGTCAGGTAGTTGACCCTACGAAGATGCCGTTGCAGATCAAAGCTTCACAAACCCTAGATGAGTCCGCTACTATCTTTGTCACCTTCGTCAGCCAAAATATCAGCGATGTTATCATGAAAATTGACGTCTTCGTGGTCGATGGCAGTAAGCATACTAGGGTACATCCCGGACTAGGTGTTGGTTTATCACCATTTAGTGACGGTAATTTCTATACGCATGGAGCTATGCCTACTGTCACCGCTAATGTCGTCTGTGGCGTAAATTGTGGCAGAGCTAATAAGGACGAGTGTTTCGTCAGATTTGTTGCTACCGATGAGAATGATAACGACATCACCATATTTGTATTCGGAACTGGCAACGAAGAAAAGATGAGTCCTGCCATGATTGTCATTCCCCAAGACACACATGCTGTAGCAGAAATCTTCATCACCGCAGTATATGATCATGTTGCCCCTCCACCTCCCCCTAAGACCAACGGTGGCGGTGTAGTAGCCCCTCCCGCACCTCCGGTCGATGAGAGCCGCTTTGGCACTTCAGCAGAAGCTCTCAAGCGTTGGGAAGGTGTTACCAGTGATATTTCCAAGAAATTGGCAACAGGTGGTGCGTTCAGTCATTCCATCCGTACCGGACGTGATACTGTCGTTCCTACCACTACCATCGCCGCTCTCGCAGGAACAGAAGGTACGCTGATGATGAATACAGGCGCAGGTGTGACCTTTAGTATCAGCGGCATGAACATTCCCGCAGGTTATGATGGCACGAGGCTCAACCTCGGTCTTCGCAGCGGACGTGTGAACGCTCCTGACGCCGCTCTTGCGGCAGTACTGGCACGTTCATACACCAGTATCCAGATTCCGATGGTTTCCCGTGAGCAGTTTGGCTTCACCGTCAACATGCACTTCAATGTTGGTGCCGCTCACTCAGGCAAATCAGCGAATCTCTATCGCTTTAACTCCACCACGGGTGCATTTGAGTACCTTGGCAGTTTCCCGATCAATGAAAAGGGACAGTTCATGTTCGGTATCAGCGGCGGCGCAGATTATGTCGTCACCGTGACTGATGTTGCTCCTGACCTTGCGATCGTGACTACTGCTGCCAATGGTCAGTTCCACACCGTTCGCCCCGGCGATTCGATGGGACGCATTGCCCGCCTTTACAATACCGACCTCGCCACCTTACGCACCCTCAACCCCGACATTCGTAATGTCAACTTCATCAGGGTTGGACAGCAGGTGAGGGTACAATAGTGCAATTTTGCTTCGCAAAACATGCACGGCAGTTTGCGAAGCAAAGTCCGTGTGCTGTCATTGCGGGCTTGACCCGCAATCCATGCGCCGCACTAGAATCAGTATGAATGTAGTAAAGTAGGTAGTAATATGACGAAACCCGGGCTTCGCAATAAGAGGCTCGGGGTTTGTTTTTGTGTGCCGGAAGAATGACACGCTTTATCGTCATTCTTCAGCACAAAGAGCTTTGCAAAGCAAAGCTCGTGTGCCCTCATTGCGAGGCGTTTTACGCCGAAGCAATCCCCGGGTATCGTCATTGCGGGCTTGACCCGCAATCTTTTTTTCCACTTTTTCCACTTTTTCCACTTTCTTTTCACACTTTTTTCACACTTTTCTCAAAAAACCACTTGACACCTCACAATTAGGTGGTATACTGATATTGAGAAAGTGTCGCCAGAAAGGAGGAACGCTATGCAAATTGCGCCAGTAGGTAATCAACCGTATATTTATAACACTAACCAAGTGGATGCAGCCAGCCTTAACAGGGTGACAGCGATTCCTGCCGATTTGGAGGCAGAAAGAACTGATTTCACCGGATTGGTGGGAAATGACGGAAATGAAAATCCGCTCCGCCCCGGCGAGTCGGCAGATTATGAGCAAATCGTAGAGAGCCAGATGTCACTCTCGGAGCGAAATGCCGCTCGTATTATGCCGGATGGTGGTAATACTACCGAAATGACGGCTGTGGTAACACAGGGGGAATCAGCTGTAGATACCGCCGCTACGACCAATGAATCGATGGCGGTTTCTGATAACGCCACAAACACTACTACTACGTCCAATGAACCGATGACGGTTTCTGAAAACACCACAAACACTACTACTATGTCCAATGACCCAGGGGCGATTTTAACGAATCCTACAAACACCGTCACAGTCAACGAGCTTTCGGCAAATACAGGCAATAATAACACCACAGACACCACCGCTACGACCAATGAAACAGGGGATTCGGTGTTCGCCAACGTGATTCCCGATGAGCTAGAGCGACCTTATACCAACGCCGCTGTGGAAACTGCCGTGACCAATGCCGCTGACAATGCGACTGCTCTCACCGCAACATCGAACTATGATGTTACCGCTGCTACGCCGCTTGAAACTACGGGGGCGACGAATGATGGCACGGTAGTTGCTGCTACAGAAGTCGCACCAAACACCGCACCAACGGAAACCACCAATGAAACAACAGTTGCCCCACCGACGGCAGAAGAGAGAAACACAGATAGCCTTGACCCTTTCGCTCCGGCAGCAACGATGGTTGACCGTGCGGTTGCATAAGGTGTTCGCTTTGGTTGTTGTAATGTACTTACATTAACATTAGTTTTGATTTCACACAGATTTATGAATAAAGTAATTATTCTGGTAGTAAAATCACAATAAGAAATCATCCACTCTCCTTTACATCTACCTCTATTTTTAGTAGAATTGCCTGCATGGATACAATCAAGAAACGACGTATAGGAAGTAACTAATGGCACAAGGTTTCCGGGGAAATGCGGCGAAGAGATACTTTGCCACCATATCAACAGCTCTTGAAAGGGCATCTATGCTGTCAGGCACTCCTGCCGCTCAGCTTCCTGATGGCGAAACAGGTGGCTACCAACTGGAAACAGGTAACAGCTCCAACATCGTTATTATCGACGAAGTGTACCATCATGGTATATCCATGATGACGGATGCAGACATAGAGATGGAGAGTAAGCTTCGCTATGTGATTACCCGACTCGAAGATGTGTGCCATACACTTTTCAAAATGTCGGCGACAACAGCGAAGATAGAGGAACTGCTAGGTGAACTAAAAGCCCACATGAACGGCTACCGAGACCACAGTATCGAGGCACGGCGAATCACACAGGGTTACATGATACAAATGAACTTTTACGACCAAGGCGAGACCCGTGTGTATAATGACTATGCCGTCCGTGAGTATATAAGGGTTTGTACGGCAGAAATTAAAAGACAGATAAGTGCCCTTGATGATAAGAAGCATGAACTAACTATGGAGCTTCATTCATCACAAAATGCACTTACCATGTCCCAATCCTTGCTTGAAAGAATCATATCCGAACAATCTGTAAACAGTTTGTCAGATACTGCACAAATGACCAATCTTAGTCGCGGAGTATCTAACTTACAAACACAAATCAGCTCAATCATTAGTCAAATCCGTGAAATAGAAGAGTGTGTTGATTATTTAAGTAGTACCCTCCATAAGGCGAACAGTACGATAGAGGACTTATTGGAAAATGTACAGTCTGTGGACAGGAGCTATGCGCTTGATATAGAAGCTCTCAACGACTGGACGCAGCAATACATTAACAGGATGCGTGAGATAGGTGACAGTATTGGCGGAGTCATGCAGTCGGCGGTGACAGGTGAGAGGATAGGGATTCTTAGCTGTCCCGCTACGCTAGATACGTTATTAGAAGCACTTGAAATCTTCGAAGAGAGAGACCGCACGGCGATATTGGAGATAATAGCGGATGGACCGAAGCTGTTTAGAAACTTGCTATTTATGTTTGCGGATAAGATAAACATTGTCGATATAGATTATCATATAGCTGGATTTACCCCTCCGGACACAAGACTAGCAGATGGATTAATTACTGTATTTTCAGAGATTCGACTCAATGTAGCAGATGACCGAGAAGATGGTTATGTTAATTTTTTTCACGAGATAGGGCATTTAATAGACTTTTACATAACAAAGGAATGGTTAGAACTCAATAACAAGACAAACTTCACCAGTAGCGAGAGCAAGTATAGTCAGATATTATATGATGCGATGAGAAATGATGTAGAGAGATACCTGCGTAAAGTAACGGGTGATATTGCCAAAGAGAGGTTTCTACCTCCTGCCGAGTTGATAAATATGACTATATATGAAGTAGATGAGGTGATAGAGATAGCCATTGCTAACATAATGGCAGGAAATAAAGTGGTAGATGCTGGAACAATTGCTGAAGAGTTACAAAAAGCTATACATATTTTTTTAGATGAGGAATTTGCCAAAAATGTAATGAACCCGGTATCTGATTTGATTGGTGGTTACACAAACAATGCAATCAACGAAAAATATGGGCATTTTGACCCCAATTATTGGGTTTGCCCCGATGGACAACCCACGGGTGCACATCAACAGGAGTTTTGGGCTCACTATTATAGTAGCCAAATACGCCGCTGTGATGAATCGTTACAAAACATGGAACAATACCTTGCAGAGGGGTTTAAAGTGCTAGAGGATATAGTCAGCGAAATAGAATCATTGAAAGGAGGAAAGCGATGAAAAGAAAAGGAGGTGTTTTAATTATATTGTTATTTCTCATTGGTTGCACTATCACAGAAACCGAAGAGGGTGAACAAGGAGTAGTACCAACTATGCAATTGGCAAATAACGAAGATAGTAGTGTTAATAACAGAAATGAGGACGAAGTGAGCAAAGAGATTATCAAAAGAAGTAGAAATGAGTTTATTGAATTGAAGGAACGTAGATCGTATTTAGTACAAAACCGGAGATTTAATGAAAGTATTGCACTTGAGAAGGAAATTGGGAATGAAATTGATGTCCATTTCATAGTTCGTAGCAAAGAATACACCCCTGCCGCTAGTGACATGGATTTTCATAGAATAGAGCGATTTGTGTTTGCTCACAACATCGGTGGTTACGGATATGGAATAGTAATTGATAAGACATACGGAAGAACCTACTTTACCCCTCATTATGCTGCTGTTTGGGCTCTAACTAAGGATATGTATTTTGCTGAGTATATAGAGCAGGATATGGAAGGATTGATAAATATCCTGGAAGAGGTATGCATACGTGACTGGGAAACTGATTATGTGGGTTATAATCCTGGCAGTGGAAGCGATGCATGGTGGATAGGAGCGCTGTTTGATGATGGTACGATAATGCGCCGATCGGGTTCTGGTTCTGTTGATGGAAGACCTCCATATAAGCAATTAGAGGTGTTTTTAGAATATGTATATGCCATGGGTGTGGACATTGAAACTAGACATTATGCTGAGGGTGGGGAAACACCGAAACAAACTCGTAATGTAATAAGGAGTCATTTGGAGAGACATCGAAGCAAATGATGAGGGAGATGTTGATTTGTGAACTTATAGAGTTTACTACCTCAACATATATAGAGTTTATTACCTTCATTTATATAGCGTTTCTTGTTTTGGGCGTATTCCTCATATCCTTGATTGTTTACAATCTCTATACATAGAGTTTTGACCGACCGAGTCAGTCAAAGAACGCCCTCAACTCCCTTGCATCACCGCAAAAAAATCAGGAAATGTCTTTACCACACATGCGGGATTGGCGATTCGGATACCCTTTACCCGCAGTCCAATCAATGAAAAAGCCATAGCTACACGGTGGTCATCATAAGTCTCAACAAGTGTCGGCTTCGGTTTGCCGGGGTATATCACGATGCCATCGGGTATATCGCTGCATTTGATTCCCATTTTGGTAAGTTCCCGGGAAATGGCAGCAAGTCTGTCACACTCATGAAACCTAATGTGACCGACATTTCGTATCGTTGTCGGAGAAGTAGCAAAAGGCGCAAGAGCTGCCAAAGTCAAAGCCTGCTCACCCATATCACTCATATCGACATCAACACCGGGGAACACTCCCCCTGTTTTGCTAAAGGAAATTCCTTTGTCAGTTCTCGTGATTTCCCCACCCATTGATACGAGTAATTGTATAAAAGGAAAATCATCCTGCTTTATAGATTCGGGAACATTATTGACCAATACAGTACCACCCAAGAGTAGGGCAGCGGCGAAGAAATAACTGGCACTCGTCATATCGGGGGCAATAGTATAATCACAGGCACGGTATCTTTGCCCGGCGGCAATGGTATACGTTCCACTATCTCCACAACTGACCAAAACCCCGAAATCACCCATCATTTTGACTGTCATATCTATATATGACGGTGATGTCACTTTTTCCCCGGTATAAATACAATGACTTTTATGTGGAGGCAGAGATTGGGGTGAAGGCTTTTCTGCCAGAGACTCATCAGATAGAGTTTCATCAAACAAAGGGGTGCACAGTAAAAGTGCACTGAGAAATTGACTGCTCTGGCTTGAATCAAGGCAGACTTCACCGCCATCAAGCGGTTTTCCCTTTAGCCGAAAAGGGAAATGACCATGATTTTCAATGAAATCAATTTCTGCACCGAGGCTTTCCAAGACAGATAGAAGCGGAGACATCGGACGTTTTTTCATTTGTGCTGATGCATCTATGAGATATTCACCCTTACTTGTGGCAAGGATGGCAGTCAAAAAGCGGGCAGTTACACCCGATTTGCCCACATTTATCTTTGCCTTGGCAAGCGGAGGCTTCCCACTTAGTGTGATTATCTGCGCCGCCTCGTCAATTATCGGTTCATATCCGAGGGCAAAGAGGCAAGAAAGCAGATTGCGGACATCATCGCCAAACTGAACATTGGTCAAGGTGCTAGTCCCATCAGCAAGACTTGCCAAAAGCAACGCCCGAAGCGTGATGCTTTTCGACCCCGGAATGGTAACTTCACGGAAAAAAGGGGTAAGTATCGGTTTGACATGATAGACATCAGGAGTGGACATTGACTTACCTCATATATTTGTGTTATTTATAAAGGAGCAAGTAACCGATATCCGGAGTCACTGGTTACACTGCGCATTGCCTATAAACCATACCAACAACCATTACAGGCAAACACTTTCACCCATACTCTATTATATAGGAAGGAACGGATATATGAAACAACTATTAGTAATCGTCGATATGCAAAATGATTTCATAGAGGGGACATTGGGAACTAAGGAAGCTCAGCGGATTGTTGACAATGTAGCCGCCAAGATAGCGGTTTTTCAGGGTGATGCCATCTATGCCACCCTCGACACCCATCATGACGACTATCTAAACACCACCGAGGGACGTTATCTTCCTGTCAAGCATTGTATCCGGGGAAGTAATGGCTGGATGTTGCATGAAAAGGTAAAAAATGCCCTGACCACCCCCTCGTCACAGACCATCTTCATTGAAAAACCTACTTTTGGCTCTATCGAATTGGCAACCCAAATCGCAGAAAAGTACCGAGGTGAAGAACTGGAAATCGAACTGGCAGGTCTATGTACTGATATCTGCATTGTCACCAACGCCCTGTTGCTGAAAACCATGCTCCCTGATGCGACCATCATCGTTGATTCATCTTCCTGCGCCGGAGTGACTCCCGCAAGCCACGAAGCCGCCTTAACGACGATGAAAATGTGCCAGATAAAGGTGGTATAGGATGCAAAATTTCCTTAAATTTTCCGGAGGCAAAATTAAGGAATTCTACCTCTTGACAATCGAATGAATGTTCGATATAATCATCGTAGACGAGCAAACATTGAGGGAGAGGGCAAAGTGGTAGTCCGAATAGCCGAAGAGATGTCCATTACAGAAAAACTGGCTGTTTTGTCCGATGCGGCGAAGTATGATGTCTCCTGCGCATCGAGTGGCGTTGACCGCAAAAACAACGGCTCCGGCATCGGTAATGCCACCGCAAGCGGGATTTGCCACAGCTTTAGTGCTGACGGACGCTGCATATCCCTCTTGAAGATTCTCTTTACAAATGAATGTGTCTACGATTGCGCTTACTGTGTCAACCGTCGCAGCAATGATGTCCCCCGCGCCTCATTTACCCCCGATGAAATCTGCGAGCTGACGATTGAGTTTTATCGGCGCAATTATATAGAAGGACTTTTTCTTAGCTCCGGCATCCTCATGAGTCCTGATTACACGATGGAACTCATCTGTCAAGCGGTGGGGAAGCTCCGCCGTGAACACCGTTTTCAAGGGTATATCCATGTGAAATGCATTCCCGGCACTTGCCCGGAGTTGATTCAGCGGCTTGGTCTGTTGGTTGACCGTATCAGCGTCAACATGGAGCTACCTACCGCTGATGGGCTTGCCGCTCTTGCCCCGAGCAAGCATCGCCGCACGATTCTCGCTCCGATGCGGCAGATTCAACAAGGCATTACTGAAAGCAAGTACGAGTTGGTCAAATATCGTCACACCGAGGCTTTTGTCCCCGGGGGGCAGTCTACGCAGATGATAGTCGGGGCAACACCTGAAAGTGATTACCATATTATAACAGTTGCCGAAAACCTGTATCAGCGATTTGCCTTGAAGCGTGTTTATTATTCAGCGTTTGTCAACACTACCAAGGATAGTCTGTTACCGGCGTTGCCAAGCGGGCCGCCGCTGCTTAGAGAACACCGCTTGTATCAAGCGGACTGGTTGCTTAGATTTTATGGCTTTACGGCAGCAGAGTTGCTGGACGAAAAACGCCCGAATTTCAATGTCCTCCTTGACCCCAAAGCTGACTGGGCGTTACGTCATCTGGAGCAATTCCCGGTTGAGGTCAATAGTGCTGACCTTCGTACTATCTTGCGTGTGCCGGGTATCGGTCTCAAAAGTGCCCAGCGTATCGTTAGTGCCAGACGTAGTGCGCCGCTCAGATTTGAGGATTTGAAAAAAATAGGCGTAGTCCTGAAACGTGCCCTTTACTTTATCACATGCAATGGACGGATGATGTACAATACTCGTATTGAGGAGGATTATATCACTCGTAATCTGCTGACGGTGAAGGAAAAGTTGCCGTTTGACCGTGGGAGTTTGAAGTACAGTCAGCTTTCGCTCCTTGATTATGATGATTTCCTGCAACCGGAGATAGTGAGTAGAGGGGTATCTGATTTACAAAGTGTGGTGTTGGGGCAGTTGTGAGAGGAGCTGCATGGAACTCTATTTGATTTGTGAGGATTCATTGGAAGGAATCTTCGCCGCCATCTATGAGGCCTACCTCAGCAAACGCCCCCGAAGTGAGGTACACCTCCAAATCGGCGAAGAAGAAAACCTTCGCCTCTTCGCCGAGTACCGCCATGTCCGAGCCGACCCCGAGCTGGCGGCGAAGGTCGCCGCAACAGTGAGAAAGTGCCTTGGAGATGACGGCTATATGTCCATTTGCTATGCCCTTGCGGCGACGGCGGCGGACAAGGGTGAGGCTGTTTTTCGTGTAATCACCGCCGCCTTTGATGGCGAGCGTAGCTCGCCGAAAAAAGAGAACCTCACTAGTTCTCATGTACACAGCTCGCCGAATGAAGAGAACCTCGCCAGTTCTCATGTACACAGCTCGCCGAATGAAGAGAACCCCACTAATTCTCATGTACACAGCTCGCTGAAAAAAGAGAACTTCACCAATTCTCATATACACAGCTCGCCGATTATGGAGAATCTCACTAATCCCCATGTGATGAGGGTGTTTGAACTTGCTCGTGCTTGTGGGCGTGAAACTCATGCTCTACTGGGTTTTATTCGTTTCTCGGAACTGGAAAACGGACTTCTCTATGCGCCTATCGGTCCGAAAAGCAATATTTTGACCTTTATGATGCCGCACTTTGCTGAGCGGATGCCGGAAGAGAATTTCGTCATCCATGATGAAAAGCGGGGGCTTTTCGGTGTACACCCGGCAGGGGGTGAGTGGTTTGCCGTGACCGGTGATGAGGGCATCTCACTTAGTAGAGCTGACTTTAGTTTTTCTACACAGGAAGCACATTACCGTGAGTTATTTATTACCTTCTTTCACTCCATCGCCATTGATGAACGCCGCAACAACCGCTCACAGCGAGGACACTTGCCACTTCGTTACCGTGAATATATGGTGGAGTTTACTGAGAGGTAGCTGTGTATCGTCATTGCGAGAAGCACGAAGTGCGACGAAGCAATCCACTATACCTCCTCGCAATGACGAATATGTTATACTCCTAACTCCATATACATTACCAACGCCGTCATTCTTCGCACAAAGAACTTTGCAAAGCTAAGTTCGTGTGCCCTCATTAGCGAGAAGCACGAAGTGCGCCGAAGCAATCTATGCTGACTTTCGCTTCACGAAATTCAGCGCATGTTCTCCTCGCAATGAGGACCAATGGGACACCACCCGCCCCCCCATTTTGGAAACACACTTATGAACATACAAATCTCAGTAAGAACCCTGGTTGAGTTCATCATGCGAAGCGGCGACATCGACAACCGCCGCTATGCGGCGGCTGACACCGCCATGCAGGAGGGCAGCCGTATTCACCGTATGCTCCAGAACCAAGGCGGCGACGATTATCACGCCGAAGTCCCGGTGCGCTATCTGGACGAGAACAACGATTACACGATTACTATTGACGGTCGGATTGATGGGGTGATTTTTCCACCCTCATCACCACCAGACCAACCTTTCACCATCGACGAAATCAAGGGTACTTACCGTGACATTACGAAACTGACGGAGCCGCTTCCGGTTCACCTCGCCCAAGCGAAGTGCTACGCTTTCATCTATGCCAACTCGCACGATTTGCCCCAAATCCGTGTCCGCATGACGTACTGCCATCTGGAAACAGGTGAGCTTCGCTATTTTCATCAGGAGTACGACCTCACCGAGCTAGAGTCCTTTTTCACCCACTTACTAAGCGAGTACCGCAAATGGGCTGACTACGAAGCCGCTTGGCGAGTGACCCGCTCGCAGTCGATAACCAACCTTTCCTTCCCATTTCCCTACCGTGATGGGCAAAAAGACCTTGTAACTTACGTCTACCAGACCATTTACCACCGCCGCAAGCTCTTCATCGAAGCCCCTACCGGCGTGGGTAAGACCATTTCCTGTGTTTATCCGGCGGTCAAAGCAATTGGTGAGGGACTAGGAGAAAAAATATTTTACCTTACCGCAAAAACGATTACCCGCACCGTTGCCGAGGAAGCGTTTGCCCAACTTTGCGGTCGGGGGTTAAAGTTGAAAACCGTCACTTTGACTGCCAAGGAGAAGATTTGCTTCCTCCCGCAAACAGAATGTAACCCTGTCAGCTGTCCCTATGCCAAAGGGCACTTTGACCGCATAAATGAAGCTCTTTTTACATTATTGACCGAGTCAGACTGCTATGGACGCACGCAAATTACCGCATATGCGGAGCGGTTTATGGTCTGTCCCTTTGAACTGGGTCTTGATATCAGCCTCTTTAGCGATGCCATCATCGGCGACTACAATTACCTTTTTGACCCCCGTGCCTATCTGCGCCGCTTTTTTAGCGAAAAAAGTCAGCGTGACTTCATCTTTTTGATTGACGAAGCTCACAATCTAATTGACCGGGGGCGGGAAATGTATAGTGCCACGCTTTACAAGGAGGACTTTCTCTATTTTCGAAAAATGTTAAAAGCGCATGACCCTGCCCTCGCCAAGCTGTTAGAGCGGGGCAATAAAGAGCTGCTTTCACTTCGCAAAGAATGTGAAAGTTTGCGTATACCTGCTGGAGCTATGAAAAAAGGGGAGAATCGAAGTTCCGCCGCAAGTGATGGCGGGCGTGAGCTTACCCCCAGAAGCAGGGATCATTTTTCTCAAAATTACATGGTCGAGCCGTGGCTTGAGCCATTCAATAAGGTGGTGGCATCCCTTTTGCCGGCGATGGAAAAATATCTCGAAGACTGTGAACCGAGCAATGAGCAAAAAGAGTTATTACAGTTTTACTTCTCGGTTTTACACTATCTGGAAATCAATGAAAACATGGGCAGGGATTATATCGTATATTCCTGTGAAGAAAAAAAGGGGAGCTTTTTCGTCAAGCTCTTTTGTGCCAATCCTGCGGCAGTCCTAAGCGAGTGCATGGCACGGGGGCGGGCAACAATTCTTTTTTCTGCGACATTGTCACCGATGACATACTATAAACAACTACTCGGCGGTACGGCAGAAGATTATGATGTCCATGCCAAGACGGTTTTTAATCCTGCTAAAAGGGGAGTCTATATCGCTGCTGATGTAACAAGCAAATACAGTCAGCGTAGCGAGTCGCAGTATTTCAATATCGCCCGTTATTTATTTGAAATTACCAAGAACCGCCACGGAAATTATCTGGTTTTCTTTCCCTCGTATATGTTTCTGCGAAATGTTCATGAGCATTATATCGAGCATTTTTATCATCAGGATGAGGTCGAGGTTGTTTTGCAAGAAGCTAATATGAATGAAGCGGGGCGGGAGCGATTCTTGCAGCACTTTAACAAGCCTCGTGAAAGTGATAGCAGTTTGCTGGGCTTTTGTGTGTCCGGTGGTATATTCGGTGAGGGTATCGACCTAAAAAATGATTGCCTAATCGGAGTAATAATAGTTGGTACGGGAATGCCGCAAATCAGCTCCGAACGTGAGATATTACGGCAATATTTTGACCAACACGGCGAAAATGGTTTTGACTATGCGTTCACGTTGCCGGGAATCAACAAGGTATTACAAGCGGCGGGGCGAGTAATCCGAACTGACGAGGATATCGGTATTGTGGCTTTACTTGACGAACGCTTCACCCACCGCTCTTACCAACGCTTACTGCCGCAGGAGTGGGAGGGTGTCGAAGTGGTGGATATAGCTACGGTTGCTTCACGGATTGAAAAATTTTGGAATGATTGGCTTTGATGCGAGCGCATGTGACAGGTTTACGGGAGTACAATGACTTACGATGCGGTGTGAGGGAAAAAATTTAAGTAGGGAATAAATGATATAGAAGAAAGTAAATAATGTATAGTAGGTGAACGAGAACAATCAGTTTTGATAAGGTGAGGGAATGGTTAATTCATAATGAGAAGAAAATTTCATTTCATAAAAAAGATACAACAGTCACTTAATTATGACACCAGTGTCAATGTGGATAACCCTGTGGAAACTGGGGATTTCTTTCAGACGACCTCAAAAATAACAATTGTTTCGTATTTCCGGAAAAACCCCCTTTTCCCCAAAAGACTAATTCGGTCAATAAACATCATCAGACAGTCAAAACAGCGTAAATGCGGTTGTTGTGCAAAGATGAGAAGTGAAACATCCCAATAAACCTCAGTACTAATATAAACGTACTTCATCCCGTGAATCCGTGTCAGTAAGAGTAGTAACTTCCACCTTTTCATTATAAAACTTTGCAAAAGGATTTCTGACTATCTTTCCTGCTTTTAGAGCGGCCTTTAGTTCATTAAATCCCTGTGGAGTATATTCAAATGCAGGTAATTCATCTATTACAACTTTTTCCATATCTTTATCCTCATCTTTCACTCTGTACATCATCGGTTATACTATATCTACATTTTCAAGGCTATAGCTCACACTAATTGTAGGCTTTCTCATAATATCCCGCTTCAACTCTGCTTGGTTTTCTGGCAGAAATTATTCTGATAATCGTATCACTTTCACGGTAACAATGACAAACAATTAAAAGCTTCGATAACTGCGAAATTCCTATAATATTGAATCGGTCTTCTATTTTTGAATGGCTTTCGTCATAAATCAAAACAGCATTGTTATCTTTGAAAACAGTCATTGCCTCTTCGAAAGATACATTATGCTTTTCTATATTTGATTTGTTTTTATTTTCGTCCCACTCAAATTTCAAGAACTGTTCCCTCTCTGATTATAGCAAAATGAAGCTAAAACTAATAATTTCCAACCCAATTATACCCTATAACTACAGTAATATCAACCAACCCCTCTTGTCATCTTCGCCAACTCATGATACAGTAAGCAAGTCAATTACCTTAGATTACCGTGTCAGTACACTACACGCCCCCACCCCCACCAAAGGAGACTCCCATGTGGTCACATAACAGTATTTTCTACCAAATCTATCCCCTCGGCTTTTGTGCCGCTCCCTTTGAAAACGACGGTATCTTCGTCAACCGTATTGATAAAATCAGCGACTGGATTCCCCACATGAAACGCCTCGGGGTCGATGCCGTTTACCTTTCGCCGCTGTTTGAGTCCGACACCCACGGTTACAACACCCGCGACTACCAAAAGGTTGATACCCGCCTGGGTAGTAATAGTGACTTTCGCCGCATCTGCGAGAAACTCCACGAAAACGACATTCGCATCGTTCTTGATGGTGTTTTCAATCATGTTGGGCGTGGTTTCGCTCCTTTCCTTGATGTCATAGCCAATCGGGAACATTCTCGCTACCTCTCGTGGTTCAACATCAACCTTGACGGCAACTCAAACTACGATGACGGACTGTGGTATGAGGGTTGGGAAGGTCACTATGACCTTGTCAAACTGAATCTGCGCCACCCCGAAGTCGAGGAGATGATATTCGCCGCTGTTAGGATGTGGGTGGAAGAGTTCGATATCGACGGTCTGCGCCTTGATGTCGCTTACTGCCTGGACGAGGGCTTCCTCAGAAACCTCCGCCGCTTTTGCGAACAGCTGAAGCCTGATTTTTTCATCCTCGGGGAAATGCTACACGGTGACTACAGCCGCCTGGTGAACAGCGAAATGCTCCATTCGGCGACCAACTATGAGTGCTACAAAGGACTTTTCTCCAGTTTCAATAGTGCCAACATGTTTGAAATCATCCACTCCCTGCTCCGCCAGTTCGGATCTGAGAACTGGACACTTTACAAGGGACTCCATATGTTTTCCTTCGTTGACAACCACGATGTCTCCCGTATCGCCAGCCAACTGGAAAATGAAAACCACCTGCCGCTCATTTATGCCCTCTGCTTTGCGATGCCGGGCATCCCCTGTGTTTATTATGGTAGTGAATGGGGGGCAAAAGGGGACAAAAAGGATGGCGACCCCAGCCTTCGCCTCAGCTATGATGAACCCATTTTCAATGAGCTTAGTGCGTACATTGCCCGCCTTGCCGCGGCGAAGAAAGCCTCCAACGCCCTCTGCCACGGTACTTTCCGCTCCGTCTATCTCACCAACAGACAATGTATCTTTGAACGTAAAACCGAAGATGAGCGGGTACTTGTTGCTATCAATATAGAAGCAACCCCGCACACCGCTCATTTTGATGCCGGCTGTGGCGAGGCTTATGACTTAATAACAGGAGAAAAATTTGATTTTGGCGGCGGTTCAATCCTCGCCCCTTATCGTGCATACTTATGGAAGATGGAAAAGTAAGGGAGCTATACCTTCGACGGCGAAACCCCCCGCGCCTTTTTATAGACCCTACTAAAATAACACGCATCCGAAAACCCGCATATCTCAGCAATCTCGCCAATACTATGGCGGTGGTGTTTGAGCATCATTTCCGCATTATTTACCCGGATGGCGGTCAGATACTGGCGGAACGTCATTCCCGTTGATTTCTGAAACAACACCCCGAAATAATGAGGATTAAGCTTGCTCAGAGCCGCCAAGTCTTCAATATGAATATCAGAAGCATAATTATCAGTTATATAACGAATCGCATCATTGATTCGATTATCAGTAATCGTGTGCATTTCATCATAGAGAAGCAATTTATAGAAACGCAGGATTATCAACATCATATTTGCCCGCGCTTCCAAGTCATAACCCACACTCTGGCGCAGCCACACATTGTTGAGATTGGCAAAAAGGGAAATAATTTCCGGGAAAATTCCAATATGGTTCACCAACGGAAGCGGTAATCCCCGAATTTGCCCGTTGCCATCAAGGAGCTTGAACGCCACTGAATAACACTCCATCAAATCCTCGGCATGGGTAAAGGCAAACAATGAAGAATTAGTGGGAATACAAAGCAAATCCCCCTGTTTCACCCGATGAGATTCATTATTTATTACAAATGTAGCTTTCCCGCTGATTACATAAATCACATTGATGCCATCGGTCACACATTTCTTGATAATCCAACTGGGAGTGCATTTTCGATGGACGAAATATCCAATTAAGGGATAAATATCCTCCGGCAGCGGCTCTGCGGCGTGGTCGTCCTCAGTAAAAGTACTCATTTTTTCCCCCTGTCAAAAGTATAACCATTAAAAATCTCTAATAAATCCATCTTCTTGTTAGTATATCCATTCCTATTAGCTACTGTCAAGTGTAAAATTAACATATATAATTACAACTGGGGATTTCACTAGAAAACTATGTCCACTCGCATATTGAGTTACGACTGTGCCAAGTAAATTCAGATGGAGGTGATTCCGATTAAAGCCGCTGAACCGATATCAACCACGAAAAAGAAGCAAAACAGTCTCCAATACCTCAAACGATATTGGATGCTTTATGCGATGCTTTTGTTGCCGTTGTCGCAGGTCTTCATTTTCCGATACCTGCCGATTGTCAACATTCTAGCCGCTTTCAAGGACAATATGTTTCTTTGGCCGGTACTTGACCGACCTTGGGCAGGCGACAATGGTTTTGAATATTTCATCAAAGCTTTCAATGATCCGATTTTCATCGAAGCCCTACGAAACACCTTTGTCCTTAGTATTCTACAAATTGTTCTCGGTTTCCCCGTCCCGATTATCCTCGCTATCTTATTAAATGAACTACGAATGCAAAAATTCAAGCGTGTCACCCAAACGATACTTTACATGCCGCATTTCCTTTCATGGGCGATTATCGGCGGTATTGCGACTTCGGTACTGGGAGCAGCAGGAATGGTGAACAATGCCTTGGGGACTCAGATTCCCTTCCTGACCCAAGCCACCCATTGGGTTTTTTCCTATGTCTTCATCGGTATCTGGCAAGGGATGGGTTGGGGGACGATTATTTTCCTCGCCGCCATTACCGGCATCAACTCCGAACTGTATGAAGCCGCTGCCGTTGACGGGGCAAAGCGTTTCCGCATGATTTGGCACGTTACCTTGCCCGGTATCCGTTCCGTCATCATCATCTTACTGATACTCAACATCGGCGGAATCATGGGCAACAACTTTGAACGGATTATGGCAATGCGCAATCCGCTCATCTACGGTGTTTCCGATGTTATAGAGGTTTTCGTGTACAACAGGGGTGTCAGGGGCATGGATCAGTCGCTGGCGGCCGCCGTCGGACTTTTCCAGTCGGTGGTATCGGTTGTCTTACTCTTTGGTGCCAACGCTATCGCCAAGAAGAGCGGCGAACGCGGGATTCTGTGAGGAGGTGAGCGAATATGAGATATAATACTTCCAAAGTAGGCGACTGGGTCATAGTCTTCATCTTCCTTATATTGATAATGGTTTGTCTCTTCCCGATGATGAATGTCTTCTCTCGTGCCATGAGTTCACCCGAGGCTTTGATTCGCCGTGAAGTGGGACTTTTCCCGATTGGGCTCAACTTCGATGCTTTCCGCATCGTCTGGAGTGATGCCAAATACCCCCGTGCCCTCGGTTGGACAGCCATCCTCACCGCCATTTGCACGGTGGTTTCGCTGACCCTCACCGTTCTTTGCTCTTATCCTTTCGTTTACAGGGAGCTAAAAGGCAGGACGGTCATCAACGCCCTCTTGATTTTTACCATGTACTTTGGTGCCGGCATGATTCCCAACTTCCTCCTGATGAGAAGTCTGGGTCTGATTGACAATCCCCTCGTTCTCATTTTACCGGGTGCGCTTAGTGTTTTCAACGTGATACTGATGCGTTCGTTCTTTTACGGTATCCCCGATAGCCTCCGTGAGTCGGCAGAGATAGACGGCGGCGGACCGTTGGCAGTGCTAATATATATTTATCTACCCCTATCAAAGCCGGTGCTTGCTACGATTTCGCTCTTTTATGCCGTCGGGCGTTGGAACGGATACGGTGATGCCCTTATTTATATTCGTACCGAGGACAAGCTTTTCCCGATTCAGCTTTTACTCTACCGCATCCAACAGGGGCTTCAGAGTGTCGATTCGGCGCTGATGGATTCGGGAGCTGCTATTGGTTTGCCCGAAGCAGCACGGACAGCAACGATTGTAATTGCTACTATTCCGATATTGATTGTTTACCCATTCCTGCAAAAGTACTTCGTCGCCGGAGTTACCTTGGGAGCAATTAAGGAATAAAGTTCCGTCATTGCGAGAAGCACGCAGTGCGACGAAGCAATCCATATTGGGAGTCCAATCTGCTGCGCAGATATGGAGTGTGCCGCCCTCGTACTCGTCAGAAGAATGACATGATTTATCGTCATTCTTCAGCACAAAGAACTTCGTAACGCAGTTTTGCGTTGCAAAACATGCGTGGCAAAGTTCGTGTGCTGTCATTGCGAGAAGCACGCAGTGCGACGAAGCAATCCACTCACAGAGCAAAGTGGCGGATTTGACAAAACATAGGAACTTTGATAAATTACCTAGTGTTTGAAAATATTGGAATATTGCTTGGATAAAATACTATCCACGCTTATTCATAAAAGAACTAAAGTACCAAATGGTGGCAAAGCAAAACAGCCGACCCACCGGGAACTATTGGCTAAGAGACTTATTTTATGAAGGAGGAAAAAATGAAAAAGTTCTTGGCACTTTTACTAGCAGTATCACTTCTGGCAACACTGCTGGTCGCATGTACCGACGACCCGGTAGAAGACACACCCGTCACCCCGGTCGCTCCCGTAGATCCGCCAGTCGTTGTCATACCTGATGACGAACCCCCTGTCGATGTCAGCCAGTGGGCGGAATGGGGTCTTGACAATGACCGCCGTTTCGTTGACCAACGCACTATCTCCGTACTTATCTGGGATCGTGACACCGAAACTGACCCGACCGACAATGCCTTTACTGATTATGTCAAAGAAGGTATGCTCCGCGAACACAACGTTGTCGTAGAGTATCAGAAAATCGGCCGTTGGTCAGAAGTAGATGATCTTACCCTGCTTTTAGCTGAAGGCGCGGCACCGGACGTATGTTATACGTTCAACTATCCCGTCATTGAGACTTTTGCCAACCAGGGAGCGGTTCATGACCTTGCCCCTTATCTTACCGGCAGTCAGGAAGTTTTCCCCAACCTTTGGGAAAGACTGACATCAATGCGTCTCTTCTGGAACCGCGACAATGAGACCGGCACCGTCTGGTCAATCATTGGTATGCAACCGTTCAACCAAAGATTTGTACCTTTTATCCGTGAAGACTGGCTCGCAGAACTGGGTATGGCTCTGCCGACAACCCTTGCTGAATACGAAGCTGCACTTATCGCTTTCCGTGACAATGCCGACCAACTTCTCGGAGCAGATGCCGCTCAACTGATCCCTCTTCACATGACTGAAGATGTGGGTTGGGTAGCAGGTCCCCTCATTGAGAGCTTTATCCCCAATGACATTACCGACAGAGATCTTTATATCTACGATTCCGGCGGCGCAAGATCATTCTTCCGTCCCGGTGTCAAAGAAGCCATCCGTGTTCTCAACAGATGGTACAATGAAGGTCTCATGCACCCTGACTTTGCCCTCTTTGGCGGCGGCGATGATACTGCTGACAATATGCTCCGCTCCGGTTTCGTAGGTGCTATTGCCGGACACAGCTGGGATCAGCCTTACCGTGATGGTGAAGATGGTTGGACAGGGCGTATGCACGCTTCCCAAGGCGATCAAGCGAACTTCATCGCCGTCAACACTTTCCAAAATGATGCCGGTTACTACCGTAAAATCCTCGGCGCGGCCATCGACCGCAATATGTTCGTTCCTGCAACCAGCAGCGAGCCTATCGCCGCCCTGCTTTACTGGGATTTCCTTTCCCGCGCTGATGTAACCAAGTTCCTGCAAACTGGTGTAGAAGGTATCAACCACGAAGTAATGCCTGACGGCGCACTTAGAACTCTGCCCGTTGAATCCGGTGATCGTCATGCGATGACCTCAGGCATGAACTATGACCTCAATATGCCGACCAATGGCCTTGACCTTGGTGATTTCGACCTCACCAGCCGCTCACGCGCCCTCGGTTATGCCGGTGTTGATCCTCGTCTCATTGAGGCATCGATGACGGTTCAATCTACTGATGTCCGTATCCTCGGCAACGTCGGTACACCATCGGTAGCAGCAGAAGATGGTATGGGTGACACCATTCGCGAGCGCGGCAACGCCGCTTTTGCCAGAGCTATCGTCGCTTCCGTTGATGACTTTGATGCTGTCTATGATTCGGAAATGGCAACTCTGCTGAGTGCCTTTGCCCAAGCCGCTATTGATGAACGCACCGAGCTTTGGGCTTCAGTCCACGGCAGTGCCACCATGCTTCCTACCGACTGATTTTAGTATCAGGCAAATGTTGTAAAGTATTATTGAAAAGAGACCGCTTTGCGGTCTCTTTTTTGAGTATGAAGACATTTGTAAACTCGAAAGATTCATAGAAATCTAAAGATATCTATAGATATTTTTAGATTTTTGAAAGAAACCTAAAAATCTTTGAAAGATTTTTAGGTTTCTTTACCCCTTGACAATCAATATTATATGTCGTATAGTATGAACAGCACACAATATTATACGCCGTATAGTATTGGACAAACTAAATCGCCTGCCGCAAAACGGCCTGTCGTAAACGGCCCGTTGCAAAACGGTACGGTACGCATGAACAAGGTTGTTTCGATCGTACCAAGGCGAAACGTGCAAGACAATTTTCCGGAAAGGAGACACGCATGGTATTTAACACAGGAGCGGCGTTACTGGATGCCATCGTCCTCGCGGTGGTATCACGAGAACCGCAAGGAACATACGGATACAAAATCACCCAGGAAGTGCGGACAGCAATTGAGCTTTCGGAATCCACACTTTACCCGGTGCTAAGGCGATTACAAAAGGATGAGTGCCTTGATGTATACGATATGGAATTTGCCGGGCGCAATCGCCGCTATTATCAAGTGACGGAAAAAGGCCGCCGTCAGCTCAACCTCTATGAGGGAGAGTGGCGCAACTATTCAGCAAAGATAACCAATATTTTTGAGGGAGGAAAGATGGAATGAAGACAATGAGCAGATGGGAGTTTATGCGCCGACTTGAGGAATTACTGGCGGATTTGTCCCCAAGTGAGCGCGAGGAAGCGTTGATGTATTACGATAGCTATATCAGCGACAGCGGCAAGGAAAACGAAGCGGCGGTGCTGGAAGCCCTCGGAACGCCGGAAAAAGTGGCGGCAACGATCAAAGAGGGACTTGATGGCGGCGGCGGTGAGTTTACCGAAGCAGGCTTTAGGAGCAATGCCGAGAGCGGCGGCGGGAATCAAGTCATGAGTTACCACAGTGCGGCGGGGAGCGGGCAGGGAACAGAACAAACGGCACAAAATAACCCCAACCCCGGCAAAAGACAACGTTCGAGTGGCGAAATTGCGATAATCATTATCCTTGTCATCCTCGCTTCGCCGTTACTCATCGGGCTTGGCGGCGGTTTGCTAGGAGTATTGTTAGGTATTGCCGGAGCGATATTCGGCGTGGCGGTGGCATTTGTGGCAGTATTCCTCGCTCTTTTACTGGGAGGTTTCAGCCTTGTCATTGCCGGGTTCATCGCTCTTTTTGGTTCACCGTTGGTAGGGTTATCTCTACTATCGGCAGGGCTTTTGACAACCGGCTTTGGGGCGATATTCCTTGCTATTATAGTACTTGTATGTGGGAAACTGATTCCCTTTTTGTGGAATGGGATATGTGATTTGTTTAGGAAAATTACTTCTCGTAAGAAAGGAGCAAAAAATGATTAAGTTTGTAAAGATATGCTTGATAACTGCGGCAATTATGATTGGGATGGGACTTTTTTCCGGGATAATCGCTACTGCCGTCGGCGGTCGCTATATCATTCGTGAAGTCTTGTCGGGAGAAAGTTGGGATTTTTATGGGAATAGATTCCTGCATTTCTCGAGCTCCGGTTGGCAAATTGGGTGGAATGACAATAACTCTCGCTATCTGAGTGTCAATGGCGAAAGAATGAGTAACCGCGAGTTTGACGCCCAGATAAGCAGTAATGGCATCAATCGGATGCAAATTGGTGTCGGTGTGGGTAAGTTTGATATTCGCATCCATGACGAGGATACGTTCAAGGTACGGATTAGGGGTGGTGGAGAC
This sequence comes from Lachnospiraceae bacterium, assembly GCA_031280955.1. Classification (GTDB taxonomy): domain Bacteria; phylum Bacillota; class Clostridia; order Lachnospirales; family Lachnospiraceae; genus UBA935. The sequence continues at coordinate 32,381 of JAITGA010000011.1, forward strand.
TGTAACTTCTATACTGATGGCAATACCTTGTTCGTTGATGGTTTCGATTACAGCAGTAGTTGGCATAATCGCAGAAGCAATAATTTACGCAGCATCAACACGATAACCTTGTATGTACCTGCGGGAATCGTCCTTGATGAGATGGAAGTCGAAGTCGGAGTCGGTTCAATGGAAATGACTGAACTCACACTCAACAGACTGACAGCGAGTGTCGGTGTGGGTGCTCTTGACATGATCAGGATGACGGCGAGACAGCTTGATTTGAGTGTTGCCGTCGGAGCAGCTTCTTTTAGCGGGAGTGTGAACGGCAATGTCACCGTTAGTTGCGATATCGGTAGTGCCAGTCTTCATATTAACGGCAGTCAAAGTGATTTTGACTATGATCTTTCTTGCTCACTAGGAGCGATAAGTGCCGGGGATATTAGTCTGGCAGGGATGAATAGTGAACGCCGTGTTGACAATCGGGCGGACAAAAAGATGACACTCACGACTTCTATTGGTAGTATTAGCGTGTATTTTAGATAAACAGATATGGGCGGCGAAGCAATTACTCCAAGAATCCAATCTTTTTCAGCGCCGGACGGACCTCCACCGGCGCAACAAATTTACTCTAAGAAGCCAATCTTTTTGAGCGCCGGACGGAGGGCTATGTAAGCAGATACGGAAACAACCAGTGAGGTCACGGCATTGATTACCGAAGCGAGAATATTGAAGCTAAGGGTAATATCTGCGGTTGACCTCCCCAACAGCAAAACCTGATAATAATAATTGACCAAGGGAGCGACCACCATGTTGAACATAAGCCCGCCCGCTGCCGCCAGACTAGTCCACATAAAGACCTTTTTCGGGTCATTTTCCCCATTGATTTTGCCGATTCGATGGGCAATGAATCCGGTAATAAGCCCGATTAAGAGCTTGAGGACAAATGTAGTCGGGGCAAATATGAAGTAAGGACTGGTGAGGTCAGCTATCACCAAGCCCAAAGATGCGCCGAGACCGCCATACACACCGCCCAAAAGCAACGCTCCCAACACACAAACAGCATTGCCTAGATGAACGGCAGTCAAACCGCCGGGCATGGGAATCCTGAGAAAGGTAAAAAGCACGTAGGCGGTAGCGGCGATTACGCCTGTTAGGGCGAGTTTCATCATCGGGGTTTGTTTAGTCAACGCGCCATCCCTCCATATATGTTGCCTGTTCCGCCGTCAAGGAGTCGATGGCGATACCAAGTGAAGTGAGTTTCCTAAGGGCAACGCTTTGGTCGATGTCTTCAGGGACATCCATAGTCATTTTCGTGATTTTCCCTTTATTTTCAATCAAATAGCGGGCACTCAGGGCTTGAATGGCAAAACTCATATCCATGATTTCCGCAGGATGACCATCGCCGGCAGCCAGATTAACCAGCCGTCCCCCCGCTAGGACATTGAGCCATTTTGTGCCGAGACGATAACCGACGATATCTTTTCTTTTGTCCTCGATTTGATCCGCTATTTCTGACAAACGCTTGACATTGACTTCCACGTCGAAGTGTCCGGCATTGCACATGATAGCCCCATCTTTCATCAAGGGGAAGTGGGCTTCGCCAACGACATCATTACATCCGGTCACAGTGATAAAAATATCACCAAGCGGAGCCGCTTCATTCATGGTCATGACCGAAAAGCCATCCATCAGGGCTTCAATCGCCTTGACAGGGTCGATTTCGGTGACGATAACTGCCGCTCCGAAACCTTTTGCCCGCATTGCCACGCCTTTGCCGCACCAACCGTAACCGGCGACTACCACGGTTTTGCCTGCTACGGTGAGATTGGTGGTACGGTTGATACCGTCCCAAACTGACTGCCCCGTTCCGTAACGATTGTCAAACAAGTGCTTGCATTGGGCATTATTGACCAAAATCATCGGAAATTTGAGTGCACCCTCTTTTTCCATCGCTAACAGCCGCAAAATCCCGGTGGTCGTTTCCTCACAGCCGCCGATGATACCGGGGAGTAAGTGCGGATATTCCAGATGCAGCATTTGTACCAAATCGCCGCCATCATCAATCACTATCCCGGGGGCACATTCTACAGTGCGGCGGATATGCGCTTCATATTCGGCGGGTGTGGAATCGTACCAAGCATTGACCACCATTCCCGCATCAACGAGGGCAGCGGCGACATCGTCTTGTGTTGAAAGCGGGTTCGAGCCGGTGACGAACATCTCTGCACCGCCTGAACGCAGGACATGGCACAGATACGCTGTTTTCGCTTCCAGATGGATGGATAAGGCTATTCGTACTCCCACAAATGGTTTGCTTGCCAAAAACTCCGCCTCAATTCCTCGTAATAAAGGCATGTTCGCCTTTACCCATGCGATTTTTTTATGCCCATCCGGGGCAAGGTTGATATCACGGATTTCACTTTTCATTATTTTTACCTGCCTTTCGTTCATAGTTTGTTAATCTCCAGTTTACCAAACTGTGGTGTACTAAACTATGATATTCCAAACTGTAGTATCGTAAACTGTAGAGTATTAAATTGTAGTATAGCAAAGTTCGCTGTATTTTGTAAAGAGCCGTCATTGCGAGGCGGTTTTCTACGCCGAAGCAATCCACAAGGAGCAGAGGCAGCAAAGTTCGTGTTCCGTCATTGCGGGCTTGACCCGCAATCTCGCTAACCTACCCTCGACTTGTCAACCCGCTCAAAATTTGCTATAATTTCATCATGAACAAAAACACCACCACAAGGAGAACACCATGTTATATATCGGAATTGACCTAGGTACGAGTGCTGTCAAACTGCTTTTGATGGATGCAGGAGGCGAAATCAAGAAAATTGTCGCCAAGGAATATCCGATATCCTTTCCCAAACCGGGATGGTCGGAGCAAAACCCTATTGACTGGTACAGTCAATCTATCGTTGGTCTCAAAGAACTGTTGACGGATGTTGACCGCTCGCAAGTGGCAGGTATCAGTTTTGGCGGACAAATGCACGGCTTGGTCATTCTAGATGAAAATGACGAAGTAATCCGTCCGGCGATACTCTGGAATGACAGCCGCACGGCAGCAGAATGTGACTTCCTCAATGAAGAAATCGGTCGTGACAAGATTTCGGCATATTCAGCCAACATCGCTTTTGCCGGCTTTACTGCCCCGAAAATCCTGTGGCTCAAAAACAACGAACCAGACAATTTCTCCCGTATCCGTAAGATAATGCTACCCAAGGATTACCTCGCTTATCGCTTGACCGGAGTTTTCTCAACGGATGTATCTGATGCTTCGGGAATGTTGCTCCTAGATGTGAAAAATCGCACATGGTCACAGGAAATGTGCGATATCTGTGCGATATCGACGGATATGTTGCCGAAAATATACGAAAGTTACGAAGTGACCGGTACAGTCACAGCTGCCGTTGCTTCTGAGCTTGGATTGTCTCAGTCGGTCAAAGTAGCCGCCGGAGCAGGAGATAATGCCGCCGCCGCAGTAGGAACAGGAACAGTCGGAGATGGGATGTGTAATATTTCCCTTGGCACAAGCGGGACGATATTTATCTCTGCCGCTTCGTTCGGCGTTGACCAAAACAATGCCCTCCATGCTTTTGCTCATGCCGACGGTCACTATCATTTGATGGGGGTCGTGCTTTCTGCCGCTGCCGCCAATGGCTGGTGGATTGAGGAAATCATCGGCACAACTGATTATTACAGCGAAGAAAAGGGAATTTCTGCTCTTGGCGACAACCGTGTTTACTTCCTGCCATATCTGATGGGTGAGCGTTCACCGCACAATGACCCCAATGCCCGTGGTGTTTTCATCGGGATGTCGATGGATACGAGCAGAACTGATATGAATCAAGCGGCACTGGAGGGGGTTATTTTTGCCCTGCGTGACTCACTGGAAGTGGCAAAGTCGCTGGGTCTTGTGATTGAGCGGACGAAAGTATGCGGTGGCGGAGCGAAGAGCAAAATATGGCGGCAGATAATCGCCAATATTATGAACATCAAGGTCGATGTCCTCGAAGTCGAAGAAGGTCCGGCTCTGGGTGGGGCGATGTTGGCGGCGGTTGCTTGCGGTGAATATCCTGATGTTGTCGCTGCGGCGAAGCAAATCGTGCGGGTCAAGGCGACTGTTGAACCCGACCCTGCGATCGTGGCAAAATACGAGCAACGCTACCAACAGTTCAGAAGTATTTATCCGGCTCTGAAACCGGTGTTTGCGAGTATGAATAATACGTAAATACAAACGGCTTCGTCATTGCGAGGCGGTTTTACACGCCGAAGCAATCCATAAGGAACAGCGGAAGCAAAGTTCGTGTGCCGTCATTGCGAGGCGGTCTTACACGCCGAAGCAATCCACAAGGAACAGTAGAAGCAAAATTCGTGTGCCGTCATTGCGAGGCGGTCTTACACGCCGAAGCAATCCACAAGGACCAGTGGAAGAAAAGTTCGTGTGCCGTCATTGCGAGGCGGTCTTACACGCCGAAGCAATCCATAGTAAGCAACAGTAACAAAACAACATTATTGGCAAAGGAACAGGAGGAAGAAGATGAACAATCTGCCCCAAGTAAAAATCGGAATCGTAGCCGTCAGCCGTGACTGTTTTCCCGAAAAATTGTCCGTTGACAGACGGGAAGCCCTAGTCAAGGCTTACAATGAACTATTTGACCAAAAGGATATTTACGAATGTCCCATATGTATCGTCGAAAGCGAGCTTCATATGGTGGCAGCTCTGGAGAATGTCCGCAATGCGGGTTGCAACGCCCTATGCGTGTACCTTGGCAACTTCGGTCCCGAAATAGCCGAAACCCTTTTGGCAAAACACTTTGACGGGCCGGTGATGTTCGTTGCCGCCGCTGAAGAGACCCAAGACAATTTGATGGGTGGGCGCGGTGATGCTTACTGCGGGATGCTCAATGCCAGTTACAATTTGAAACTCCGTAATGTTCGTGCCTATATTCCTGAATATCCCGTGGGTACAGCTTCGGAATGTGCGGCGATGATTAACGGTTTTGTCCCGATTGCCCGTGCTATTATGGCTCTCAAAGACTTGAAAATTATCAGTTTCGGGCCACGTCCGCTCAATTTCCTTGCTTGCAATGCTCCTATCAAACAACTCTTCAACCTCGGTGTTGAGATAGAGGAAAATTCCGAACTTGACCTCTTCGAGGCATTCAAAAAGCACGAAAACGACCCTCGGATTCCTGCCAAAGTCAAGGAAATGGAAGCAGAACTGGGAGAAGGCAACCAAAAACCAAGTATTTTGCCTAAACTAGCCCAATACGAACTGACTTTGCTTGATTGGATTGAAGCCCACAAAGGCTATCGCAAATATGTTGCTATTGCCGGAAAATGCTGGCCGGCTTTCCAGACCCAGTTTGGTTTCGTTCCTTGCTATGTCAACGGACGGCTGACAGGGATGGGGATTCCTGTTTCCTGCGAAGTAGATATCTATGGTGCTTTGAGTGAATATATCGGTTGCGCTATCAGCGGTGATATTGTTACCTTGCTTGACATCAACAATACCGTTCCCGGCGATATGTACACAGAATCAATCAAGGGAAAATTCGATTATCAGCACACCGATACATTTATGGGCTTCCATTGCGGCAATACCAATGCCAAAAAGCTATCGGCTTGCAGCATGAAGCATCAGCTGATTATGGCGCGTGCCTTGCCGGAGGAAGTGACCCAAGGAACTCTGGAGGGTGACATCGTGCCGGGCGGCATCACTTTCTTCCGCCTCCAGTCAACCGCTGACAACATCCTGCGTGCCTACATCGCCGAGGGTGAAGTCCTGCCGGTGGCAACTCGTTCATTCGGCGGCATCGGTGTTTTCGCCATCAAAGATATGAAGCGTTTTTACCGCCATGTCCTGATCGAGAGCGGCTATCCTCATCATGGTGCGGTCGCATTTGGACATTTTGGCAAGGAACTCTTCGAGGTGTTCAAATACATTGGTGTATGCCCTGACGAAATCGGCATTATCCAACCCGAATGTACCAGATACAAGAGCGAAAACCCATTTGGGTAGTGAGTAGTGGAGTTAATTACATGAACTACGGCAAAAGAGGAATCCGCGCCAAACAAAAACACCTCCATGCACTGGGAAAGAAATGGGGCAAAAAGTTTACCCTCAATGTCTTTAGCCTCATTATCATGGCGATACTAGCGATAGGAATCATCGCCGCCAGTGCTGGTTTCGGTGTTTTCCAAGGAGTCATCGACACCGCACCTGACGTAAGTGACATTAGTGTCATTCCGATAGGCTATTCGAGCTTTGCCTTTGACCGTGAGGGCAACCAAATAGCCAAACTCGTGGCGACCAATTCCAACCGTATCCCTGTCGGCAGGGATGTGATTCCCCAACATCTGGCAGACGCTTTCGTTTCCATTGAAGACGAACGCTTCTACGAACACAATGGGATTGACATCAAAGGTATTATCCGGGCGGCGTATGTCGGACTCACATCCGGCATATTCTCCGAGGGAGCGAGTACGATTACCCAACAACTTTTGAAAAATACCGTCTTTACCGATTGGACGGGAGAAACGACGATGGCAGAAAAAGCCAAACGGAAAATTCAAGAACAATACCTCGCTCTTGAAACCGAGAAAATCCATCACAAAGCTGATATCCTTGTCAATTATATGAATAGTATCAATCTCGGGCAAAATACCCTTGGCGTCCAGGCAGCATCGCTTCGTTATTTTAACAAACCTGTAAATGAACTGACCATATCCGAAAGTGCCGTCATCGCTTCGATTACCCAAAATCCGACCCGCTTCAACCCTATCAGCAACCCTGAGGAAAACGAAGGTCGCCGCCGCCGGGTTCTGGGCAATATGCTTGAACAAGGATATATCACCCAAATTGAATATGATATCGCCATTGCTGATGATGTCTATGCCAGGATTCAAATCATTGATGAGCAAGTCGATAGCGAAGCCGCCAATTCTTACTTCGTTGATGCCCTCATTGATGAGGTGCTTCATGATTTGTTGGCAGCAGGTTATAGTGATTCGACGGCTTATTATTTGCTTTATTCAGGGGGACTAAAGATTCACACGACACAAGACCCGCATATCCAGCGTATCAGTGATGAAGTATTTGCCAATGAAGAAAATTACCCCCCCAACGTGAAGTGGCTGTTAAACTATGAATTGACGATTACTACCGCTGGTGGTGAGCGCAAAAACCACTCTACGGAAATGTTCAGACTCTTCTTCTTAGAGACCAATCGTGGCTTCAATCTTATCTTTGATTCGCAGGAAGCCGCCCATGAAGCGATCGAAAACTACAAGGAAGCGGTTATGGATGATGGTGATGAGGTTTTAGCAGAGAGAATAAACTTGACTGCGCAACCGCAGGTCTCGTTGATAGTTGCTGACCAATATACAGGGGAAGTACTGGCAATGATTGGCGGACGCGGGCAAAAAACCGCCAGTCGCACCCTAAATCGTGCCGTCTCCACACGGCGGCAGCCGGGTTCAACATTCAAAACAGTCGCTGTTTACGCTCCTGCTCTTGATTCGGCGGGTATGACCCTCGCTTCAGTACAAAAAGATGCCCCTTTCAACTACCCCGATGGTCGTCCCGTCAACAACTGGTGGTCAAGCTCAGTTGGTTACAAAGGACTGGCTTCTTACCGTAGCGCCTTGCAAGAGTCGATGAACATCATTGCCGTTAAGACTTTGACCCAGATTTCCCCGCAACTTGGCTTTGAATACCTGCTCAATTTCGGCTTCACGACTTTGGTGGAGAGAATGGAGGTCGGTGGTTTGATTTTGTCAGATATAGTACCCTCACTGGCACTGGGGGGAATAACCATCGGTGTCACCAATCTGGAAATGAATGCCTCATATGCTACAATTGCCAATGGCGGCGTGTATGTCCGCCCGCGGCTTTATACCCGTGTTTATGATTATGACGGAAATATCCTGCTCGATAATACCACCCCTGAGACCCGCCAAGTTCTCAAAGAAAGTACGGCGTTTCTGCTCACCGATGCAATGGCAGATGTTTTCGTTGCTCCGGGTACGGGTACGGCGGCACGTTTCCCCGGCATGGCACTTGCGGGCAAAACCGGCTCGACGACAGGCTACAATGATGTCTGGTTTGCCGGATATTCGCCTTACTATACTGCTACCGTTTGGACGGGCTTTGACAACAATGTCGATATGCGCGGTGATAGTGAGCGTGGTACGTCACGCCGCCTGTGGCGATTGGTGATGGAGCGGGTACATGAAGATTTGCCGTATCGGGATTTCCCTATTCCCAGTGATATCGTTACGGAAACGATCTGTTCACGCTCGGGCAAACTTCCCTTGCCGGGACTTTGTGTGCAAAAAGAAACCCTTCGCAGTGAATATTTTGCCGTGGGAACAGTACCTACCGACTTTTGCAATGCTCATTATCAGGGGATTATTTGCCAGTATTGGCTTTTACCCGCCAGTCCCAGTTGTCCGTTCCAAATCCCCGGTGTAATCGACATTGACCCCCCTGAAGACCCATCGCTGTGGGCGGGGAGCGGTTCGGCAGCAGTTTTGGTGGGCGAAGGTTATATCCATGAGGAAGTATTAAATGATGACGGTACGATATCGCTGCAAATCATTCCCCAGGTCAATATCGTCATGTGTCCGCATGATTGGGACTTCTTCCTCGATTCCGATGTGGCAAATGAGATTATTGCCCGTGAACGTGCAGAAATAGAAGCTGTCATCCGTGCCAATGCCCAAGCTCAGGCTCTGTCAAACTAATTTGAGGATATAAATATCACATGAGTACCACCATGAAAGTGTTTAATGAAGCTTTGAAGTCGGGTGACTTGAAGCAAATATACCTTTTCTATGGCGCAGAGCCATATTTGCGCCGTCAGTACCGTCATCGTTTCAAAAGTGCGTTGGTAAGTGATGGCGATACGATGAATTATCACTATTTTGAGGGAAATGACATAACTGTCAGAGAGGTGATTGAACTGGCAGAAACGTTGCCTTTTTTGACCGACAGACGTGTCATCATATGGGAAAACAGCGGTTTGTTCAAGTCTGCCAACGAAAAGATGCTCGACTACTTGAAAAAGATTCCCCTGACCACATCACTACTTTTCGTGGAAATAGATATCGATAAACGCCAAAGAATGTTTAAACAGGTATCTGCCGGCGGTGGAGCGATAGAGTTCCCGGTACAAAACGAGGATATCCTACGCCGTTGGATAAAAAGCCTGTTGGATAAAGATGAAAAGCAGATGGATACGGATACTGTCAACCTCTTCCTTATTAAAAGTGGTTTCGCCATGGATAATATTTATTCTGAACTGGAAAAGTTGATTTGCTATACATATGGCAGAAACCTCATCACTACCGACGATGTCGAGGCAATATGCACAGGACAGATAAATAATATGATTTTTGAAATGGTGGGAGCAGTAGCCGCCAAAAAAGCCGATGTAGCTCTTGATAAATACCGTGATTTGCTTGCCCTCAAAGAACCACCGATGCGAATACTCTTTTTGATAGCGAGGGAGTTTAACAACTTGCTGCAAGTCAAGGAACTGACAGAAAAAGCTGTGGATAACCGTACCATCGCCGCCAAGGTGGGATTGCCGCCTTTCGTCATCGGCAAATATATCAGTCAATCACGCAATTTCTCAGCCGCTGCTCTCCAAAATGCCGTCCTCGCCTGTGTTGAAGCCGAGGAATCAATCAAGACAGGCAACATGAGCGACAGAATCAGCGTTGAGCTTTTAATTGTCAAGAATGCAGGTTAGGTTGTTGGATAGTCTTTTATAGATAGACCTTTATAGAATTAGATTAGATTTATTATCGAGAAATAATGTTTTAGCAAGTCCGTTTTTCATCCCACCTTTAATGTTAAAATGAGATATGTAGTAGTTGAACTGCCATGGTTTCGTCGTACAACCTTTACCGAAGCCGGAAGAATGACACGCTTTTTTGTCATTCTTCGCACTAAGAACTTTGCAAAGCAAAGTTCGTGTGCTGTCATTGCGAGGCGTTTTACACGCCGAAGCAATCCATCTATTTGAGACTGGATACTACGACTAAAAAATCAAATTAGCCATTGACAACGAACATTTGTTCTGTTACACTAAAAATCGAGAGGAGGTAGCCGCCATGTCAACTAACATTTTGAGAAGCCGTTCAAGCGATGAATATCAAACCGATGAGTATCGGTTGGTGGTCGGGATATCATCCCGCGCCCTGTTTGATTTGACCCATGAGAACACGATTTTTGAAACCGAGGGGGTCGAGGCATACTGCCGCTATCAGATTGAACATGAAAATGATGTTTTACCGCCGGGGTCGGGGTTTGCCTTGGTCAAAGCTTTGCTCAATCTCAATACGCTGTGCGGTGAGGAGCGGGTTGAGGTGGTTATCATGTCACAGAACAGTCCCGATACTTCGCTTCGGGTTTTCAACTCGATTACTCATTACGGACTGGACATCACGAGGGCTGTATTGGTAAGCGGGGCTTCGCTTTCTCCATATTTGGAAGCGTTTCGGACTGATTTGTTCTTGTCGGCTGATGAAGCCGATGTCCAATCAGCTATTGATGCCGGGATTGCTGCGGGAATTATTTATTGCGGATGTGCCCACGAATACCGTCAGGGTGATTACTCGCCGATACGGATTGCCTTTGATGGCGATGCGGTCTTGTTCTCTGATGAAGCTGAAGCGATTTTTCGCCGCAGCGGACTCAAAGCATTTAGCGAAAACGAACATCGCCACGCTCTTAGACCGCTTTCCGCCGGCCCGTTTGCCCGCTTCCTAAAAATCATTTCCGACCTGCAAAGTGAATTTCCTGCCGAAAGCTCGCCCATCCGCACCGCCCTTGTGACTGCTCGCTGTGTCCCCGCCCACGAGCGTGTCATTCGCACCCTCCGTGCTTGGAATGTTCGAATCGACGAAGTTTTCTTCCTCGGCGGCATCGACAAGCAAGCCATCCTAAAAGCATTTGCCCCTCACATATTCTTCGACGACCAAGAGATATGGACTATCCCCGCCGCCCGGTTCGTTCCCGCGGCACGAGTCCCGTATCGGCATATTGCGTAAAGGGGTGGTGAAAAGTAATCCTATAGGTAATCATATAGCGTACTTTGTCTTGCATTGTGTGTAGTTAAGGTGCATAATTGAGGTTAAAGTGGATAAATATATATAAGCAATGGAGCAAAGCTTTTGTCAATACATAAAATGAGAGGATGAGCATAAATGTTAGAGCAGTAAAACTCATTTCCCAGAGAACATCCAGAAAAATGAAAAGAGGCGATATCATGTTACAAAACAATATTATCGACCCGCGTATAAATGCCGTTATTAGCGAGGTTGTACATGCAACAAAAGATACTTTGGGCGATAGGCTTGAAAAGGTAATACTTTTCGGTTCGTATGCGCGTGGAGATTATGATTCAGAATCAGACATGGACATTTGCATACTTGCGGATGTACCCAGAGCTGAAACAACAAAATGGCGCAGAGATATAAATAAACGCATATATGGGATTGATTTGAAGTACAACTTGCTTGTTTCCTTGCATGTCATCAACAGCGGTATATTCTATAATCATGTTGATGTATTGCCATTCTACAGGAATGTATTACAGGAAGGAGTTGAGGTTGATGGATAAGTACAGTATTTATGATTTATCGCGATTTAGAATAGAACAGGCACGTGAATGTCTGCAATCAGCAGAAACACTCATGAGCATTAATCACCACAAAGATGCTGCTAACCGCTCCTATTACTGCATCTTTCATTTAATGAGAGCGGTATTGGCGTTAGACAGTTTTGACTCTAAAAAGCACTCTGGCATCATATCAGAATTTCAGAAGCGTTACATTAAAACAGAAAAGTTTTCTGTGAAATTTTCCGATACGATAAAAGATGCCTTCGATATTAGGAATGACAGCGATTATCAAGATTTCTATACCATATCAAAGGCTGACGTTCAGCTTCAAATTGAAAACGCAAAGGAATTTCTTGAAGCTGTTAAAGTGTATGTTACGACATTTGCAAAGGAGCAAAAATGAAGCGAACCTAAGTAGAGGAATCTCTCTATTCGCACATCAATCAGAATAGCAAAGCTCATTTACATCTATATCAAGCCGCGGTCGCCATTCTACCTTAGTTCCCGATATTCTGGCTTTATTAAATAACACTACATCCTTTAACTCAGCAAACGGATCTTGCGCAAGATACGGTTTAACATCAAAGAGTTGCTCATTGCCATTATCAAAGGTTATCAACAACTGATAATCAGTCTGCGGCATTACCTTGACTGCCTTTGGGCGGGTGAGGAAACTCACCATCGCCGTGACTGCCGCTTTCATGGTATCACGCTTGTAGGCTTGATTCCAACGGTTGACGGCAATATAATCAAACACCCCTGCCCGCTCCCGTGGCCAGGCATCGCCGCCCATGTGGGTGAGGGCTCGCTCGATATCGGCAAAAGTGGAAACGATACCACCCCCACCGCCGCCTGCGACTGCCACCATGATACTGGGCTTGCCTATCATGAAAGAGACCTCTTTTTCATCACTGTTCCATTGCTTTGTTGCTTGACAGCGGCGGAGTTTATCGAGGAAAATCTTGAAATCTTCGCTGATTTCACCCCAATAAACAGGGCTGACATAAACAAATGCATCGGCATTATCCACCTTTGTCTGTAGCTCATTGAAACCGTCGGTGTCGCCATAAAGACAGCGGTGTTGATTAAAGCAAATCCCCCAACCATCATCGCACATCATGCACTTCGTCAAGTTAAGGCTTGAAAGTTTCACCATTTCTACTTCCACACCCAACTCGATAGCCGTATCGACTGCCACCTTGACGAAAGAATGGGTTATTCCGTCATTTTTCGGCGTTCCGGAAATAATAAGTAATTTCATTTTTCCTCCTTAATAAATCATTTACTATTTTAATCCCTCATTTACCAAACTTTCCATACGACACCCGTGCGGAAAATGGAAGTTTCTCCCGCCGTGAACCCTCTCCATCAGGCAAACCTATTGGTAAAACCACTCGTAGATGATAGTCAAGTGGGACATTTAACAGCTCACAGGCGGCACGTTGTTTGTCAGCAACGAAAAAGGGACTGTCCTGCCATAACGAGGAATAGCCAAGTGCTGTTGCCGCCAGTAACATCTGGGCGGTGGCGGCAGCATAATCTTCAAGCTCAAAATTGCACTTCCAGTTTTGCTTTGATTTTTCCGTAAAGACGACTATTACTGCCGGAGCAGTTAGGAGTGCATCAGTAGGAGTAATATCGCATAGAGGTTGAATTTCTTCACGATTTTGCAAAATAATCAGTTTTACACAACCACTATTAGTCCCTGACGGAGCTGCCAGACCGGCGGCGGCGATTTTTTCCAAATCAGCAAGCGGGACGGCGGTAGGCAGGAATTTCTCCTTGTGTGAATAGCGTTTTTCGATAGCGGTAAAAATATCCATATTTGATTCCCCCTTTGTTTTCTTTTAGTAATAGTAAACCACATCGGTTAGCTTATCAGCTGCTTTTACAGGAATAAACTTTCGTACTTGCTGTTTTTCGCAATATCGGCAAGTTTAGATTGGAGTATATTCTTCTCGAAAGCTGTTAACGCTTTTTCTTTATTTTTGCTTTGCCATGCAGGTTTGAATAATCCCATGATGATACTCCTATCTTATGTTTAATTTCATTCCCTGTCCGATGAACGAGCAGGGATATTTTTACCAATAACGTGATACCCACGGTAACTCCTTGAAAGCAGGGTCATCTGTCAAAAGTGTCATGTTTTCAACAGACACTTGTGCCGCATACATTCTGTCGAATGGGTCACGATGTTCCCAATCCATTTTACCCGCAAGGTGAGCGTGTTGTGCCGTTAGAGGTAATTCAGTAGCACCGAACGCTTGTAGCATATCAAAATAGTTTTCTGCTACATCTTCAAAGCCGTGCAGCTTGCCTATTTTGTGCTTGTACATTATTTCATACGCACAGACAGCAGACACGAATTTTTGTGTGCTTTTATCAGCAATTATGTTTTTAGCATTGTTGCTAAGTTTCGGACTTTCACGCACAGCCCATAGAAAAGTACAAGTATCAACGAGATATTTTACAGACCCCATGCTTGCAAGTCCTCCTCCGGCAGAGGCTCGAAAAAGCTATCGGGAACTTCTGCACCTTTGGCAAACCCGATGTTGCATTTATAGTTTGGTATTTCTGTTACTTCGTTCTGTACAGGCAGTATAATTATTTCTACCCTTTTGTTGCGTAACGTGGGTGGGATTTCGACAATACCGTTTAATGCCGAACTGCCTATTGTTTGACGAACATATTCCATAATGCGACCCTCCATGTTATTCGGGAGCTTAATAATCTTATATGGTCATTATAGCACAATAGAGTGGAAAAGTTAACCGCTTTTTCAGACTATTGTCCCGGGGCTGTTGTCATGTTTTATACAGCTTTTTATGAACTATTCTTAAATTCAGGCATTTGTAAATTCGGGCAAATTCGGGGCAAATTCGGGGCAAAACATGCGTGGCAAATCCGTGCTGTCATTGCGAGGCGGTTTTGCGCCGAAGCAATCCATGTAAAGCAAAATTCGTGTGCACGATACTTGACAAGTATCCCAATTCCCGCCATGATGTTGAGTGAAAGCAACCGTTCCCCGGAGGTTTACTTGGACTATAATATAACTCGCTCCAAACGCCGCACTATCTCCCTCTTTGTCCTTGATGGCAAGGTTGAAGTCCGTGCGCCATATCGAGTAAGTAAGTCAGAAATCGACAAGTTTGTACATAGTAAAACTGACTGGATAAAAAAGCAACTGGACAAATCAGCAGAACTTTTGACAAAGCGAGAAAATTTTTCGCTAACATATGGAGATGAACTACCATACCGGGGAGTATTACGTCCTATCATCTGCGGAAATGACAGGCGTGCCAGTTTCGCCGGCGGTTGTTTCTCGGTGCCGCCTGATTTGACACCCCCGCAAATCAAAGCCGCCTGTGTCAAGATTTACCGTCAGCTTGCAAAAGAAGATATCTGCGAAAAAGTCCGTTATTTCGCCAGTTGGATGGGTGTTTCCCCCGCTGTGGTCAAGATAAATGGGGCAAAGAGCCGCTGGGGAAGTTGCTCAGCGCAAGGAAATCTCAATTTTTCTTGGCGATTACTGATGGCAGATGATAGTGTAATCGACTATGTAGTCGTCCATGAACTGGCACATTTAAAAGAGCTAAATCACTCGGTGCAGTTTTGGGCGATTGTCGAAAGAACGATTCCCGATTGCCGTGAGCGTAAACGGCGTTTGCGGGAGTTGCAAAAGAAGCTTGCCGGTGAAGATTGGGATTGATAATCGGAGCAATATTGCTCCGACAACTAAATTTTGCCAAGTATTTACGATAATTTTAGCGTATAGCTTCGTCAACTCCTCTTAATGTGCCAAAAGGCCGTGCCTTAAGGCACTAGTCATCGTCGTTTCCTTGCTCTACACAAAAATTCCTCGC